>QHYS01000306.1 GCA_003223325.1 Acidobacteriota bacterium
CACCTGGGCAAACCGCTTCTAGAATCTGCTGCCGGGGATGTGTCTGTCATTTAGCTGAATTTATCTGAGCGAGGGGTGGGTCAACTTTGCTGAGCGCTATAGGGTTTGGACTCATGAGTTTTCTTGATTCCCTCCTGCCATACGAATGTGTTGGTTCTCTCTGCTCTATCGCAGGCTGGCTTTGTTGTTCGAAATCCTTATAGCAGAGTCATAGCCTCATCAGGGGCCTGACAGTATCTGAGTATTCGTTGCAACAAAGCGCATCCCGCGGCTGAAAATCTTGACGTAAACATCGAGTGTTAGGGTCTACTATTCATGACCGCGGGACGCCTGCCGCCGACAGTGTAGCCGGTCAGCAAACTCAAAATTTCCACATTTTCCACAGCGGCGACGGCTGTGAATATCTCTCAGTTACTCATCTTTCCTCCTGGGTCAAGGGTCTTCGAGTAACGCCCCCGCTTCGCGGAGCGCCCTTGACCCCGCTCTCGGCTCGCAACGCCAGGAGTGTGGGTGGAGCTGCCATAAAATGTATGAAAAAAACTCTAAAAACTCTTGACAACGCCGCCGACGTTATACACGGAAACTGGCTTTTTTGGACCTCTGAGGAGCCGCTTGTGTGAGCGCTGCTGGCGTGCCAACCTCCCGCAGCACTCCGTGCCCACAATGCAACACCGTCTCCAGCGAACGCATTAACTCCACACGGCCGTCCCTCTGCCGTACACGCGATGCGCGTCGCGCAGTGTCTTCCAGCCGCTGATCTGATGTATCCTCATAGCGGCTTTCGCAGTTCGCAATCATGTCCTCGTACCAACCCTAAACGCGGTGTAGTGCATCGCAAGGCCTGAAGGAGCGGCCATGTTCATCCCGCTGTTATGGCTGCTTTCGTTATTGATTGCGCCGACCCCAGCATTCGCGCAGCTCCCTGCGCCGCAATTTCAACTTAACCCGGCGAATTCCAGCGCGCCCACCTTTACCGTGCAGGGCGTGGTTATCAACTCTGTTACAGGCGAGCCCGTTCATGCCGCCCTCGTTCAGATCCATTTTCCCCGCCAGAATTCCCTTCTCACCCCGGCTGACGGCAAATTCCGCTTCGAAGGGGTTCCCCAGGGCCAGATAAACCTGACAGTGCGCAAGCCGGGCTTCTTCAGCGAACAGGAACTCCGCCAAGGCGCGCCATACGTAGATCACCCAATCCAGGTCGGACCAGACATGCCGCCGGTCATCCTGAAGCTTGTCCCCGAAGGTGTGATTTACGGCCGCGCGACCGGGCCCGACGGCGAACCAGTCAATAATGTGTCCGTGAGGCTGCTCTACGGCGCTCTCACGGATGGCGAGAGGAACTGGCAGCAACGCAGCGGCGGCCAGACCAACGATGAAGGCGAATTCCGCTTGTTTGGATTGGCGCCGGGAATCTACTACTTGATAGCCGGCCCGAGGGCATCGCCCATGCCGCCTCCCGGCCGAGGAACTGACGCCCCGCCGCAGGGCTACGGCGCCGCTTATTACGGTGGTAGTTTGGATATTTCATCGGCTGCGCCCATCGCGATCACACCCGGCAAACAGATACGTGCCGACCTTTCGTTGCCGTCCGAGCTGCTTCACCAGATCAGTGGGCTCGTCGTGGGTGCTCCGGCGGGAATGCCTGCAAACGTCCAGCTCTTTACGCCGGATGGCCAGGCGGTTCCGGTGGGAATTCGCACAAATCCGCAAAACGGAGCTTTCACGGGCTTCGTTCCGTCCGGTTCCTATGTGCTCAAAGCCAACGTTGCAGGTAAGGGCGGTCTGGTAGGCGTCGGGAGCCAACCCCTGACCGTGACCGGCGATACTGCGGGCATCCGCCTGGACGTTGGCCCGACTGCGATCCTTCCGATCGCCGTCGAACTCCGCTCTACGCGGAATATCCAGCCCGACCCACGGCTAAATGGACAGCAGATGGTCAGCGTGCAATTGATCTCGCAAGGAAGCGTCACACGCAATATCCGTTCGTCCACGATGGAAGGCCCGCCCGAGAATCGCTCTCTCGCGATCCGCAACGTGGAACCGGGCGCGTACCGAGTCCGCATCCGTCCCTTCGGCCCGTGGTATGTGGAATCGGCGCGCCGCGGACCCGCAAATCTATTGACCGACGATCTGAGCATCGATGCGGGTGATCTTGGCACGCCGCTTGAGATCGTCCTGCGCGACGATTTGGCCGCCCTGGCGGGAACGGTTTTGTCCCGCGGCCAGCCGGCCCAGGGCATCGTCATTTTGGCGCCGGATTCCAGGGCGCAAGCGCCGATCACGTTCGTCGCGGGCCCGGTAGGAAAATTCGAGAAACGAGACCTGCCGCCGGGCGAATATCGCGTTTTTGCTCTGGACAGAGTCGACGGCCTCGAATATTCCAATCCCGAAGCGATGCGCAGCTTTTCTTCCGGCGCTCAGCTCGTGAGGCTCGCTCCAAACGGTGAGGCGGCGGTCAATCTCGAATTGCAGACGCGCGGAGAATAACAACAATGCGGCTAAGCATAGTGCGGACGTTCGCTCTGCTCGCGGCGATTTGGCCCGCGGCCGCAGCTCCTCAATCCTCGGCAAATCAATCCGCTGAAAATCAATCCTCCGGGGAGAGCCAATTCAAAATCACGGGAACGGTGGTGGATGGAGTGACGGGCGTGCCGCTGGCGAAAGCCAACGTTTTTATCAGCCCCACGACCGATAGAAGCCGCCGGATTAGCACCTCCAGCGCTGCCGAAGGCCGCTTCGCTTTCAACGATCTGCCGCCAGGCAAATACGTGCTGTCCGGCAGCGCCAAAGGCTATCCCTACCGCATGTTTCAGCAACACGAGACCTTTTCGACGGGGGTGGCCGTGGGCAAGGATCTCGTTTCAGAGAACCTGGTATTGCAGCTCTTCCCCCTGGGCTCAATTTCCGGCCAGGTGACCGATGAGTTTTCCGATCCTGTTCGCAGCGCTCAGGTCATGCTCCTTCACTCGGGTGTAAACGGCCAGGGCGGCCTCCGAACCGAACGGCAGGTCACCACCGACGACCAGGGACGCTACCGCTTCGCCGGTCTGCAAGCGGGCCGCTACTACATCGCCGTCTCGGCGCAACCCTGGTACGCGCAACACAACGTGCAAACAGACCTGGTGCCTCAATCGGCGCTTGACGCTTCTGCCGTCTCGCGCGTGCAACCCGGCCTGGAGCAGAACACGGATCTCGACGTCGCCTATCCACTCACCTATTCCCCGCGCGAAACTGACGCCGCCAGGGCGACTCCGATCGCCTTGCAGCCGGGCGAGAAGGCCACGGCGGATGTGAATCTCGCACCAGTACGCGCCCTGCATTTGCGTTTGACCGCCCCCGGAATCGACCTTTCTCAAAATGTGGGCGTGCAGCTCAGCGAATCCGTTCCCGGCGCGCCGCCCGGCTTTGGCCGCGCGCAAATCACGAACATTAATAAAGACTATGTTGACGTGGCCGGCCTCCTTCCCGGAAATTTCGTCGTCAATCTCAACCTGAATAGCAATGCAGCCCCGAACGAACGGCAGACACTTCGCCAGGAAATCACCGTCTCGCGCAACGGTGAAGTCACCCTAGCCGAGCTGAACTCGCCTGTAAACGTGGCCGGCGAGGTCAAAGTTTCCACTCAGACGGTCCCCTTGGAACGGGCGGGGATTGGAATTCGTAACCGCAATACGGGCGCCATGTTTAGCACAGCGATCTCGCCGGACGGCAAGTTCGAATTCCGCAATGCCCCCGTGAACGCCGGACTCTACGATCTAACCTTGCTGGGCGCTCCCGGATTTTACGTGGACCACGTGGAGAGCACCGGTGCGAAGACGTCAGGCCGTACCTTTGAAATTCAGGGCTCGGATGCCGCGAATCTGACGGTTTACGCAGCCCGCGGCGTGACCCAGGTGGAAGGCGTGGCGCAGCACGATGGGAGATCCGTTGCAGGAGCCATGATTCTGCTCGTCCCGCAGAATTTCACCGGCGATCCTTTGTCTCTGCGGCGGGATCAGAGTGATAGTGACGGTACTTTCATGCTGCCGCAGGTCCTGCCGGGATCTTATACCGTTGTGGCCGTCGAGAATGGCTGGGATCAGGAATGGTCCAACCCTGCCGTGATTAAGACTTGGCTCGGCCTCGGCGAAACTATCGACGTCTCTCCCAACGCGAAGAAAACGGTCGCCGTCAAGGTTCAGTGACCCGGCTCTTTCGATTCATCTCGTAAGTTTCTGCTAGTTTCCGAAAATCCGTTTGTCAGGACTAATCGGCTTGCGCCAACACCGGTTTAGCTTGACCCTGCTGCGCGGCGGTCAGATAATCGCGGCATCCCATTCAAAGCGAGGTGCACAATGCCTGTTTTCATGGTAGACCGCAGTTTGCCGGGAATTACCAATGATCAACTTGCTGCCGCACAAAAAGCCGCAATCGACACGTGTAAACAGTTCACCTCGCAGGGCAAGCCTGTTCGCTACATCCGCACGACCTTTGTGCCGGGTGAAGCTCATTGCATGTGTCTGTTCGAAGCCTCGAATGCGGATTTGGTGAAGCAAGTCAATGAGGTGGCCAAGTTGCCTTTCTCGCGCGTCGTTGCTGCGCTGGACTTAACTCCAAAAACGTCTTGACTCGCACCGGCCTTCTCATGGAAGGCAGCTCGGTCGTAGCGGTGGTGTATGCCGCCCAGGCGCGCTCGACACACGACCGCACCCCGATCCATTGACCGAACTCTGCCCGACGGCGTTTGCTTGTTCAGGCCCAAGTGAGTGCGGTCTTCATGGTAGTAGCGGACATAATCGGATAACAGCCGCTTCAAATGGCGTTCACTGGTGGCAATGACGTGGTCCAGCAGATCACGCCGACAACTCTCCACCCACCGCTCTACAACCCCATTTTGCCCAGGACTTTGGATCGAGGTCCGAACCGGACGGATGGCCATCGAGCGCACCGCGGTCGGAACCTCCAAGCCATACTTGGCATCCCTGTCGAAGATGAGAAATCGAG
>QHYS01000307.1 GCA_003223325.1 Acidobacteriota bacterium
CGCCAAAGCCTGCTGAGCCATAGCTGCGGTAGCCGGTTTAACTGTTCGGTCGTATTCATCGGCTAAGCGGATGGCTAAGTTGTAGCGCAAAGCTTCGCGGTATCCAGGCGGAAAGGTGTAATCGGTTGAGGTGACATCGGCAAATGCCGACAGCGCCGACCAAGAATAAATGCGGGCATTATTGACATCGCGCGGAATCGGCCAGAAATTCAGCGTGCGATTGGGGAAGCCGCTATCGTCGTAGCAGAAGAGAGGATAGGTCGAATTTGTCTTCTTCAACAGAATCTGCTGCCAGAGTTCTTCAGATTCGGTGTATTCCATCGAAAGCTCTAGAGGATTTGTAGGGTTAGATAGCAACACCAAAGATATGCGCTCAATTTTCGCCGGCCGCGGTGCGTTGAAATTGCCGCCTGTACCGAGTGTATAGGCTTGCTGGTTGGCGATCAGCGCGTAATCCGCAATGCTGATGTTGAAGATCATCAGCCGCTCAATCTGCCAAGCATCGAGCATGTCATTGAGCACGACGAGTCCGTCTTGCCCTTGAGCTGCTGACGGAGTTTGGCCTTCCGCCAGAACACCGAGCAAGCGTAAAGATGAAGAGATGATGTCGAGTGCGGTGGACATTTAGCGGCCCATGAGTTTCGTCATGCGGACTTTCTTCTGGGGTTTGGCATAGCCAAGTTTTCTCGCCTTAGCGCGAATCCTGGCGGCAAATGCTGGGCCATGATGCATGGCGGCAAAGCCGATAGCAGCCGCGGCATGTTTCGCATCGGGCATGGGATAGGAACCTGTGCCGGATTTGCCAGGAAGGCCGCGCTGAGAGGTGGGCACAGCCTTTTTGGCGGATTCAGTCATGCGCATATTTCTACCGTCCCATCAGCCGCGTGAGCCGCCCTTTCTTGTCGTGCTTGCGCTGCATCATGCGGCCCTTGGCTGTTTCCTTATTGCCGTGCATGGCCCCCAGCTTGTTCATGGCCATGTAAAGGATTTTGGAACTTTGGCCATATTCTGCTTTTAATTTTTGCTCAAGGAATTTAGGCATCTATCCCATCCAGTCATGTTCGCTTGAAACCGGCCGCGGTGGAGCTGGTTTCCGCGGCGGCGCCACAGCCTGTGCAAACGTCAGGCACAGAGCGTCGGCATCGTCTGGACTTGCTTCGCCACGCTCTTGAATCGAAGCCTTTGACTCGATGACTAGTTTCCCGGAGTTGTTAATGTGATAGCCGGGCAGCGCCAGTTGGCCGCACAGATTCTCGTCATCCGGCAAGCCGCCCAAAAGCAGCCACTCCTTAGCCTTCATCCACATGTAAGCCCGCATGTTCAGGCAGTGCGGGTCAGGCGAGGCTCCACCAAAATTAACTTCATAGACATTATCGAAGCCCATGGCCTTGAGCCTAACGGCGATAGGCGCGCCGAAAGCCGAATCAACGAACATGGCGGCAATCTGTTTTCCTGGACGTTTGTCTTGCAAGAGTTCGGCGCAGATTCCGACTCGCTGAGAACGCTCTGGATCATGTTCACCGGGAATTCTTATTGGCTTCATGTCGGCAGGATTGCCATCCAGGCCGCGGCGGAATCGGATGACGTTCCAAGCTCGTCCACCACCCGAGACATCGAACCCAGCGATTAGAGGATCATCCGCTAAAGCTGAGACTTTGCGCTTGCGGGCGGCGTCAATTCTGGCCTTGTCAATATATTGCAGTTCGGAAGCCGAGGGCGGGTAGCCAAGCACGCGCACTTTGTAGTGGTCTGACTCTAGCCCGTAATCTTTTTCCCACTGCGCGATCAAAGCTTTATTGGTGAAGCGCGAGGTCCTGGAATCCACACGCCTGTGATTCCAGCGGACGGCCAAATCGCCAAAACATATGCGGTAGAATTCGCCGGTATTTCTGACCATCTGGCCCCAGGCGAAAAACATGGGCTCGCCATCGGTCAAGCCGCCATAAGCCGTCTCGAAGATTTTGTCGGGCACTTGCGAAGCTTCATCGAATATGTACCAGGATGTCGAAGTCGCGGCGTGCTGGCCAGCAAAGGATTGCGCGTTCTCTTCCTTGCAGGTCTGGGCTACAACTTTCCAGCTTTCTGGGAATTGCTTGTGGCGGATGCTGCGCGCCTGGATTTCAAACCAGTGCGAGGTGATCGAGAGCTTCGTCCAGTATCGAATGGCCGCCCAGGTGCGAGACTCGAGCTGCGTAAATGTGCCGGCGGTCACCGTACCAATCGAGCCCGGACGGGTGGACAAAATCCAGTCGGCTATCCAGGCGCCCATAGCGGATTTGCCTGTACCGTGGCCCGAAGATTCGGCCATCTGCACGGGCATTACCGGGTCCATGCCGTTGAACTTGCGTTTTTTCACTTCTGCGGCGAGCGCGAGCAAGAATTCTTTCTGGTTATCGTCCGGGCCTGGTTCGTCTTGAAGCGGCGTCCCTGGTTCCTGCCAAGGATAGGCGAACATGACAAAGCCGAGCGGGTCGGCGTAGTAGTGGGAGACTTCCTCCGCAAGCTGAACGTCGGGCAAAGCTTCAACCCTTGCGCTCACGATTTCGCGGCCCGCTCCCGTCCCGCTTTAAGCCGTGCCAGAATTCCTGCCAGATCAGTCACTTCGACTCGGTCGGTGAAGAGTTTCAAATGCCGGCCTAGCCGCTCAAGATTTAATCCTCGGTCGGCCAGCTTGATTTTGCTAATCGTGCCAATCTCTTGTGCCTGGCCTTTGCCGAAATGGCTATAGAGGCTTTGCACGTCTATGCCATATACCGCCATAGCCGTCACATCGTTCAGCTCAGTAATCGGTTTGAGCCGGCCGTCTTCGTCGAATAGCTTACGCGGATCGAAGTAGGCGAGTTGGGCGATGCCTTGCAGGACTTTGCGGGCCGAAATTTCGAGGTCGGCATAAAGCGCGTTGGACTTTTTCGCTAAAGCTTGAGAAACCTTAACATTTCTTAACAACCTCGAGCCTGCAACCTCCGCCGTCTTTTTGCTGTAACCGGCTGCGATAGCTGCTTTTGTGGCATTTGGATTAATCAGGTATTCGGCTATAAAGCGCTTTTGCCTAGCGGTGAGGCCCACACTTTAATGCTCAATTACGGGCAGGCTGATGCTAGAAGGCGATAAAGGCCACTCTAGCGCCTCGCACAATGCCTGCCCTTCCCCTGCCGTGTCCGAGCTGAGCAGATTGGAGGCGGGGAATCTTCCAACGGAAAATCGCAGAAGGCTCTGCTTCCGACGCGCACTCGCACCGCTCGTCTTGCGAATGGTGGCCCAATATGCAGTCATAGCACACAGGAATTTGCTATACGGCGGTTTTCGGAGGAACTTCGGAAGCTTCCGTCAATTCAGGCAAACTTTGAATCGGCGCCAGGTACCGTTTACCGCTGCGGCTGCAGCCATCCTGGGCCCGGTGGAAGAGCCGCAAGCGTTCTTTTTCCTCAAAAGACGTTCTCTCCCAGATTAGCGATTTGCCGCATTCCGAGCACTGGTAGTTGGCGATGGTGTAGAAACCGTTATCCACAAAAACCCCTATTTTTTGCTAACGTGTACGCCAGTGGCGGCGGAAATGAAGTGCTCAACTACAAGGCCTACCGAAAGAATGGCGATCGCCAACCAGGGTTTGCCGGGAGCCAACTTCAGCCAGTACACCATAGTGACGATTTCCACGATCGTGAAAACAATCACCAGCACAGTTCCTAATCCTGAGAATTTGGCCCCGAGCAGGCTCATATCGTCACCTTCATATTTAGTAGCAGGAAATCCGGTAGGAACGGTTATCCGCTGGAGGCATCCATGGCGGCGTGCCCATGCGGGCCAAGGCTTCCGCGATGACAGGAATTTGACGCAATTCGTGACATTTGCAGCCCGGTGCACATTGGTGCAAGATGAGCCACTCCGCTACGAGGTCCGCAGCGTCCGTATAGGTCATGGCTCACCATCCCTCC
>QHYS01000308.1 GCA_003223325.1 Acidobacteriota bacterium
AATCTTTTGCGCTTCACTCGGAATTCTTGACTACCCACGATGTGGGTCCACTCTGGCTGGACCATCGGGGATCACCGCGTCCTCCTGGGTCTCGTCACCTTTTGGTTACGGGTTGTAAGGCTGCTGGGCAGGCGAGCAGCGTAGAGAACGAGCAGAGCAAATCTCTGACGAAATTCCGGGTCTCCAGAGAGCAAATCCAAACTCGGGGTTTTTCAACAGCTAGGTTCGATCCACGCTTTGAACTGCTGGACGGTCGCCAATCGTCAAGCCCTGAAACGAGCACCGTTGTGTCCGCACGAGAACATCTTACCGCGCTCGGATTCTCGGATTCCTACGAAGCTTTCCGTAGAGCAGCTCTTCCGCGAAAGGCACGCATTTATCTTCCAATAGCTGAGCGCCCTTGTCCATACGCCGATAGAGCGGCAGACTGATCTTCCACGTCCGCGTAAAGACTTTCGGATCGTCAATGGTTGCTTCGTACTCGAGATGGTAAGGACTGATTGGAGTGTAACGTTCGACCACGTGCAGAGCATCGCTGTGGAAATCTCCTGCTCGGTCAAACCACGTGAGATCGTTGAATCCCACGACGTCGACTACCAGCGTGTCGGCCTCCCAATGCCCGCGCGACCAGCCCATCCAAGAATCGGCCGGAGGCTTATCGTTGGAGTTCATCCGGATCGTGCGCGTGGTGCTCGCGTACTCGTAGGCGATCAGAATGTACGAGCCATTGCCCTGCACAATTTGAAAGGGAAATGGCATGTACGTCGCTCGCGGTACGCCCGGCAAATAACACTTAAGCTCCGGGTCGCCGCTGTCATACCATTTCGCGTCGTCGCTAATGACGTCGACAACAGCCCGCTTTTCAAAGTTCGCCTTCCTTTTCGCGAGCATCTCCGGCTTGTAGGGGATCTCGCCGCCATCGACGATGCTTTGGCCTGCGGGCTGAGCATCATACGTACCTTCCAGCTCAGGATGAAGTCCCGGCTGCGCATCGTGTCCCTGGATATCCCAATCGGCCGAGGTCACAGCCTGCCAGATTCCGTTCAGGTCCGGCCCGCTCGTGCCGGGCAAACGAGGCGCGCGGTACGCGGGGAACTGCCCAGCGGTAGGGGGCGCCTGAGCTGCCTGGCCTGCGGCTAGAATTATGGCGGTCCGGAGGCCAGCTCCCACGAGGACGGCGCCGATAATATATACCACGGCCCTAAATCGATTACGCATCTGAAACGCTCCCTTGAAACCGTGAATTTGAATTTATGCCAATGGCGGAAGCACCCGCCACAGAATCCCATCGACTCATTTCGGTCCGTCCTTGGGGGCGTTGTCCTGGGCCCGAGAGGCCCTGAGAATGTCCACGATGCTGTAGTTTGCTTCGTGACATGCGTACTCAAAGATCGGACCGTCGCTCTTCACCATCGGAATGGATGCGGTCCACGGTCTGGTAAAGGTCGTCGGATCGTCTACTGTAATTTCGTAGTTAATTATGTCGGTGTCAATACGCGTGAAGCGTTCGACCAGATGCAGGTGCGACGTTTCGGAAAATCGGTAGGGAACGCCGAAACCGGTTACATCGTTATCGCGGAAATTAGTCACATCAACAACGAGGGAATTCCCTTCCCAATGACCTCGCGAGTCCCCCATCCACTGATGTATGCCCGCGTCGATGTGCGACCGGCCATCGAGCGAGATGATACGAGTCTCGTGCATCATCTCTGAAAACAGAGCCACGAATCCAGGACTCTGTACAATCTGGAAATTATTATTATAGGCGCCGGGAAGCATGGCGTTTGGCAGACCGCGGGTGATACATCGCGTGACTACGCTTATGTCTTCCCATGAGTCGAATGGACCGTTGCCGGAGGAGCCAACAGCGCCTGGGCCTAGCCTCCTGAACCTCTCCTGGTCTCTCCTCTGGCCGTCTGGCGTCAATGGAGGAAGTCTTCCATCCGGCGTATCCACTATGAGCGATGTTCGCTTGGTAGGTACGACCTTTGTTCCCCGTTCGAACCAGAACTGATTATAAGTACCCGGGTCTCCCTTTGTGGGAGGGCCATCAACGCGACTTTGAGCTGCTCGCGCTTCCAGTTCGGCCGCTTGGTCATCCGTAAGAAACTCTTTCTCTCCAAGCTCCTTGGGTCGTTCGATGGGCGTGATGGTAGCGTTACTCCAAATTCCCTGCAGGTCGGGGTCGCCCCAGGGAGTATGTGGCGGAGTCCACTTCTTCGCGGTCCCAGCAGTTTTCGGGGCTTGGGCTATGGCGAGGCCGGCCAACAACACAAGCAGAATCATAACTGCCAGAGAACCGCGCAAAGCGAGACGTGGGGTAATCATCTGTATCCTCGCTTTCCAAGTCTTGCGGATTGCGCTTTTGTATTGGTGGGTTGCTATTGTAACTCTGAAGCGCGAAGCTTACGACACTTGATAGCTGGAAGCAGCTATACAAGGAGGTCGCTCATTCCAACTATCATGACGGTAGGCTCCAGACGCGCGGGAGATGGCACCGCCCTTCTGCTGTACGTCGGTTATGCGGCCGGAGAGATGGGTGACCGCCGGCAGCGCTACCTCGCCGCGAAGCGAGATCGGTTCAATCAGCGTAGCCTCGACATGATCGCTGAGTAGACGCTTTGTGTTCACGGGCGTTTCCAGTTTCACGCGCAGACGTGTGCCCGCTGGTACCGTCACCGGAATGGTTTGCGCCTGTGCCGCGATCGCGAGGAGCAGATAACCAATCAGCACCGATATGTTCTTCCTTTCATTTCGCTCCTCCGGGGGGTGGACAAGCCCGTTGCGGGCGCCCGTGTTGCGGGTGGAACCACGCGTTCAGCACCGCCCACCGCGACCGAATTTCGGTTTCACCCGGAATTTCCGATTTAGTCTGGCTCGCGCATCGTACGCTGCTCCCGGCCTCGACACAAACGCATTTGCCACCAGGGCACGCCCCAGCGGGGATCGCGAGGTTCTGTCGGCCAAGCAATAAACGCGAGATCCCCGGAGACTGGCCTTTGGGCGGTCGCCACATTCAAGAACCCAACTTCTCAGGAGCTATCCGGCCCGCGATGAAGCGGACCGCCCAGGGAATACGAAAGAAACTTTGTGAACGTACTTAGGAAGCTTTGTAGATGGGGACGAGGAAGTAGGCTTCGTAGCCGACTCCTCGAGACAGGCCCCGGGCTTCGATTTCCCAATAGACGGGCGGAGTGGAGACGAGAGACGTGGTGGGTTGATTGGCGGGCAAGCGGAATTCAACCGGGATTTCGCCACCGGCCAGGCCCGCAAGACGATCACGATTGAGTGTGTCAGTATCCTTATACAGTTCGTAGCACACGACCCGAGTTGAGCGCTTGCCACTGCTGCCGGTGCTGACGCAGTGCTCCTGGATGCAACGCAGGGTGAAGGTGAGCGCGTCAATGTCTGAAACGTGATGAGGCGCACGCAGACGCGCACGCAGGGTTCCACCAAGGAGATAGGGAAAAGAATCGTAGGTCAGGAAGCTGTTGCCGTAACGTAGAAGGTCGGCCAGCATCTGCGCCCAGCGGTACCAGAAGAAAAGGCCAAGGACGGCAAAGAACGAAGAAAAAAACAGAAAGACCCGACCTTCGCGGACGCTCAGCCCGATCCAGAAGAACGGAATGAGGAAGGCGTTCCAGCCCAGAGCCACCAGCAGGCGCTCGAGCATGGTGTTGAAGGCGGAGAAAGCAATGCCTTCCTGGCCCCAGTGAAAATCGTAGAGCCACGGTTGGCCTGGACGCTGAGCTGCGTCGTGAAGGTGTCGTGCTTTGCGCACGGCGCCGCGCAGACCGTAAATGGAAGAACAGACCACCTAACAAGAACAGTGGGCCGATGATACCCATCGCCCAATCGGAAGCGTGCTTGCGCACGGAGAGGAAGCCAAAGGCGGCGAGACTGATCCACACACCAGCCGCGATGAACGGAATACCGAACAGAGCGGAGCGCCAACCGTCAATCGTGGTAGCGCTCCGGGTGGGGTGATTTTCTAGGATTGGAGCCGGATTCGGGCCGAGGCCCGGATTCCGGCGCTGTTCGAGGATCTCGGTGGTGGATGCCCTGTCTTTTTCTCAGCTTGCAAGATGGGATGGATTGGGGCAATGGAACTGTGCTGAAAGTGTGATAGTTGGAGCATTGTGGTCTGAGCCGCCGGTCCAACCGATGCTCACTTGGTCGTGCAGTCAGTTAACCGGAGATATGCTCCGCCCGGCCACATTGCCGATTGTGCCCGAGTGGATTTTCGGTAACTGCGATTTCGCGGCTGGCGTACTTTCCAAAATGACTACTTTTCAGCCACTATACCGCGAAACAGTCTGCCTGTTGGGCCGTTTATCACCTCAATATCGCCGCACGTATTTTATGTCGCAGGCCCACCAGATTTGTTCATACTAGGTTATCGCTTACTGACCATCGAAGTTCCCTACGGTGACAAGGTAATGGTTCAACTGAAGCAAACGATCCGCGTCCTCATGGCCGATGACCATGTGATCTTCCGCGAAGGCTTGCGGAAACTTCTCGAGAGCGAAGACGACATCAAAATTGTGGGCGAGGCATCGAATGGAAACGAGTGTGTCCGCATGCTCACTAAGCTCAAACCGGACATCCTCCTTCTCGATTTGCGTATGCCTGGCAAAGATGGGTTGGCTGTCCTCGAGGAAACCAATCATGATTCCCTCACCACTCGCATCATCGTGCTAACAGCGGCGGAAGACGAGCGCGACGCCGTGCGGGCGATGCGTCTAGGCGCCCGCGGCATCGTTCTGAAGCAATCCGCGAGCGATTTGCTGGTCCAAAGCATCCACCGAGTCCACAGCGGCGAAATTTGCATGGACAGTCGCATCACGGCGGAGGTGATGAAAGCTTTCGCCCAGAGTTCCGATAATGGGCCACGGCGGGATAAAGCGCTGCTCAGCGATCGCGAAAAGGAGGTCGTGCAACTGCTAGCGCAGGGTTATCGGAACAAAGAGATCGGGGAAAAACTCATCATTAGCGAACAAACGGTCAAAAATCATTTGCACAATATCTTCGACAAGCTGGGAGTCTCCGACCGGTTGGAACTTGCTCTTTATGCCATTCACCACCGCCTGATCGAACACGAGTTACCCACCTCCCGATAAAACGGCATTCTCGGTAACTGGTTTTTCGCGGCCCGGCTACGCATTCCGAGAACACGACATGGGAGTTGTCCGCAAAATCTGAAAAAATCTTACGCCGCTGCCGTTGTGGCAGTGCCTTTGCAAAAGGCAAGCAGGTCGGCGTTGATTTGGTCCGCGTTGGTCGTGGGCATGCCGTGCGGAAACCCCGGATAGACCTTCAGCGTTGCCTTCTTCAGTATCTTCGCGGACATCAGACCCGCGGCGCCGATCGGCACAATCTGATCGTCGTCACCATGCATCACCAGCACGGGGATGTCAATCTTCTTCAGGTCTTCGGTGAAATCGGTCTCCGAGAACGCCTTGATCCCTCCCAGCATGCCCTACAACCACCAGTGCTCCCGGATTCCCTCGGAAATCTTTGCGCCCGGACGGTTGTATCCGTAAAACGGGAGCGTGATGTCCTTGTAGAACTGCGGCCGGTTGGCCGCGAGCGCTGCCCGGAGGCCGTCACCCGCAACGCGCTTACACAGTCTCGTCATGGAGCGTGCTGCCCTTGGCGTCCGCATACATTCCGGATGGGGAGTGCTGGTGGCTGTTACCGGGGCTGTCAACATCATCGAACGTCGGCGCGTGGACGTTATCACGAATGAGATGCATGCCAAGCACCGTGGAAATCAGCCCTATCATCGCGCGAAAGAACTGGGACTCCCTGAGGCTAAAAAATATCTCGTTGAGTACACCGCCGAAAGCGATCGCCTTGCCCGTGAAGCGATCAGCAACACTATCGCGGACTTGGAGAGTCGCGGATACGAGATTATTGCCGTGGCTCTCCTCCTCTCCGGGGGACGCAAGCTGCGGCCGCTGCCGCAGATTCTCGCCTCGCATCCGCTAATTCACACCGCCGAGGGCGAACTTTTTCGTCAAACAATCCGTCGCTCCTGTGAGTCACTGGCGATCCTTGTTCGGATTGCCTGAGCGTGAACTGGCGAATTGCGCGAAGTGCTGGTCGGTGCCTCTTCCTCCAAAGTCTCAGAAAGATCGCACTTGCCGGAAAATCCCTCGGTCCACCCTGGACAAGCGACCACAAATCCGCCGCGCTCGCCGCCTGCGTGGCGCTAAATGCCCAACTGCCCAAAACCAGCTAGAGCCCATGTGACAGGATTTCGGTAACTGCGATTGAGGCTGGCGTACTTTCCGAAATCGCGACTTACCAAGACTTGGCATCCCGAAGGCAGGGGATTAGCGGGGACTTGATGACCCCAAAACGAACTGCCGCAACGCCAGCGATCTTCAGACAAAATCGCTGGGACCTGCTCTTTGCCAAACTCGTTGCTTCCAGCCCGCGAGTGGTATACGCTCCTCGAAACCAGCCGTCTCAAATCGGAAATTCAGAAACCCATGCGCCCAAGGAGGCCGAGATGAGAATTCGATTGGTCAGTCTGTCCGTCTTGGTGATGCTGTGGGGGCCGGCGCTCGCACCGCGAACAAGTGCGCAAACCACCTACTATCTGTCCCTCGGCGATTCGCTCGCACAGGGCGTCCAGCCGCAAGTTCCGAGCGGCACGAATGCCCCGACGAACCAGGGCTATGTCGACGACCTTTACGCCATGCTCTTCTCCCGCACGCCGGGACTCCAGCTCGCCAAGCTCGGGTGCCCGGGCGAGACCACCACGACGATGATTCATGGCGGCGTCTGTGGCTATGCCGCAGGTAGCCAGTTGGCGGCTGCGGTGAGCTTCCTCGAGGCGAATAGAGTCGCCATTGTTACGCTGGACATCGGTGCAAACGACATCGATCATTGCGCCAGCCTAAACGGTATCGATTGGCGCTGCGTCACCACGGCGCTCAGCACGGTCCGCTCTGATTTGTTGCAGATCCTCCCCGAGTTGCGCAGGGCTGCGGGCCCACACACGCTCATCGTCGCCATGAATTATTACGATCCAGTCCTGGCTGCATGGACGCTTGGACCAAGCCGACAAGTGCTGGCCGATGAATCGCTGCTGGCTACGACCTTCTTCAATGGCGTGCTGGAAATCAGCTATCAAACGTTCGACATTCCTGTGGCAGACGTCGCACAGGCGTTCCACAATTACGACTTCACGACAGCTCCCAATTCCAATCTTCCTCTTAACGTATTCCTCACGGTGACTTTGACATGGATGGGTGCGCCCCCGCCCGTAGGGCCCAACATCCATCCGAACTCTGCCGGATACGCCGTCATTGCCAGCGCATTTGCGAATAAGATCCTTACGAGCGACGAAAAACCAGACTAACTCAATAACGGTAACTGCGACCCGGCGGGCACTTTCCGAAAATGCGACTTGATCAGTACTGGCTTGGCTTTCACTCTAAAGCACCTAAGCCTCAAGTGGCTCTCCCACTCTCTCGTTGTGAGCGTTAGGCTTTAAAACCACAGCCACCAGCGCGAACATGCACTCAAGCCCAATGCGCCGTAAATTCTCTATTCGCTGCACATATGCTGTGCTCATCTTGCTCTTACTCGCACCGGCCGTCGCTGCAGTCGTGGGCCAAGCTCTGGGCTCTGGCGTCCTCCATCCGGCGAACGTGAATCCCCAGCGTTCTGCGCAAACGGAAGCGATGCTGCTCCGCACAGGGGCTACAAAGGAGGATTTTTCTGTTCGTGCTCCGGATGGAATCGAACTGCGGGGATGGAAAGTCCGGGCACGCACACCGAATGCGGATTGGATTCTCCTGTTTCATGGCGTCTCAGACAATCGTACGGGTGTCCTTGGTCATACCGAGCTTTGTTGCGCCATGGCTACAACGTAGTAATGATGGATGCCCGGGCACATGGTGAAAGCGGTGGCACAACGGCCACCTACGGCTGGAAGGAACGATACGATACCAAGGCGATCGCAATGGCGCTGTACTCGAGTGAAACTGTGCGTCTTCTGGGAGCGCTGGGCGTTTCGATGGGTGGCGCCATTGCTTTGCAATCGGCGGCAGTTGAACCACGAATCGAAGGCGTCGTAGCCGAAGATCCCTTCGCAAACTTAAGGGAAGTGAGCTACGACTACGTCGGCCTTGGACTGAGTCCTCTTCTAGGACGAACGCTTTTCCGTCCAGCAACAATGTTGGCTATGCATGAGATGGCCAAAGCGGGCGGCTTTCGTCCTGATGATGTCTCCCCCGAGAAGGCGGTAACCGCTCGGTCCTTTCCGACTCTTCTGATTTGCGGTACTTGCGATCGCAGAATTCCGTGCCGCCACGCCATTATTTACCAAGGCTTGAACTGAACAACCAGAACTCCCGAAGAACGGGATTTTGGAAAATGCCCAGTTTGGCTATGCCTTTAGAATTTCAGAGTCGAACCTTGCCTCCCATCAGAGCCAAAAGCCGCTTCCGAAAAGCCGGCTTCAGGACTTGGGCGTATAATCCGAGCCTCGGCCCATCGGTTAGAACCTCAATGAGTCTTGGACTGGACCATGGGGAGTAGAGGAAATTTCCTTCCGACAAAAGCCTTGGCCCTAGCACTCCTCGGCGCGACGTGGGCACTCCTGTGGCAGCAATCACTGACCGCTGCGTCAATCGCAGCGCAATCGCCCTCACAATCGCCGGCGCCTGATTGGCAGATAGCGGCCGGCGGCAAGATGGCATTCGATAGCGCTTCGGTAATGCAGAACACGACCCCACCTTACAGATCAAGCTCCAACTTCCCATTGGGGGCCGGCGATGTCTATATCCCCAATGGAGGGTTTTTCCGAGCGAGTAATTTCCCGCTGGTCACTTACATACTCTTTGCATACAAGATCACTCCTGCTCAGGAGCAGTTTTTCTTTTCGCAACTACCCAAGTGGGTGACGACAGAGCGGTTCGATATCCGGGCACGGGCGGAAGGAAATCCCACGAAGGACCAAATGCGCCTGATGATGCAAGCGCTGCTTGCGGATCGCTTCAGGCTAGCAGTTCACTATGAAACTCGGCGGGTGCCCGTCTTCGCTTTACTCGTCGACCAACCGGGAAAGCTGGGCCCACTGCTTCAGAAGCGCTCGGACGACTCACCGTGCCCAACGACACCCACGGTCCCTAGCCCCTTTCCTAGCCCCCCTCCGGCGGCCCCGCCACAAGCACTGGATAGCCGGTTCCCGGATACCTGCGGTGGGATGCTACCGATGATTCCCAGCGCACCTGGTCGCTTGCGCGGAGGCGCACGCAATGTATCGATGGACTTCATTGCGAGTTCATTGACGGGAGGAGGAAGCGGCGTGGAGAGAACGGGCCTCACGGGCAGGTTCGATTTCGCCATGGAGTTTGCGCCGCAATACGGCGCCGGCTTACCCCCTAACTCGAACTTCCAGCGCGACCCGACGGGGCCGACCTTCATCGAAGCCCTCAAGGAAGAACTCGGGTTGAGGCTCGAGCCGCAAACGGGTGAAGTGGATCTCTTCATCATCGATTACGTGGAGCAACTCCCGGCAAACTAGACCCCTTCTCCGACGTTCGCTTGGAACCGCTGCCATCAATGCAGAGCATTTTTAGTTAGGTCGGCGGCGTGGTGACAGTAGACGCAAGCAGAGAGGAAACACGGTCGGAGCCGCGCCGGTGACCTGACGCGATCACGGTGAGCCGCTGTTCCTGAGGGGCCAACTTATCGAATTGAATGTCGAATGTATTCGGCATTCGGCTGTCCCCAAGTAATTGAGATATTCCGCTTTACTTCGACATAGCCAGACACATCGACCATGGCTGCCGCGTGAATTTGTTCGCAGATTGGCAGGGAACATAGCGCCGCGACCAAGAGCATGATCGGAAAAACACGGCGCCGCCTCATACGGTGTACTTGAGAACGGGTTGCCGATGGAAAGGTTGGGACTGTGACGTCCCAGGCTAAACCGAGCAGACGCAATACGGATATACCGTACCAGTTGAGATCAATTTCATACCACGCCAAGCCGTGACGCGCTGACTGCGGATATGAATGATGGTTGTTGTGCCAGCCTTCGCCGAATGTAAGAATGGCAACCCAAAAACAATTCCTTGAATCATCACGGGTCGCAAATCGCCGCGAGCCCCACATATGAGTGGCGGAGTTAACCAGCCAAGTGGCGTGAAGGCCGACGACCGTTCTCAGAAAAATGCCCCACATCACGAATGGAAGTCCACCGATTGCGAAGAGCAGTAGAGCTAGCCCTGCGAGCGGAAGCCAGTGCCATTTGCTGACCCAACGATGGAACCTATCGTGGCGAAGATCGGGCACAAAGTGCATAAGCTCGGTAGACGCGTTATGCAGCGCTCTTCCAGTAATGACCCAGCCCATATGCGACCATAGACCCCCATCTCGTGGCGAGTGGGGATCGCCTTCCTTGTCGGCGTTTTGGTGATGAGCGCGGTGGGTGGCAACCCAGGCGATCGGTCCGCCCTCGAGCGCCAACGTTCCACAAACAGTCAGCAAATACTCCATCCACTTCGGTGTGTGGTATCCACGATGAGTGAGCAGCCGGTGGTAACACATGCCAATGCCAAGACTTCCTGAAATCCACCATAACAGGACCGTCGCTAGGAGCGCCTTCCAGCTAAACATGAACAACGCAGCGACTGCGCCGAGGTGCAGGAGAATCAGGAAGATAGTTGTGACCCAAATGATTGGCTGCGTGAAGGTCTTATCATTTCGGAAGATTCGCATCATTACCTTTGGAGGGGAATCCGACTATCCCACAATCAATCCATAATCTAACCGCAGTGAGAGATTGGGGATTGTTGAGGCTGACTTGATTATACAAGATCAACTTCAACCGTCTCATGAACGTGTTTTTCGGTTGTGCTCTAAATAGCAAAGAATTGGAGCACCCGTTGTTTGGTAAGTGCGGTTTCGAGTTTTGCGCACATGCCGAGTGGCCGGGCGCCATTGCTGGCGCCCAGCCCTCTAAGAACCGGACTTGAAGGTTTCCCGTCATCCGGCTCGAGCACCCAAAAACGCCCCCCTGAAAAACGAGGACGCGGCCTGATTCAAAACGAATAAGACCTACTCGATACTGACTTGCTGCGATTCGCGCGGCGGTGGAAAATTCACCAGGCGTGTGGGAAGCCGCACCAACGGCTTGCGCCGTCGTCATTTGCTTTGCTTCCTGTATCGGTTCCATAAACGGTCTCGAGTGCGAGCACCGGCGAAAAGTCTGCTCCGTTTCCGGCGAGGTGATGTTGTCCCAAACAGGCGACGCAACCTCTATCTGCGCTATTACGGTTCGTTGCCTTGCCGCCTTACCTCGTAGGCTACGTCCGATGGGACGAACGGTCTGATCGAGTTCCTCCTCTCCAGACAATCGTCTTCAGCAGCTTTACAGGTCGCAGTCCGAAAACCTGACTATCAGGACTTGGTCCAGGTTGACACCAGAGGGTAGCGGGCATATGGTTTTGTGCAACGATAAAGTTGACCGGAAATTCCGGGTGAACACGTCCAGGAGGTCCAGATGAGCAATCGTTTCGCCTTTTCGAGTGTGTTAGGGATCGCTTTGGCGATTGTTTTGTTCGTGCCGACATTCGTCGTGGCTCAGGGTCCATCGGGTGCGGCAAAGACGCCGGCAAGGACGAACACAAAGTCCTGGACCACGCCTCGTACACCGGATGGTAAGCCGGACCTGCACGGATATTGGACGAGTGAGAGCTTCACCCCCTTGGAACGGCCGGCCAAGTACGCGGGGAAAGAGTTCTTGACCGATGAAGAGGTGGAGGCCGCCCAAAAGGCCGGGATGCAGCGCGAATATGATCGCACCCCAAACGATCCCGAGTCGACGTTATCTAACTTGACTACCTTCGGTCTCACTGCTGCTCTGGAAGGATTCGTACCCAACAAGCGGACATCACTCATTGTGGATCCGCCTGACGGCAGAATACCTCCGCGCACACCAGAGGCGCTGAAAAGACCGAGAGCGATAGGTGATCGCGACTACATCGAAGTCGATAGTCATGGAGAGGTAGCGGTGCACGCCGATACTCCGAAGGACATAGGGGTGCGCACGAGTTGCGTTTCCCTGAGCGGTGGACCGCCCATACTTCCTGGTGGCTATAACAATGGTGTGTATATCCTGCAGAATCCGGAATACGTGGTGCTTCAAGCCGAGTACGGAACCGAAGTTCGTATCATCCCGCTGGATGCGCGTCCGCATGCTGGAGCAACCATCCACCAGTGGCATGGGGATGGGCGGGGCCATTGGGAAGGTGATGCCCTGGTCGTGGAAACCACCAATTTCAGGCCCGAAGCTACCTTTCGTAATGGCAATCCTCAGACCTTGAAGATTACCGAGCGCTTTAGGCGCGTGGCTGCGGACCGGATTGAGTACAGTTTTACGATTGACGATCCCTCTACGTGGACGAAACCCTGGACGGCCATCGTGCCCTTGAGCGCGATTCAAGGGCCGTTTTTCGAGTACGACTGCAGCGAAAGTAACAACGACATCATTAATATCATGGCGGGAGCCCGCGCTACCGAGAAGGCCGCGGAAGAGAAGGCTAAAGGTGCCTCGGAAGTTCCGATTTCGCAGAAATAATCACAAACCAAAGCCGCCGTTCGAGACCTGGGCATCGTGCACACACCTGCGCTCATTCAAGCTTGGATACGAGCAGACGAAGTAGAGCCGAAAGGCGTTATCCTCTCTGCAAATTCACCATCGCAGAAGAGTCCACGCCAAGGGACGCAAACATTTCATCCTCTACAGGGGTGTTCTGGGATAGGAGCAAACACCTAACCGTAGAACTTCGGCTACTTCTTAAGTTTGGCGTTGCCGATAATGTCGTGTTGTATCCAAAGATGAGCGCCGGTCTTTTTCAAAAATGTCTCGATCATCACTCTGCTCACTCGTGTCTGGTCTTCCACGCGAAGCGATGTTCGCGGAAAAGGCTCCCGGGACGACTCAGCCCTCGACCTATTCGGCGCTTCGCAATAGCAAGACGATTCTCCTCAACACCGACGGCAAGCCGCGTGGACGCTGCGAATTCGTTCGCGCAGATAGGTAATGTCAGAGGGAGAATTCCAATTGCAGCCAGTTGTCCCTTCATGGACTTAACCACCGTAATGTCTCGCTGCTGTCCATCTGGGAGGACGATATGCTGACTAGCTCATCTTCCGCAGTTTTACGGCTAAGTCCTGTATTTTCAGTGTGCGTATGCCCGAGTCTTCACTACACCTGAGTCATTTCCAGCGAGCTGGGCAGTTCCAAACGGAGGCGGTGCAGGAGAATGGCCTGGTGCTCGGTCGGGCGACTAATACAGCGTTTGCGGAGAGTCACCCCGCTTCGCGTCGGCAGCACCACGTCGACCAGCGTGACCTCCGCCAGTTCTTGAAACACTTTGCGCGGTTCGTCACCCAAGCCGGCACGTTGACGCAGGTACATGCCTCGATGCTACGATTCGCCAGGTAGCTTGCAATAGGGTTGGTCTTCACTACACGCACGTTTCAGCGGAGCACAAGGCCACAAAAAACAGGTCACGCTGCAAATACGAAAGTTAGGAAATATTGAGACTCGAGCGATGCGGCAAATGTGCTCAAAAAATTTTTACATACGGCCAAGCTGCGGAAGATGAGCTAGCTGGACTGCCCGTAGGGTCCAGGCGTTATCAGGAACGGCGCCTGTGTCCCAAACTAACGTTCCCTTCGGATGCGCGATCAGAAAGCACGCTACAGACATCTCCAACGTCACAAGTTCTTCCTTCTTGAATCTGTACCGTACCGCATCGGAGTTGTGAAGAATGCCACAATCCAATACGTAGAGCCTGAGCGACTCTGGCGGACGCAAACCTTGTGGAGAAGAGGCGGTAATCGCCCGGCTGTCTGGTCCTCGAACGGCTAGTGCCAGGACCGCCGTAACTGCAGCCGGGAGCAAACCAATCATCTTACTTGTGTGCGCGTTCGCGCTTAGAGTACGGCATTGTATAGCACGTTGCTTTCTCCTAATGCGCAGCAAGTGCCGTTATCCCTCGACCCGAATAACTCTCGAAAAACGGGACTTTCGCTACGTGGCCCGAGGATAGTTTCCGAAATACGACGGGACTTGGCTCCAAATCGCGTCACAATTCAATCCGACGATGGAAAGTCAGTGGCTTGGAAACCACTGTTCGGCTTTGGCAGCACACCCTCGTAGAACTTGCTATCATGATTGAGGTGATTGTTTTTCCGAATTGCCACCACTCAAAGGGACTATGCCAGAAAAGAAGCGTGAAGAGTTGAGAGTTAGAAGAGAGTCTTTATTCCAGCGGTTTGAGAAGAATCCGGACCAAATGCACCTAGCTTTAAAAATCAAGATTATTGACGATCAGATTGCGGAGTGTACCCACCTCATTAAGCAGAAGAGAAAGAGGCAAAGTTAGTTCACCAGCGGACAGCGTACAAGCCCAGGTGAACGGGTATGCCGAAAATGCTGCGCCTACTGCTGCTGTTTGGTCCGCCTGTCCACATTCAATAAGCCGACTTCCAGGGACTTATCCGCACGATGCCCAACTGGATTACTTCGGTGTCGCCGACTACTATTTCGCGTCTCGCAGCCACGTTCCCGGCCAGCGAGGGCACTTGATTCCATAACAATGTCCGGTTACCCAGCGTGATACCGAGGTGTCGTTCGTTCAAAGCAAGGGCCTGCAACCGTTCGAGTTTATTGCTTCTGCCATTTCGCTTCGATCTGACCCCGCGGGGCGGTTTGTCCCCCGGAGTATTGGATTGCATCGAACCGGGACTGCGCCTTTTTTACCTGCTCCCAGTTCGTCGCGACCCAATCTACTAAGGCCTGCATTGGAAGGAGCAAGCTTTTTCCGAGGCTCGTAAGTTCGTATTCGACGCGTGGGGGAACCTCGGGAAACACTTCTCTTGTAATCAATCCGTCACGCTCTAGATTTCGCAGGGTTGGCGTGAGCATTCTTTGGGAGACTCCAGGGATCGTTCTTTCGAGCCCAGAAAACCGGGCGCGGTTCCCAAGTAACTTGGCAAGGGAGAGAATCGCGCGCCGTGCTCGATATCGATGATGTGATGGAAGTTTCAAATTATGTGGCAGCGATGAATCATGGGCTTCGCCGGCTCCGCGAGGAATTTCCACTTTCTCTGCGGTTAATACGAGAGATTCACAAGATTCTCTTGTCCAAGGGGCGCGGCAGTCAGAAGCGTCCGGGTGAATTCCGCGAAAGCCAAAACTGGATCGGAGGCACGCGGCCCGGAAACGCAGCATTTGTCCCACCACCACCTGAGAAAATGATGGAATGCATGGGCGCGTTCGAAAAGTTCCTGCATCGCGAGCACGAAGAATTGCCGATTCTGGTCAAAGCCGCACTCGTACATGTGCAATTCGAAACCATCCACCCATTTCTAGACGGAAATGGGAGATTGGGCCGATTGCTGATTACATTCTTGCTGTGCGTCGCTGGCGCGATCCGTGAGCCCATTCTCTACCTCAGCCTCTATTTCAAGACGAATAGGCAGAAGTACTACGAACTGCTTGACCGTGTCCGCAGCCACGGAGATTGGGAGACTTGGCTCGAATGTTTTCTAACAGGTGTGAAAGAAACCGCCCAGCAGGCAGCCGATACATCGAAGGAGATACTCACGCTTATCGAACAAGATCGCCGCAAAATCGAGGAGATTGGCCGACCAGCTGCGTCACTTCTGCGCGTTCACCAGCACCTTCAGAGGAAGCCGATCATCACGATCCCGGCGACGGCTGAGCATCTCTCTCTCTGCGCCCACTGTGGCAAAAGCTTTGCAGCACATGGTGAAGCTCGGCATGGTTCGGGAGACTACCGGCAAACAGCGCCATCGCCTCTTCACGTATCACCGCTACCTGGAGATCCTCAACGAGGGCACCGAATTGCCAAAGCGGAGCCGTTAGCAATCCTTGACTAGGCTCGTGGGCAGCGCGGCCGGTCTCCTTCAATCTCGGTGCGTTCCCACAATGTAACGAAACAGCCGCGGTAGTGCGTTCCTCCGATAGTGTTCGTAGGATCTATGCCGCGCGGAGATCACTTTCTACAAGCCGACTTTCCATTACTAATCACCGTAAGGCCGGCATCCAGATCACTTTCGTGTAGCCGAATACTGAGCAACGAACTCGTCGCCAGAGTACGGATCCCCAGGTCCAAGGCCGTCTTCCTCAAATCATCCCCCGCGCCGAGAAGACGTTCCAACAACTCGACCGAGGTTGCGGCGAAAGCGTCGGACTTTGGCGCGGTTACCGCATGCCTGCATATCGCACCAGCGTCTCATCCCGTTGCGGCTGCTGTCGACGAACAACCAGGAACAGGTTTCTCCCGAGCACTGGCGCACGCGTGTCAAAGCCTCTGACGTCAGGAGGTCCGCGGCCGAACGAATGATCTCTTGCGAGACGCGTTCCAGAGGATCGATCGCCGACCACGTTAGCCGATAGTGATTGGCCTCTACCTGAAACTCGGCGTGCCGGGTAGCATTCCTGTAGAGGCCCTGTAATGCCTGAAGCGCCTCCCGCCTGGGCCTCTTTCCTTGTGCCGCACGGCTGAAGATTTCATAGAGCAATTCGCGCAGCGCTACGGCACGCCTGAACCGCACCTCGTCATCGCGAGCCCTTCCAACTTGACGGGCCTCTCTGTCGCGAAGCAGTCCCGCCTGGGCCGCCCACTCGACGAGATCCGCCGCGGTCTTCAGATCGTCGCAGGGATCGACCATGCCGTGGCTGTGCACAGTGTTGGCGAAATCGAGCGCCAGATTCCCGCCGAGAAATTCATAGTTCATAGACATATTGTAACCTGTGTATAACGGTTGACAGGTTACCATGCTGCGACTAGAATTGTAACCCCTGTTGTAGCTATTAGCGGTTACAGCAAGACTTCGACCGACAGCAAGCAGAGTTTCTATGGCAATTCGGACTTTCCAATTACCTTATTCTGAAAGCGCGGTTCAGGATCTTCGTGAACGCCTCGCGCGCACGCGGTGGCCGGACACAATTCCGGGGTCAGGCTGGGAATACGGATTTGATCTCCAGCACCTCCAACGCATGTGCCGCTACTGGAGCGGGGACTTCGATTGGAAAGCGGAGATTGATCGGCTGGGCCGTTTTCATCACCTGCGGTACATGTTGGGTGACCAGTCTATCCATTTTGTTCACGAGCGCGGGCGCGGACCCTCACCCATTCCCATCCTGTTGCTTCATGGGTGGCCCGGATCATTTCTTGAAATGCTGAAGCTCGTGCCCTTGCTTACCGATCCGGCGGCGCACGGCGGGGAACCCTCCGACTCGTTCGACGTGATCGTGGCATCTCTGCCGGGCTTCGGATTCTCCAGCCGACCGTGCCAACGCGGTATGAACACCGCCCGAATGAGCAGGCTATTTGCGCAGTTGATGAGTGACTTGGGATACGAACGCTTTGCGTGCCACGGCGGTGACTTCGGAGCGAGCGTGAGCAGTTGGCTTGGACGCCGTCACGCTGCACGCGTTATCGGAGTGCACCTGAATTACATTCCGAGGTCTTACCGACCCGGCCCCGGCGCAGTCCTGAGCGAAGAAGAGCAGCAGTTTCTCGCCGACGCACAGCGGTGGGAAGAAGAGTTTGGGGCATACGATCATATTCAGTTTCGCACGCCCCAAACTGTTTCCTACGGACTGAACGACTCTCCCGCTGCATTGGCCGCCTGGATCCTGGAGAAATTCAGAGACTGGGCCGATTGCGACGGCGATCTTGAAAAACGATTCACGTGGGATGAGTTGCTGGCGAATCTCACGCTCTACTGGATGACCGAAACGATTCATTCGTCTTGCCGATTGTATTTCGAACAAAGAACCGCGCCCCTTCGTCTCTCACTCGGTGAACGGATCGAAGTACCATGCGGTATCGCGCATTTTCCGAAAGAAGCACCGTTCCCGCCTCGCACATGGATTGAGCGCGGCTACAACGTTCAGCACTGGACTGAATTCAGGAGCGGGGGACACTTCGCCGCAATGGAAGAGCCGGAAGCATTGGCGACGGATATTCGCACCTTTCTTCGGAGATTCCGGAGTGGGTCTCGAACTTAGGCGAGAGAACACACAGAACGGAACCGCAATGCGAATGGAGTTGGTACGTTGTGGGTTCGGCGCTTCTGAGATGGTCCGGATCGGCGAGTTTTTAGTTCTCGGTCGTCGGATTGGTACGGATAAACGCCCTTGTGGATATCTTGAGGACTGGCCCCTGGGTTTCTGGGTGAACGAACCCACGCCTGCAGTCGCTTTAGTTCTGAGACCTATGCGGCGGAATGGATCAGTTCGCTGCGGAATGGGAGCTCAAGTTTGTGTATTCGATACGTATCGGGCCCTCGATTTGAACGCACGACAACTCTCGAGGAGAGGCGCGCCCAGAGAACCATTTGTCGACCTTCTCTTGCGACGGTAAATTTGGGATAGGTCCCGAGAAAACGGAAAGTGGTCACCTTTTCAGAGATAATGCTGAACTCAATTGGTGCGCTGAAGTTGGCCCATTGCGTCTATTTCTTCTTAGGTTTTTCGGGTTGATCTGTGGGTATTCGTAGAACGGTCAAACCAGAGCCCCATTCGCGTGGTCCGGGCTTAAAGACAAATGGACGATCACAGCAAGGTACGATGTGAATTGCACTACCCCACACGGTGACAGAGGCAGTCACACGTTTTCCACGTGGAGCGTGATCTCCGTGTTGGCATGCTGCAATAGTATCGCTATTCTCATTCCCAGATCCCGGAAAACGGGATTCGCTAACTGCGATTCGGAATGCGTAGTTTCCGAAATCACGACTTGTCGGGAAGTGGCTTCCAAAATCATCCCAAGTCTCGCAGCCACGCTAGTTGCAAACGACTGACGTGTGGCTGAGCAGGCCTCGTTCAGGTGTACAATCCGACGCACCGGGAGGAGTGAACATGAAAGACTACATCTTCAAGACAATCCGGTTTGAGGTAGCGATTTTTTGCGCAGCGGTTTTGTTCGCAGCGGTTGCGCCATTCCCAGTGAAGGCACAGACGTCCACGAAGGAAGAACCATCCTTGTACGATCGCCTGGGAAAGACGGCGGGAATTACGAAGGTGGTTGATGACTTCGTCGGCAACGTCGGCGCTGACACGCGAATCAATCACTTCTTCGCGCATACCGACTTGAACCACCTGAAGATGGAGCTGGTGAATCAGATCTGCGAGGCTGCCGGCGGCCCCTGCAAGTACACCGGAAAAACCATGAAGGACGCGCACCTCGGTATGGATGTGAGCAGGGCCGATTTCAACGCTCTGGTTGAGGATCTCGTGAAGGCGCTGGACAGGAATAAAGTGGGAGCCAACGAAAAGAACACCCTGCTGGGTGTCCTAGCCTGAATTTCCACGGACAACCGTTCACCTAAGTGATTTGGCGATTCTTGGCCCATTCTCCTCAGGGCGCTGCGAAAGTGAATTAGCCTATTGGTGCGCTGGTAATGTTGATGTGAGGCCAGTTCTTTTCATGGGCCCGGGGACATCCTACGGTTAAGAGCGCCGTCGAATCATCAAAAGTACTGTAAATATGCGAATGTTGTGGTAATAAGAGATTGTGGCCACAATTGCTCTTGACACCACATATTGTATGTGACATTCTGTATGTGTGGCTATCGGCGCACCAAAAGAGATAAGTGCACTCCGCCGCTTCTTCCTGGAACCCCGCCTGCCTAAACACCGCCAATACGAGGCTCTGCGCGCTTACCTGGTCGAGGGCCGTCCCGCCAAAGAGGTGGCCCGCGCCTTCGGCTACTCCCTCAATTCCTTCCACGTCCTCTGTCACCATTTTCGCAGAGAAACCCATCCCACCTTTTTTCTCTCTCCGAAGCACGGCCCTCAGTCCCAACCCAAAAAGTCCGCATCTCGCGACCTGATCATTAAGCTGCGCAAGCAGAACTATTCCGTTTATGAGATCAGCCAGACTCTCAAGGATCGCCAGTGCCCACTGAGTCCGACCGGCGTGCGCGAAGTTCTCAAAGCCGAAGGGTTCGCTCCGCTGCCGCGGCGGCTGGATGAAGAACGGCCCCAGCAACCCCGCCCCACGGTGGAACCGGTGGCCGATGTCAGAATGTTTTCCCTGGCCCCGCGCACCTTTACCACACGCTGCGGCGGGCTGTTCCTGTTCATCTCCGACTGGGTGCGTCTGCAGGCACAAAAGTTGCCGCAAGCCGCTGGGTTGCCAGGTTCCAAGATGATCCCCGCCGATCATGCCTTACGATGTTGCCTGGCGCTCAAACTCTGGTCGATTGAGCGAAAAAGCCACGTCATGGCCTTGATCGCCGATGAAGGGCTGGCGTTGTTTGCCGGCCTGAATGCCTTCCCCAAGAAAAGCTACCTTTCGGAATACTCTTGCCGAATCGATCACCGCAAAACGACTCGGTTCCTAGCCGCCTGGCATCAATGCATTCAGGGAAGCAAACTCCTGCCCGGAGAATCCTTCAATTTGGATTTTCATTCCGTACCCTTCTACGGCGAAGACCCTCTGATAGAACGGCACTATGTCTCAGCTCGCAGCCGCAGCCAGCCCAGCGTGCTGGTGTTTCTCGCTCAGGATGCGGGCAGTCACGTCTTCTGCTACTCCAATACGGATCTGCGTAAAGGCGAGGAAGCCGAGGAGATTTTTCAGTTCATCACTTTTTGGAAGCGCGCTCACGGCAAGCTTCCCCGCCATGTGGTTTTCGATTCCAAGCTGACCACCCATGAGGGGCTGGCACGGTTGGACACCATGAACATCCCTTTCATCACCCTGCGCCGCCGCTCCCCCAAACTTCTCAAGGAAATCGTTCTTCTGCCACGTTCGGCCTGGCGGACCATTGAGTTGGATGTTCCCACTCGCAAGTACCGCACTCCGCGAGTCTATGAACAGACCATCACCTTGGCCGGCCGGTCCCTGCGGCAGTTATTTGTTCAAGACCTCGGCCACGATGAACCGACCATCCTGCTCACCAATCAGC
>QHYS01000309.1 GCA_003223325.1 Acidobacteriota bacterium
CGCAGGGCAGCTCGGGATAGAACGCACTGGAGGAACGTTTCCTGTCAACCAACATGCGGTCCACACAGATGCGGGCCAACGGTTCCAGGGTCTCCAGGGTCACGGCAAGTGCATCGGGAACCGGGACTTTGATACAGTTAACCGGCACTGTTTCTAGCGCCTGGCCCTGCAGGTCTTGAGCCGCGCCCTCGGTACGTTGAACAGCCGCAGCGCATCTCTGTTTGTAGACACATTCAGCTCTTTTTATTGGGGTGGCCATGGTCGAACTCTCAGGTCTAGGGTTTCGTATGCTCAACGTCGCGAATATCTGTTACCTTGCACGTTGTTCACGACCACACCCGGGAGCATAGCATGTTCGTTTTCTGTTCGCCACACAGGACATTGTGAGCATGAGCATTGCGAGCAACAAGGCACTCGCTAACCCACCGCAAGCGGCGGGATTGCGCTCGGCCTAAAGCCGTTCAGTTGCTGCTAATCCGCGGGGGCGCGGGAGACTTCTTTAGCGCCTTCGGAGGTGCGGATGCGCATGCCATAGAACGAGCGATAGACGAACACGAAGGAAATCAGGAAGAAGACGGCCGCGAGCACATGAGTCAGCATCCCACCTGTTTCTGCCGTTAGTTGTACAGCCAACTCCACCGCGAGCAACCCAAACAACGTTGTGAACTTGATGACCGGATTCAGGGCTACCGAAGAGGTGTCCTTGAAGGGATCGCCGACCGTATCGCCCACCACGGTTGCGGCGTGCAGGTCAGTTCCCTTTTGCTTCAGTTCGACTTCCACGATTTTCTTGGCGTTATCCCAGGCGGCTCCGGCGTTGGCCATAAAGATGGCCTGGAAGAGACCGAACATGGCGATGGAAATGAGGTAGCCGATGAAGAAGAAAGGCTCGACGAAAGCGAAGGAGAGCGCCGCGAAAAAGACAGCGATGAAGATATTCAGCATGCCCTTTTGCGCATATTGCGTGCAAATGGCGACAACTTTCTTGCTGTCGGAAACGGAAGCCTTTTCCGTGCCTTCCAGGCGGATATTGGCCTTGATGAACTCGACCGCGCGATAAGCTCCGGTGGTCACCGCTTGCGTGGATGCACCGGTGAACCAATAAATCATGGCGCCGCCGGCGATGATTCCCAGCAAAAAGGGAGCGTGCAACAGGGAGAGTTTGTCAACGTTCTCGGTAAGGCCGGTCGTAAGCGCCATGATAATGGAAAAGATCATGGTCGTGGCGCCCACCACTGCGGTGCCGATCAGCACGGGCTTGGCCGTGGCCTTGAAGGTATTACCCGCGCCGTCGTTTTCTTCGAGCAGATCCTTGGCCAGACCGAAATTGGCGTCGACGTGAAAGTCTCGCTTCAGCTCTTGGTGGATGCCGGGAAGGTGTTCGATCAACGAAAGTTCGAAAACCGATTGCGCGTTGTCGGTGACAGGTCCGTAGGAGTCGACCGCGATCGTCACCGGTCCCATGCCCAGGAACCCGAAGGCCACCAACCCGAACGCGAAGACCGGCGCGGCGATCATCAGATTGCTCAACCCCTGAAGTCCAACCATGTAGGCAATGGACATGAGCCCAGCCATGGCGAGCCCGAGGTAGTAGGCTGAGAAGTTGCCGGCAACGAAGCCGGACAAAATCCCCAGCGAAGCTCCGCCTTCCTGGGCGGAAGTGACCACTTCTTTCACGTGCCGCGATTCCGTGGAGGTAAAGACCTTCACCAGTTCCGGGATCACCGCGCCGGCCAAAGTTCCGCAGGAGATGATGGTGGCCAGCTTCCACCACTGCGTGGTGTCTCCGGCCAGACTGGGAATCACGGCCTCGGAGATCACGTAGGTCAAAGCGATGGAGACGATGGACGTGAGCCACACAAGTGAGGTGAGTGGCGCCTCGAAATTCATATGATCGGCATGGAGATAACGGGCCCGGGCGATGGCCCCGTTGATGAAGTAGGAAGCCGCGCTAGCCACCAGCATGGCGATGCGCATGACGAAAATCCACACGAGGAGCTGCACCTGCGCGGTGGGGTTCTTCACGCCCAGCAGGATGAAGGTGATCAGCGCGACCCCGGTGACTCCGTAAGTTTCAAAGCCATCGGCGCTGGGGCCCACCGAATCGCCCGCATTGTCGCCGGTGCAGTCGGCAATGACGCCGGGATTGCGAGCGTCGTCTTCCTTGATGCGGAACACGATCTTCATCAGGTCCGAACCGATATCGGCGATCTTGGTGAAGATGCCGCCGGCGATACGTAGCGCCGCCGCCCCCAGCGATTCGCCGATGGCAAAGCCGATAAAGCAGGGGCCGGCGTAGTCGCCGGGAATGAAGAGAAGAATGAACAGCATCATCAGCAGCTCGACGCTGATGAGCATCATGCCGATACTCATGCCCGCATCCAGGGGAATCTTGTAGATGGGATAGGGCTTACCGTTCAGGCTGGCAAAAGCGGTGCGTGAATTGGCAAACGTGTTCACGCGGATGCCGAACCAGGCCACGCTATAACTTCCGGCAATTCCCAGAATGCTGAAGAGAAGGATGATGAAGACGCGGAAAGGGGCCATATGCAGGAGCACGCCGAAATAGAGCACGATGACCACGGCGATGAATGCTTCGAGCAGGAGCAGGAACTTGCCTTGAGTGATCAGATAGGTTTTACAGGTTTCATAGATGAGTTCCGAAATTTCGCGCATGGAGCGGTGCACGGGGAGATTTTTCAGCCGCTGATAAATCGTCAGGCCGAAGATCAGCCCGAAAACGCAAAAAAGAATCCCGAAGAGCAAGAGCTTATGGCCGTCGATATTGAAAAAGTTTACCTGCGAGAGATCGGGGAGCTTTAGATTGGCCTCGCCGCTCGCTTCAGGCGCTTGTGCCCAAGCTGCCATGACGCTCACCGGCAGTGCAGCCAACACCGCGCCGGCTTTCAGCAGGCGCCGTGCCGCGCACCGCCGCTTCTTAGCTCCGCGCATAAAGCGCCGGGCAGCACTCACGGCAAACAACCAAACTCCTGCTACTTCCATAATTCCTCCGTCAAACCTTGCTCAGGGAGCGATCAGGCGTGCTTCCACCAGAAAGGCAAGAAGACACTTTATAGCAGTGATTATGGATGGTCAAGGAAGCGGCGGCGTTCGGAATAGCCTGGGTTTGCCCCTCGAAGGGACTGCGTGGCATAGGTACCCTGTCTGCGCCCGGAAACGTAAGAAATCGGAACTGCCCAGTCAAAGGCGACTGTAACGCCTGTCGGCGGCGTTTTAATACCGTGAGTTTCAGCTAGCCGAAAGTATAGAATCTCGGCAGCGCGCTTATGAATGGATACCACGTCCCCGCGTGGATGCTAAAGGCTATCGCCTTTTCCGGCAGCTTGAGTCTGTTCGCGCTGTCGTTTTTGGACTCGCTCGTGCTTCCTGTGCCTTCGCTCAACGACTTGTTGCTTATTGATCTCTGTATTCAATCGCCGCTGCGGATGCCTTATTACGCCGCGCTGGCCACGATCGGATCGCTGACTGGCTCGGTGCTGCTCTATTTTATTGCGCGCAAGGGCGAAGAGGCCGCATTCCACAAGAAGGCGGGATCGCAGGCGCCGCAGATTCACCATTGGATGGAGCGAAACGGATTCATAACTCTGACCATCGCGGCACTGCTGCCGCCGCCTACGCCCTTCAAACTCTTCGTGCTCGCAGCCGGCGCGCTGGGTATGCCATTCCGCGGGTTCCTGGCCGCAATGAGCATCGCGCGTGCTTTGCGGTTTTTTGCCGAAGGCTATCTGGCCGTCCGCTACGGCGCCCAGGCCACGAACTTCCTCGTGGAACACAGCGTCGCCTTTGCTATCTCAACGGTAGCCTTTGTCCTGGTGTTTTACTGGATCGCGAGGATCTTGATGCGTGGGGTTCCCGGGGAGAAGGCTTGAGGAAGGCCCGCCCGGCGACCCGGCGACGCCGCACCTCAAATAGGCAACTTGTATAATGTTACTCTGAGCCAGTTTAGTGCGTCGCCATCTGCGCCATGGTCAAGATCAAAAACGACAGCAACCTCTTGGAGAGAGCCGCCAAATTGCGTGAGGAAATCCGACTGCACGAGCATCGCTATTACGTGCTCGACCGGCCCTCCATCTCCGACGCAGAATTCGACCGGCTGATGAACGAGCTCAAGCAGCTCGAGACGGAACACCCCGAAATTCCGACTGCGGACTCGCCGACGCAGCGCGTGGGCGGGGCGCCTCGCAAGGGGTTCGAGACGCACCGCCATAACCCGCCCATGCTAAGCCTCGATAACGCCTTCTCGTTCGAAGAACTCGAGCGCTTTGATCGGCGCGCGCGCGAAGTTTCCGGCCGGCAGGACGTGGAGTACGTGGCCGAGCACAAATACGATGGCCTGAGCATGTCTTTACACTACGAGAAAGGACAGCTCGCCCTGGCGGTGACTCGGGGCGACGGGGTAAATGGCGAGGATGTGACTCCAAATGTCGCGACGATCGAGGCCATCCCGAATCGGGTCGATCCGGTGAAGTGCAAGCGGCTAGGCCTGGACGCCGGCCTGGAAGTACGCGGCGAAATCATAATGCCGTTAAAAGCGTTCGCAAAGCTCAATGAGCAACAGGAAGAGTTCGGCGGCAAACGCTTCGCCAACCCTCGAAACGCGGCGGCGGGTTCGGTACGCGTGCTGGATTCGCGCGTTACCGCTTCGCGGCAGCTGGACTTTTTTGGCTATTACCTGCTAGCTGGTGGGCGAACGCCCTTCGCGCGGCATTCGGAGGAACTCGAGACCATTTCAGCGCTGAACTTCAAAGCATTGGAGTGGAAGCGTTGCGCGTCGATCGAGGAGGTAAAAGAATATTGCCAAAAATGGGAGGAGAAGCGCGAGAAACTGCCCTATGAGATCGACGGCATTGTTATCAAGGTGAACGAACTGTGGCTCCAGCAGGAGCTCGGTTTCACTTCCAAAGCGCCCCGCTGGGCTATCGCTTACAAATATCCTGCACGGCAGGAAACGACGAAGGTGCGGGAGGTGATCTTCCAGGTGGGACGCACCGGAGTGCTCACACCGGTGGCTTTGCTGGATCCTGTGGCCGTGGGCGGTGTGACGGTAAGCCGTTCGACGCTGCATAACATGGATGAAATCGAGCGGCTAGGGCTCGCGGCGGGCGATTCCGTACTGATCGAACGCGCTGGGGAAGTGATCCCTCATGTGGTGAAAGTTGTGCTGCGAGGAAAGGACCGGCACCCGGTCAAAGTACCCGAACTGTGCCCGGAATGCGGCAGCCATATTCATAAATCACCGGACGAGGTCGCCTATCGGTGCGTGAACGCCGCCTGCCCAGCAAAGCGCAGGGAATCTTTGATTCACTTCGCGAGCAGACACGCCATGAATATCGATGGGTTGGGCGACAAGATCGTGGATCAGCTCGTTTCCACGGGTATGGTCAAGGATTTTGCCGATCTGTATCACCTTGATGCCGAGAACCTGGCTGCGCTCGAACGCATGGCGGAGAAATCTGCGGACAATCTGCGACGCGAGATTGTCGCGAGCAAATCGAACGACCTCTCGAGGCTGATCTACGCGCTGGGCATTCGCTTTGTGGGAGAGCGCACGGCGCAGTTGCTGGCCGACCATTTTGGTTCCATCGCGGCGCTCGAAAAAGCCGATGAACAGGCGCTCACTGAAGTGGTTGAGGTAGGACCAAAAGTGGCCGCCAGCATAGCCGAATTTTTCTCCGAGCGTGCCAATCGCAATGTAATTAAGCGGCTACGCGAGGTAGGCATCGATCCCAAACACGAGCGGAAGGAGCTGGTTTCAAATCGCCTAGCGGGACAATCATTTGTGTTTACAGGAACGCTGGCACGGCGTTCGCGCGAGGAGGCTGGGGAATTGGTGGGCAGGCACGGCGGGAAAGTGGTGAGTTCGGTGAGCAAGAGTACCGACTACGTGGTCGTGGGCGCCGATCCGGGATCGAAATACGACAAAGCTAAATCTCTGGGAGTGCGGATTCTAACCGAGGACGAATTCGAGGCACTGCTCGACGGGAAGCTGGCCCTGGTGCATTCCGGCACAGATGAAAAGAAGGCCAGCGGGCGAGCGGCCAAAACGGTGTTGGGTTCGACAAGTCGGTCAGCTAAGAAATCCACGCAGACACTTTTTTAAATCTAGATCGCAGACGGACCGAAAGGAACGCACAGGCTTCGTCGCAATTCGCTGATCCTCTATTCGCCTCTACGCTATAATAGTGAAAGCGAGCGGGCTGGGCGATTGCTGGGCAAGTCCTGAAGAGGAAGAGCCTGGAGGAAAGTCCGGACTCCGCAGGGCAGCGCGCCTGGTAACGCCAGGGGACCGAACGCAAGCGATGCGGGCGTTGGGCCACGGATAGTGCCACAGAAAATAGACCGCCGGTGAGCGCGAATCGATGATCAGCCCGAGGCCAAACCTCTGGCGGATCTTTTCAAAGCGTGCCACTTGGTAAGGGTGAAACGGCAGGGTAAGAGCCTACCGCGTGGACAGCGATGTCCGCGGCAAGGTAAACCCCGCGCGGTGCAAGGCCAAATAGGAGGGGAGGGCCGGCCCGGCCCGTTAGATGTGAGAGCGCTTCGCGGCGTTCTCGCGAAACCCTCGGGTAGGCCGCATCGAGCCGTCGAGCGATCGGCGGCCCAGAGGAATGATCGCCTCCGCGTCTGAGCACGGCGCCGCAACTATTGAGCTGCGATGACTCTTAGCCGCGAAGACAGAATCCGGCTTATAGGTCCGCTCGCTTATTTTCGATCGGTTACTGTTCCGTTTTCGCCTGGTTGTGACACCAATGTAGCAGATTCATGTTCGATCGGGCGCGGCGGTTGGGTTTACGGGTGCCCTCCGCCAGACTTCTACAATCACGCAATACCTAGATAACGGCACTTCGCCAGGTTGTGAATTGTCGCCTCACGACGCTTCCCTCAAACCGATCTGGCGAGCCCGGCAGACGCTAGCGATATAAATGGCCGAGACGGCCTTGTGGGCAATGGCTAAAGATAACAACCTGAGAATCTGAGCCCATGGATCTTGGCAAAGACAAATTCTATCGCGCGCGAATCGTCCGGCGCAGGGATATCGCGGCGGACTTGTGGTCCATTCACGTGCAGCCTCCAGCAGAATTCCGTTTTCTTCCCGGGCAATATGCCACTCTCGGAGTTCTCACGCCTGATAAACACATCGAGCGTCCATACTCGATTGTTTCTTCGCCCTATGAATCGGAGCTCGAATTCTTCCTTGAGTTGGTTCCACGCGGCGAGCTAACGCCGGCACTCCATGCACTTGAAGTGGGCGACGAGCTCACCATGCGCAAGGTAGCCAAAGGCCGTTTCACACTGGAGCGGGAGACCCATCGAAACCACTTGCTCTTGTGTACCGTTACAGGAGTTGCCCCCTTCATCAGCTACATCCGCACTCTCTACCGCGATGCCCAGGAAAACAAATTCCCCGAAGGACACTGCCTCTTCCTCCTAGAAGGCGCCAGCCGGAGTTGGGAGTTTGGGTACGGCGAAGAGCTCCGGCGTATTGCCGAACAAGTTTCGTGGCTCAAGTACGTCCCTGCGGTCAGCCGGCCATGGGAGGATCGAAACTGGACCGGAGAAGTCGGCCGCGTGGACGATCTCATCCGCAAATACACACACCTATGGCAACTGACCCCCGAGACAACTTCCGCCTATCTCTGCGGTCATCCGAAAATGATCGAGAATAGTCACGGAATTCTGTTGCGTAGCGGCTGGGCCAAACAACACATCAAGGAAGAGATCTACTTTGTTCCCAAAGTGCGCGTCCCTCTCTCCACTTAACCATCCGACACATGTTGTAGGAAAGTAGACTCACAGCCTCCAACGCGGGTGTGGCTGCCAATAGGTATAAGATGGTGCTGCGTTCGTCTGGTCGATTTGGTTGGGTAACCTCCGCCATAACACCAGGGGCCCAAGAGAACACATCCGAAAGGCGAAGTCACCATGAAGCAAGCCGGCAAATTCTCTCTATGCCTACTGATTATGGTGGTCGTTTTGTCCCTATCAGAAACGGCGGCTCAAGACGCACCCGATAAGACACTCATCGTTAACGGAGCGGCCGTGAATGCTGCCGTGGTGCGGGTCCAAGGCCGATCCTACGTAGATATCGAAGGCTTAGCGCAAGCCATTGGCGGTTCAGTTACGTTTGAACCGAACCAGATCACGCTCACGATCCCCGCGCCACCTCCGCCGCCAGCTCCGCGGCCCAAGGAAGCTATGTCAAAGGAGTTTCAGCAGATGGTGTGTCCGCTTTGACTGAAATGTCTTTTAGGGCCTGCGGCCCGCGAAACCTCATGAAAGCCGTGTAGCGCAATCGCCCATTCCAAGCTCTAAGTCCTTTGTTTTCAGGTCAGCTGTGATTGCGACCCTGCGTCTTTCGACCCAGGGAACGGAGAGGAGCGATCGGCACCCTCATTACCTCGGGAATGCCTGTGGCGGAACTTGGTCTCAGGATTATCTCGATCGTGTCGAAGCGGACCTAATGCAGACCACATTAGCCGCGGCCACTGAGCCAGATCGTCAAGCGCTACGGCTTCTCCAGCAAGAATTTGCTCTACTTGCTGAATGGGCAGAGAATGTCGTCGGCGAACGCCAAGCTCTGAAAGCGGCTAGAGTTCGATGATCGTCAGCGGCACCTTTTCCGACGATTCGAGTTGCCATGAGGCTCGCATCCAAAGAGTTGAAAAACAGCTAACGACCGCCTGAATCTACTCTGATTCGCACTCTCTGCCTCATCGCCCACCTCTCGCAACGACGCAGACCAGATTACAAATTTGTGACAATCGGTTTTTGCTCAAGAACAAAGACATTGCTTCTCTGGTGCGTGATCATCCGGTGGGAATTAAGGCACTTGCCTGGAAGTTCGGCGCTGAGCATTTCGCTTTTATTTTGCCCTTATTCGACTCGGAGTCGCACAGCGCCACTACCCCGGCAATTGTCGGAACTCCACGTTGTCAAATAAGGAGACCCCGTGAATACTCAACATTCTTCTGGCGGGTGGGGCCTACGATTCGTACGTTCAATCCTCACTTGCGCCGCCCTCGTTGTTGTGGTGGTTTTCACCAGCAGCCAGCCAGCGCTGGCCATTCCCGCGTTTGCGCGGAAATACGCACTACCCTGTTCAGCCTGCCATACGGCTTGGCCGGAGCTAAACAGTTTTGGACAGGCTTTTCGGGATAACGGATATCAGTTGGGGAACGACCATGATTCGCCCATCTATCAGGATTCAGGCTATTTCCCCATCGCCATCCGCACTCAGCCGAATTGGCATCGCGAAAGCACCAGTAACCAGCCCATTGATGCTGTGCCCGGGGATCCCACGACCACGTACGGCGGAAAGGTGACCCAGCATGGCTTCGGTATAGGTGGAATAGACATCTGGCTGGCGGGCACCCTTTACAAGAACATTTCGTTTTCGGTGCTCCCGACCGCGAACCTGGACGCAAATGGCATAAATTTTGAGTTCGAGAATGCATTTTTCAGATTCGATAACGTGAAGAGCCGCTGGCTCAATGTCAAGGTCGGAAAATTCGAGCTCGACAACATGATTTCTGAGAAGCGGTTTCTCTTCCTCTCAGGCAACGGAGGCTCGTATCAGAGCTATCACTTCGTACCACTCGGAGATTCAAACGACTTCGCGCTTGGGGACAACCAACTCGGCGTGGAATTGTCAGGACATTCTGTCAATAGCTATACGCGGTACGGCGTGGCCGTCCTGACCAGCAACAGCGGAACGCCCACTTTGCCGACAGCTCGAAGCTACGATACCTATCTCACCTTTAGCCAGGGGTTCGAGGCCGGCAGGCTGGGACTCCAGAGGTTAGGTGCTTACGCCTATGTTGGGCAAAGGCCAACTTATTCGCTGACGAGCGGGGGCACCGCCATTTCAGGCACAGGGCTGGGCACTAAGCCCTTTTATCGAGTCGGTTTCTCGGGTGACTTGAACGCCGGCAAGTTCGAGTTCCTGCCCTTCTTTATGCACGGCTGGGACAATGTGTATCTCGGAACCTCGACTCCCGCCAACCAAGCACTTCCCGACGGCGCTCAGGCTCCCTCCTGGAACGGCGGGTTTATCGAAACCCATTATCATCTCACTCCCCAATTTGTCCTCACCCAACGCGATGAAATCATTCGGATGTCCAAGCAGGCGCTTCCGGATAATCCTACGAACCTCGGCAACATTAACGCTTACTCGGTCGGTTACCGCTGGTATCCAATCGTGTTCAGCCGCGCGGGACTGGCCTTTCATAACGAATACTCTCTTGTAAAAACATACGGAAGTCCTCTCACTGGGGCATTCTCGTCTTCGGTGCCGGTGTGGAGCAGCAGCGCATATGTCGGGCTTGATTTCGCTTTCTAAAGGAAGGAGGCATCTTATGAAACTGAAAATTTCAGCATTAACGTTCGCTTTCATACTCCTGGCGGCAGCTACTGCCTGCTTCGCCCAGGACACTCTCATTCATGGTCCCAAGGAGCTGATGGGGCACGCAGCTTCGGGCGGACAGCTTTATCGCCGGTATTGCGTCGGGTGTCACGGTCCAGCAGGTGACGGCAACGGCGAAAACGCCATATGGATTGATCCTAAGCCGCGTGATTTCACGACTGCGGTTTTCAAGTGCCGCTCGACTCCCACGGGTATGTTGCCTACCGACGATGATCTGTTTCAAGCCATCGGACGCGGCTTCGTGAATACCAATATGCCTGCGTGGATCCCTTTGACAAACCATGATCGCGCAGACCTCGTGGCCTATATCAAGACGTTTTCCCCCAGGTGGAAGCATGAGCCTCCCGCTAAGCCCATCAGCATCCCCGCCGAACCAGCGGTCACAAGCACCAGCATTATGAAGGGGCGAGAGCTCTATCAAAAAATGGAATGCTGGAAGTGCCATGGTTCGCAAGGCCACGGCGATGGACCGTCCGCCGCGACGCTCACCGATAGCAAAGACAATCCGCTGCGCCCGTACAACTTCTCCGTCGGTTCGCGCTTCAAGTGCGGGCAATCCAATCAGGACCTCTATCGCATTTTCATGACCGGCCTGGACGGGACGCCGATGCCCTCTTTCGCCGACGATATCAAGCCAGAAGATGCTTGGGACCTGGTTCACTTCCTGCGAACTCTGCAACCCATTCGCACCTCAGAGACCCGGGTCTGGAAGGACTGGACGGCTGCGCATCCCGAGGAGGCCAAAGCGCTCAAGCCCATCGGGCCGGCACGAATCGCGCAAGCTGACGACGAGGCCGGTACGGTAAAGCAGTCCACCCAGCAGATAGCCGCGTCGAACCCCTCTTCCGGCTCTGCTGGCGCCGCGCCCGTGGGCGACCCACTTACCGAGAAATCGAAGGTTAAAGACTCGTTCGTTGCGCTCGAAAACCAACTTGGGCTTGCAGGTGCGTCGACACAAGCGGCTCCACAGTCCTCGAACACAGCCGCACCGGAGGCCGCCAAGACAAACGCTACAAGGCCGTCCGCAGCTGCGCAAGCTGACGACCAGGCCGGTACAGTAAAGCAGTCCACCCAGCAGATAGGCGCACTAGCGTCGAGCTCCTCTTCCGGCTCTTCCGCGGCCCTGCCCGTTGGCGACGCATTTGCCCAGAAATCGAAGGTGGAAGGTGCGTCGCCACAAGCAGCTCCACAATCGTCGAGCACGGCCACGCCGAAAACATCCAAGGCGAACGCGGCGATACCGCCCGCCTCAGAAGCTTCAGCGGCTGCCACGCTGCGGAAGTCTCCACTTTCAGGCGGCGCGCTCTTTGTGCAAGTCGGGGCATTCACAAAGGAGGCCAACGCCGGCAAGCTAGCCGAAAGCCTCCGGCAAGAGAATTTCCCGGCGTTTACCATTACCTCGAAGGACGATGCGTACTACCTAGTCCACGTAGGCCCATACCCGGACGAAAAGTCGGCGCGAATCGCGCTAGGCGAACTCGGAAGGGCCGGCTTCAAGCCATTCATCCTGTACCCCGATACAGGCGGAATCGCGCAAGCTGGAAATTAGCCTAAAGGAAGGAATAATCACATGAGAATTCAACGCTTAGCGAACGTACTCCTCTCACTACCGCTCTGTTTAGGCATGTCTTCGGTGGTTTGGGGCGGCGCCAACGTCAGTGGCAAAGTGACCCTGTCCGGCCTGGCGCCAAAACCAAAACCGATCTCCATGGCTGCCGAACCTGACTGCGCGAAGATGTATGCCACCCCTCCGATCACAGAGGACGCAATTGTGGGTCAGGGGGGCGTCCTCAAAAACGTAGTGGTGTATATCTCCTCCGGCGCACCAGACGAGGCTACGCCCCCCAGCCAGCCCGTAGTCATCACCCAAAAGGGATGCCGGTTCACGCCGCACGTAGTGGCCATGCAGGTGAACCAGGAGTTGCAGGTGGTCAATCAGGATTCCACCTCGCACAACATTCACCCTTTGCCCACATCTAATCGCGAGTGGAACAAGGCTCAGCCCCCGGGAACCCCAGCGGTCTCGGAGACCTTCGCCCGACCGGAGATCATCCCGGTCAAATGCAACATCCATCCCTGGATGCGGACCTATTTCGCAGTTCTGAAGACGTCGCATTATTCGGTGACCGGCGACGACGGCTCGTTCACGCTGCCCAATTTGCCTCCGGGGAAGTACACCCTCACGGCATGGCACGAGACGTTTGGCACGCAGACACAAGAAATAGCGGTCACATTGAACGAGGCCACGCCGATCAACTTCGTCTTCAAAGCGAAGTAGCACAAGCGCTGTAACTATCATGTAATGGACCATCGCCTTTCTGGGATGGTCCGTTGCTGCCTCTGTGGCTGCAACGCCTTATTTGGATTGGCTTTAGACTGTCGCTGCTTCGCACGACGAGGCTGGACGACCGCTTGCCTCCCCTTTGATCCCGCGTACACTCAACTTCCCAAGGCTTCAACGAAGCCATTTGGGGGCGCAGAGTTCTCGACCGTGCGTTTTTATCCTGCCCGTAGGGGG
>QHYS01000043.1:0-13198 GCA_003223325.1 Acidobacteriota bacterium
ATTGGAGAAACTGGAAAAAGTTCGTCGCGGTAGAATGCGCCACTACGTGGAGAAGTCGCAGTGGTCTTTCTACCAACTTTTCCGATTCATCCTGTATAAAGCCGCTTTGCAGTGCGCCGGGCTAAACCGGCATGAAGTAGAGAATGAAAGAGTCTCACGAGAAAGGAGTAGCGATCCGCTCGGCCTCAAGTCTTGCGCTGTTACCGTGAGGGACTCAGCGAAGCGTAGACAGAGGATAGGCGGGATGGGTATCCAGCTCCGAAAAGGCGCAATCCGGACGCCGACGTCTTTGCAAAATGCGGAAGGCAATATGAACAGGAGCGATAACGCGAGTTCCTGTTCGGTCCGGCGTAGTCAAAGACCCCAGACACGCCTAGAAACTTCATGCACGAGAACCGGGAGACCTCGGAGACACCTGTTGTCGAACCAGGCGGCAGGGCGGCGGGCGAAGGCAGGAGCCGCACGGCCCGCGTGTACGTCCCCGAGGAGTCACACGACGGCATAGTACCTATGAATCAGTCGAACAAAGACGGAAAACCGTTGGCGGAGATTGAGGAGGGAAGGCCGTCGATCAAGGAGAACGCCGGTCAACCTCACACGTACCCGACGCAGAGCGGGAAGGGCGTGTCCCAGGGGCTGGCAGGCGTGCGGAAAGCAGCTAGGGGCAATAAGGAGATGAAGTTCACCGCCTTGCTCCACCATCTGACCATGGATCTGTTGCGGGAAAGCTTTCACGCGTTAAAGAGAAAAGCGGCACCCGGAGTGGACGGGGTCACGTGGCAGGAGTATGAGACCGGCCTGGAAAATCGACTGATCGATCTTCACGGCCGAGTCCATCGCGGAGCCTATCGAGCGCTGCCCTCGAGAAGAGTGTACATAGAGAAGGAAGATGGACGACAACGTCCATTGGGAGTTGCGGCCCTGGAAGACAAGATCGTCCAGTACGCCGTGACCACCATCCTCAACCAGATTTACGAGGAAGACTTTCTCGGCTTCTCGTATGGGTTTCGCCCGGGGCGCAGCCAGCACAATGCGCTGGATGCGCTGTCGTACGCGCTTCTGAAGAAGAAGGTGAACCACATTCTGGACGCTGACATCAGAGGCTTTTTCGATAACCTCGACAAAAGCTGGCTGATCAAGTTCGTGGAGCATCGTGTCGCCGATCCTCGCATGCTGCGGCTGATCCAGAAATGGTTGAAGGCCGGAGTAATGGAGGAAGGTAAATGGTCGGAACCGAGGACAGGCACTCCGCAAGGTTCGGTAATTTCACCGCTCCTTGCAAATATCTACCTGCACTATACTTTCGACCTCTGGGTGAACGTCTGGCGTAAGAAGTGGGCGCAAGGCGAGGTGGTGGTCGTGCGGTATGCTGATGACACCATCGTGGGATTCCAGTATCGGACGGATGCGGATCGTTTTCTCGAGAATTTACGGGAACGACTGGCTATGTTTGGACTGGAACTACACCCGGATAAGACACGCCGGATCGAATTCGGGCTATTTGCCGAAGAGAACCGGAAACGTAGAGGAGAAGGGAAACCCGAGACGTTCGATTTCCTGGGCTTCAAACATATTAGTGGGAAGAACGGGATCGGGCGATTCACCGTGCGACGAACGACGATCCGCAAGCGCATGCGGGCGAAGCTGCGACAGATCCGGCAGGAGCTCTACAGGCGCATGCACGATCCCGTGCCTCAAACGGGTGAATGGCTCAAGTCGGTCGTGCAGGGCTACTTCAACTACTACGCGGTGCCAGGAAACCTCGACAGCTTAGCGGTGTTCCGAGACCGATTGCTGAGACTTTGGTGGCAAACACTATGCCGCCGGAGCCAAAAGCATCGGTTCTCCTGGACCCGCATGCTGAAGCTAAGCCGTCGTTGGCTTCCTCATCCGCGTGTGCTCCATCCCTATCCAGCGGTTCGCTTCGCCGCTACTCATCCGAGATAAGAACCGGATGCGCTAAGGAGCGCCCGTCCGGGTCCGTGCGGGGGGTACCCCGTGAGGGGTATCCCTACCGCGATTGGCGTAATGGTGATGGAGGCCGACGCGGCTTACAGCAGCCAGGAATGTTCTCGATGCCATCAGATATCCAAGCCCAACGGAAAATCGTTCCGCTGCGGTTATTGTGGACACCATGACCACCGAGATGCTAACGCGGCATTCTCACTCTCGGAGCGGGTGATGCCTATTGGTGGATTAGCCACGGAGTCAGAGAGCCGTGGAAGCAAACAGAATCCCGGGGCCTGTCCTGGGAGAATCAAACCGTCCAGCAGCGCTTCACGAGCATTGAGCACTATAACCTCTGGCCGCAAGCTCACTTACCCACCGAGTGGCCGGGTGTCGGAAAACCATGAGATGCAATTTTTGACCAGTTCGTCGCCTCGCAGGTGCCTGGTGTACCGGACTTCATACGACAGCAGGTTCTCAACCGTGATGCCATTGTGTCCCTGCTGGACAAAATTGGACCCGCAATTTTGCTGACGCACTTGCAGTCGGGGGCGTTTGGTTGGCCTGTAGCCGATGCTAGGCCGGACTTGGTGAAGGCTATTATTGCAGTGGAGCCGAGCGGTCCTCCATTTTTCGACATCCAGAATGTCGGTGCGCCAGAATGGTTCCGGTACACCACGATGATGGCGCGGCCCTGGGGCGTCACGGCTGATCCCCTCTCCTATTCACCACCCGCAGCAAATGCGTCCGACTTGGAAATAGTTCCGCAAGGCAAGGCAGATGGGCCCAACCTGAGCACTTGCTGGATGCAGAAAGATCCCGCCCGCCAGCTGTCAGATGATGACAGTCCTTCGCAAAGCAGCCTCGGGGGCATAAAATTCGTACATGCCGAACCGCCGGGCCAACGAAAGCGTGCGCGCGGATGAAGCGTACGCAGATTTCATCACGCAATACCCAGACTATGCGAAAACCGCGTTGCTGGACGAGCTGCGCGCGACCGAGTATCGCCGGCTGGATGAACAGGGCCAGGTCTACCTTGATTACACCGGCGGATCCCTGTACGCGGAGTCACAATTGCAGAAGCACCTCGAAATGTTACGCGCCGGCATTTTTGGCAATCCACACTCTGTCAATCCGACCTCGGTGGCGATGACCGAGCATGTCGAACGCACCCGCCGTTGTGTGCTCAACTATTTCAACGCCAGAGCGAACGATTACACTCTCGTCTTCACCCAAAACGCCTCCGGGGCACTGAAACTAGTTGGGGAGTCATTCCCTTTCGCGCCGGGAAGCCGCTTCCTGCTTACCTTTGATAACCATAACTCTGTAAACGGAATTCGCGAGTTTGCACGAGCCAAAGGCGCAACCATCGTCTACGCGCCCCTGCTGGCCCCAGTGCTGCACTTCGACATGGCTCGATTGGAGACATTGCTGGACCAGGCCGATCCAGCCCAAGACAATCTCTTCGCTTATCCGGCGCAGTCTAATTTTTCTGGCGTCAAACACCCGCTTGGCCTGGTCGAAAAGGCTAAGGCCAAAGGGTGGTCCGTGCTGCTCGATGCAGCCGCCTTCGTGCCCACTAACCGCCTAGACCTGACGGCTGTCGAACCGGACTTTGTGACCATCTCCTTCTACAAGATGTTTGGCTATCCCACCGGCGTTGGCGCTCTCCTCATCCGCCGTTCCGCCTTCGCGAAGTTGAAGCGCCCCTGGTTTGCTGGCGGGACCGTAAACTTCGCATCCGTTCAGGGTCAAGCTCACGTGCTGTCGCCGAACGAGGCTGCTTTCGAGGACGGCACGCTGAGTTACCTCTCCATTCCGGCCGTGGAGATTGGATTGCGCCACCTTGAGGCTATCGGCATCGCCACGATCACTGAACGCGTGCGCTGCCTGACAGGATGGCTACTCGATGAACTGCTGGCTCTGCGGCATAGCAATGAACGCGCCATGGTCCGCATCTACGGGCCCGCAACGACGCAGGCACGGGGTGGAACGGTGACGTTCAATCTCTACGATCCACACGGACACCTGCTGGACTATCGGCGCGTCGAAGAGCTGGCCGGTCAAAAGGGCATTTCACTGCGGACGGGCTGCTTCTGCAATCCTGGCGCGGGAGAGATGGCCGAGGGTCTCACCGAAGAGGATATGCAGGCCGGATTCAGCATGGGCGCAGACATTAATCTGGTCAGTTTCTTTCGATTGATGCAAGACCGGGGCCATAAGAGCGCCGGTTGCATCCGAGCTTCTGTGGGTTTGGTCACGAACTTTGCCGACGTTTGGCATTTTCTGCATTTCATCGCCGGCTTTCGGGATCAGACGCGGCTGACGATGGGAGAGGTCAGCTTCGACATAGAGTCCTGCCGTATCATTCGCGACGGAAGTTAGCGCTTGGCCGCTGCGCGAACTTGAGCTTCTTACTGCGAGCGTGCCCCAACGACCATGGTTACGAATCGTCTTACGAAACCTTGAGGCGCGGCAGAAGCTTTACGGCGTTATCGCGCTCCACCAACTTCAATTCTGCGTCGCTGAACATATTCAGTGATCGAATCGCCTGCGCAGTCTCCAGGATGTGTCCACCCGGCGGGAAATCCGTTCCGAACATGATTTTGTCCGGGCCCACGAGCTGCCTCAGCGAAGCCACCACGCCCGCATTCGCAGCACCAGCCAGGTCGTAATAAAATTTCTTCAACTCAGCGATTAAGCCATTGGGCAACTGCGCCTTGAAGGTGCCCGCTGCGCCAGCAATGCGGCCCGCTAGAAACGGCATCGAACCGCCGCCATGCGACCAGATCCAGCGAATATTTGGGAAGCGTACGGCATCGCCGCTGAAGCAGACTCCCGTGATCGCGCGCGTGGTGTCCGTCCCGTATTCCATGCTTGCCGGATGCACTCCGGGAGCGTAGTTGAGGTTCCTGCAGCAATCGGCTGCCGTCGGATGAACAAAAACGACGGCGTTGCGACGATTGAGCTCCTCCATCGCCGGCCTATAGGCTGCATTTCCCAGCCACGTGTCGCCGAAGCTCGTCATGAACCCGATCCCGTCAGCGTGGAGCTGATCGTAAGCGTAGGCGATCTCCCGAAGCGTGGCATCCACATCCGGCAGCGGCATCGCGGCAAACAACCCGAATCGCGTCGGGTGCGCCTGCACCACCTTCGCCCCGAAATCGTTGCACTCTCGCGCTAGCCGGACTGCTTGTGCTTTGTCGCCAAGATACAGCCCTGGATTGGTAATCGACAGCACCGCCGCGGCTCCGCCACCCCGGTCCAGGTCCTCGAGCGATTTTTCCGGCGTCCAAGTAGTATTGGGAGCCTGCAGCAGCGGATTGCCCTTCATCGCCGCGACCCACGTCGGCGGCCCGTAATGGTGGTGCACGTCGATGCGGTACTTTTCGCCGCCGGCGGCGGAAGTCGCAGCCCCCGTCTGCGCCAGCGGAGTCCAAGCGTCCGCCCCGCTGGCGGCGGCCGCCAGTCCGAGTACACCCAACGCGCCAGTCAAAAAACTTCGCCGGTCTTGATCGCCCATCCGTCACCTCCAAATCGTCTCAAACTCCCTCACGGCCTCGGGATATCCGTACGACCCGACAGTCGGGAGTATAGCCCAATCCGTTGACCCTAGCCGTGCGCTGACGACCCATATTGGGCGCGACGTGTCCACGCCAGTGTTGTGGCCGGCGTTAGGGGCTGACCTTGTAATACTGCTGAAAGACTCCCATTTTCGGATAGAACGCGTGAGATCGGTAGTGCGAGCAAAGTGCGCAGAATTCTCGGCGTCTGTTCCAGGATCGGCATTCCTGGAAACGTAAGAGCAGCAACAGGGGTGTTGTGGTCATAATCATTCCTTTTCAGCGCCGATCCACCCTATGAGGCGCGCGCGTTAGAACGTAAACTTCTCCGCCAGTTGAATGCCGCGCGGACCGCCTCCACCAAGGAACGGATTGCCGATGCCGACATCACCTGTGGCGACGATGTGGTAGAAGCCGTTGCCGACTTCACGGTTTGCAGTTCCCGCCGTGAACCCGGATGAAGTGGCACTGACATTCGAAGCAGGGTCAGCAATGAACCCCGGCAGAAGCGGATTCGAGAAGTTCGGATGATTCAAAATATTGAAGAAATCCGCACGGAGTTGGAGGTTGAGGCGTTCGCTGACCTTGGTGTTCTTATAGACGGCCAGATCCCACTGCTTGAATGGCGGGCCCACGAGCGCGTTGCGCCCCAGGTTTCCGAAGTGCTGCGTCCCGGGCACGCAGTCGGGTTTGGCAAACCCCGTTATACTTCCACTATTCGTGATCGTGCAGGGCATGGCAAAGGAGCTCAAGTCAAGAAAGTTATTCGGGTCGTGATAGTTGTAAACGATCGGCCCTACTACATCGGGCCGGTCAAAGCCTTCCCCGCTGCCGCTGTAATCGTCCTCGCCATTATAGTTAAGCGTGAAGGGCTGGCCGGTCTGCAGCGTGACGCTGCTATCGATGCCCCAGCCATTCTTCAGCTTTTGCCAACCGCCACTCAGCGTCGGCTCTGCGTAGGAAAAAACCCAGGTGAAGCGTCTCGGTATGTTGAAGTTTGATGGACCGTATTCGTTCCTCGGGTTCGAGCTTGTACTGTCCGCAGGCTGAGCGGCGTTGGGAACGAAATCTTCGCCGTCACTCGAATTGTCCATGGAACGAGACCACACGAAGTTTACAAACGATGTCACGCCGTGCCACGCGTTTACTCGCAAGCTGGCCTGCAGCGAGTGGTAATTGGATTTGCCGGTGGAATTTTCCTGGAAGATATAGAAAGTTCCCGGGGGCGCGCCTGAGAAGACACGCGGCGCGCAGAACTCGCAGGCTGTGGCGCCCACCGTGACGCTGCAATCGGTCCCCGGGACGGTCCCAAGCGCGCTCGGGCATTGCGCATCGTGGATGGCCTGCGCGGTCGGTTGGTTGATGTCGAAGAAGCGCCAGAGCCGGTGACCCTGCGACCCCACGTAACCTACTTGCAGCGCCACTTTGTTTGTAATCTGCTGCTGGATGTTCAGGTTGTAATTCTCCATGTAGGGAGGCTTGATATTACGGTCGACGCCGAAGATATCGCATTCGTTGTTGCAGTTTGACGCGCCAAAAACAGGCACGCCCGGCGTGATGATCGTTCCGCTCGTTCCGTTCGCCGCGATAGCCTCCGTGATCGGATTCGTCCCAAAATTGGCGTAGGCCGGACCGGGAGCAAAAAACGCCGGATATGGCAGATGACCCAGGAACATGTCCTGCGAAACCGAGTCGTAGAACAAGCCGAATCCAGCGCGTAGCACCGTCTTGCCACTGCCGAATACATCCCAGGCAATACTGGCGCGCGGACTGAAATTCTTGCGGTCCGGCTCATAGAGGCGAGGAAGCCCAGCGGTTCCCACCTGCGCCTGAATCCCGGTTCCTGTGTCGGTCACCGGGTTAAAGCTAGCCACAAGAAAATTACTGAACAGGTTGTTCTTCTCCGCGATCACACCGAAATAATCCCAGCGAAGCCCATAATTCAGCGTGACCCGAGGCGTCAGGTGGAAACTGTCTTGAGCATACAAGCCGAAATCGTTTTCGAAGGTGTGACGAATGGTGTCGCCCGAGTATTGGAGACCGCTGGTGAGAGTCCCGGTAAGAAAGTCAGACAGGCTAGAAAACTTCAGTCTCCCGCGAAAGTACTTGTCGAGGTATTGCTGAACGCTCGTGCGGCGGAACTCAAAACCGAACTTCACGTCGTGTTTGTTGATTTTCGCCGAAAAGCTGTCTATGAGTTGATTGTTACTGTCCACGCGGTGCCGCGGGACGGTGGAGTTCGCTCCTGGCTGGGCGAAAAAGGAACTGGCCCCCGAGGGCGTAAACGAGACCAGAATGATGGGCAGACCGGAATCCGCAGCGCCTGACCCAGAGCAGGTTGGTCCGGCCACAGGAGTCGCCGCTCCAGGCGCGTTGCTCGCCGCGCAGAGCCCGATCGAGCTCGGGTGAAAGCTCTGATCCTCAGGGAAGAATCCTTCCGCGAAGCGGTTCCAGCCGTAGCGCAGCTCGTTCAATTTCGTCGGGGAGAAAACATGCACATAAGAGATGGAAACAAGCTGCACGCGCGTCGGAGTCACGGTGTCAAAACCAGGAAGTTGTCCCCCTGTGGCGCTTAGCGCCAGCGGAAAAGCCTGCGTGCTGTCTCCGAAGAAGTAGCGCCCGGTTACGTTGTTGCTCTGGTTAAAAGTATGATCGATCTTCGCAATCATGCTGGACAGATTGTTGTACGAGGGCGTGATCAGCGAGGAGTTAGGCCCATTCGGGCACCCAATGTCTTCCCCTGCCGCCGAACTCAACGAAGGAGTCCCAAAGGTTCCCGGAATGTTTGGCTTGGGCCAAAACTTCAGCATGGCTGCAGTGACAGCGTTCGGCGTGCCGCCTCCCGCAACGATAGCGTTGTCGTCCACAGTGATTCGGGCAGGGTCGGGAACGCAGGCCAGGGTGACCACGCCGACTCTTTCTCGCTGCCCTTCATAATCGAGGAAAAAGAACGCCTTGTCTTTAATGATCGGACCTCCTAGCGATCCTCCAAACTGGTTGTTGTGAAATGGCGCCTTGGGCTGGTCCGTGGTATTAAAGAAGTTCCGCGCGTCCAAAGCATTGTTGCGGAAGTATTCAAACGCGCTTCCGTGGAACTGATTGGTTCCACTCTTGGTCACGATGTTGACGACCGCCCCGCTGTTTCGGCCGTACTCCGGTTCGAAGTTCGAGAGCACGCGCATATCGCTCACCGCATCAATCGGCAGGATCGCCGAAGGCGTGGCAAACACTCCACCCTGGTTGATCGCAGGGTCGTTGCGGTAGCCGTCGTTCATGTCCGTGCCATCCAGCAGATAGTTGTTGGAGCGGCCGCGAGCTCCGTTCATAGAAAACTCGCCAAATGATCCCGGCGAATCCGTGATCTGATCCGGCGAGCCCGCCACGCCAGGATTCAGAAAGATCAGCTTTGTGTAATCTCTCCCGTTGATCGGTAGGTCCTTAACGGTCTCTTGCGTGAGCGTGCCGCCCAGCGTGTCGCTCGTGGTCTCGATCTGAGGAAGCGCCTCGCCTGAAACAAGGACTTCTTCCCTCACTTCGCCCAGCTCGAGCGCAGCGTCGACGCGCCGCTCAGCAGCGACACTCACCTGGACGCCTTTGGTAACAGAGGTTCGAAAACTGCTTTTATCAATGGTTACGTCGTAGGTACCGATGGGAAGCTCGGGGACCCGGTAGCTGCCATCGGTTTGAGTCTCGGTCGTGCGGACCAGTCCCGTATCGGTGTTGCGAGCCGTAACGGTGGCTCCGGGAACCGCCGCACCGGAAGCGTCCGTGACCGTGCCGAGAACGGTGCCACGAAAGGTTTGACCGCTGGCCAACGTGACGGCCATAAGCATTAAGATCAATGCGGGGAATGTACGCGTCACTCTCAGGTCACGGCCGCCAACATTTTTCATCGATTTCTCCCCTCGTTTATAAGGCTCGCCACCGCCATTTCCTTATTGAAAGAATGAATGGGATAGATGAATCATTCCGATTTGATCTGTTTTCGGTCATAACTTGATCCGTTCCGTCCCGTGGTCGGGCGCCATTGTACACCGACGCAGCCGGCCGCTACATTTCCTGACGCCGATCACCACGAGTGCCCGCGTGCGCGGGGCGTGCGCTTTCTTAGAATAACGGGATAACTTAACCTGACTCATGCCCGATGCTATAGTGTGGCCGCAGAACGACGGGTCCAATTTTGTTCTCATCATTCTGAATGCCTATGGAAATCGCCTTAAGTCCGCTTCAATTTGCACGCCGTACTCGCAAATTGTACGCAGATTCTGCGGCCGTGGTCGATGAGGATACCAAGCTGAACTATGAGAGCTTCTTCGAGCGATGCGATCGGTGGTCTGCGGCTCTCCAGAGCTTGGGAATTTGCCCCGGTGATCGAGTCGCTTACGTGGCTCCGAATACCCACGCGCAGCTCGAATCCTTCTATGCCGTCCCGCAAATCGGTGGGGTGTTGGTTCCCCTCAATTATCGGCTCACGGCGGATGACTTCGCCTATCTCCTCAATCACAGTGAGGCTCGGGTTCTCTGCGCGGATCGAGACCATATAGACGCCGTTGAGCGGGTCCGTCCTCAATTGCGAACCGTCGAGCAATTTGTGGCGCTCAACGGCTCGCGGCCCGGGTGGTTGGATTATGAGGAGATTCTGAACTCGTCTCCGGCAAACTTCGTAACGCCTGACATCAAAGAGACCGATCTGTTGACGGTTAACTATACGAGCGGCACCTCCGGCAAGCCCAAGGGCGTGATGATTACCCATCGGAATGCCTATATGAACGTTATTGGCACCCTGCTGCATTTCCCTCTGAGCGCCGTAGATCGTTATCTCTGGACGCTGCCGATGTTTCACGCCAACGGGTGGACCTTCGTTTGGACCGTTACGGCTGTTGGCGCTACGCACATCTGTCTGAGAAAAGCCGAACCGCGCACCGTGTTTGAGAGGATCTCGCGAGATGGCGTCACCGTGTTCTGCGCCGCGCCAACCGTGCTCATCTTGCTTGCCAACTTTCCCGCCCAGCTCAGACCCGAGGTGCGGCGTGGCCTGCGAGTCTTGACAGCCGGCGCTCCTCCGGCCGCCGCTACGATTGAGCGAATGGAGGGGGAATTTGGGTGGATTCTGACGCACATCTACGGCCTCACTGAGACCGCTCCTTTCATTACTGTTTGTGAGTTACGGCCGGAACATTGCTTGTTGTCCTCCCAGGAGCGCGCCAAGATCAAGGCGCGCCAGGGAGTTGAACTGCTGACATCTGGTGAATTGCGGGTCGTCGATGCTCGAGGGCGCGAAACGCCGCGCGACGGAAAAACTGTGGGTGAAATCATAGTTCGAGGCAACGTAGTCATGCAGGGCTATTACAAGGATGCCGAGACGACGGCGCAGGTAATTCGAGATGGATGGTTTCATACTGGCGACGGCGCGGTGGTACATCCTGACGGTTATGTCGAGATCCGCGACCGCCTAAAGGACGTCATCATCAGTGGAGGCGAGAACATCTCGTCGGTGGAAGTGGAAGGTGCGTTGCTTCATCATCCGGCGGTGCAGGAGGTGGCGGTCGTGGGATTTGCTCATGAGCTTTGGGGCGAAGCTCCCGAGGCTTTCGTCGTCAGAAAACAGGGGGCACGGCTATCCGAAGCGGAATTGCGCGAATTTGCGCGCTCTCGCCTCGCGCATTTCAAGGTTCCGCAGCGGTTTACATTTGTGACGGAACTCCCGAAGACAGCGACTGGAAAGATCCAGAAATACATTTTGCGCAAAGGCGCCTCTGCGATTAATCCGCAGTGACTCACAAAGGGAAAGCTTTTGGCGGGCAGGCTCGACCAGCAGCTACGGGTGTATACTGCTCCCCAAGTGGGCGTCGAGAGGCGCCTCCATAGAAAATTGTGCCACTCTGGGAGGGCCACAATGCGCATGGGCCTTTCGATCCTTTTCGCTTTATCTGTTACAGGTATGACGCACTCCGCGGCGCTTGGCGCGGATTCCGAGAAGCCAGCGCCGATCGCCGAGGTAACATTTTCCAAGGACGTGGCTCCCATCCTGCAGCGCTCCTGCCAGACCTGCCATCGTCCCGGATCGATTGCTCCGATGTCTCTGCTCACCTATCAGGACGCCCGGCCTTGGGCTCGCGCGATCAAGGAAAGAGTCGCGCGTCGCCTGATGCCGCCGTGGCACATCGATCGGAACATTGGCATCACAAAATTTAAGGACGATCCATCGTTGACCGACGCCGAGATCGCCACGATTTCGAATTGGGTGGACCAGGGCGCTCTCGAGGGTAACCCAGCGGACATGCCGCCGCCGCGGCAATTCAGCGACCCAGATAAGTGGCATATCGGAACGCCGGATTTCGTGATCTCCATGCCAAAGCCATATAAGCTGAAAGCCCAAGGAGGCGACGAGTATTACGACATCGACCTAGATCCCGGCTTTAAGGAGGACATGTACCTCTCAGCCGTGGAGACCAAGCCTGATTCAGGATTCAAGGTAGTGCACCACGCGACGACAAACCTGGTCGAGGACCCCGAAGCGGACCCGGTCGGGCTGTTCTTGAATGAATATGCCGTAGGCAAAAACGCCGACCTCTTTCCGGAAAATTCGGGCCGCTTGATCAGGGCGGGCTCCAAAATCCATCTCAATCTCCATCTCCATCCGTCTGGCGAGCAGACTCCTGTCAGTGTCTCTGTCGGGTTCAAGTTCTACCCAAAGGGGTTCGTGCCCAAGTACGTGACCTTCACCCAACACATGGGAGACGTCACCGAACTCGATCTCCCCGCCGGCCAGATTACTCGCAGCGATGGCTACTTCCGCCTGCAGAAGCCCGCGTTGATTTCGGCCTTTCAGCCTCACTTTCACACACGCGGCAAGGCTCAATGCATGGAGGTTATCTATCCGGACGTTCGCCCAGATTCAGCCCGCCCGGGGCCGGCGCGGACTGAGACTCTCAGTTGCGTGAGCGATTACCAATTCGGCTGGAGCATCACCTACCCTTATGCCGAGGATGTGGCCCCGCTGCTGCCTGCCGGCACCATCATTCACATCACCACCTGGCACGACAACACTGTGAACAATAGGTTCAACCCGAATCCGAAAAACTGGGTTGGATATGGCCAGCGAACTATCGACGAGATGAGTTTCGCCTGGGTCAGCCTGTACTATCTGGAGGAGGCCGACTTCCAACAGCGCGTCCAAGCAAGAAAAAAGATGATGAAGACGCACGAGCAAGATCAGCTCGACAGCCGCTTGAAGCAATGAGGGCATGCGTCCGCGTTGTGATCTGCATATTGGCCGGCAGTTTACTGCCCGTCGGCGCACACAGGACACGCGCGCAAGGATTGTCACAGCTTCCGACATACAATCCCCAAACCCAATTTTCGAGTGGCCAGGACGTAGTGCCGGTCTACGAGGGATGGTTGCGCAACCCAGACGGGACTTTCACGTTTGTGTTCGGCTACTTCAACCGCAATTGGAAGGAAGAACTCGTCATCCCGGCCGGACCTGACAACAAACTTGAACCCGGCGAACCTGATCGCCGCCAGCCCACCTACTTCCTTCCGAGGCGGCAGTCCTGGGTCTTTCGAGTCCAGGTGCCAAAAGATTGGGGGCAGCAGGAACTGGTCTGGACGATCACTGCCCATGGCCGAACGGAAAAGGCCTACGCCCAACTGGTGCCGGAGGAGGAGATTCTCGAACGCTTGAT
>QHYS01000043.1:13263-21132 GCA_003223325.1 Acidobacteriota bacterium
AAGTCCGGTTCCGTTAACCGCATTGGTCAGCGACGATGGGCTTCCCAAACCACGTCCCGCTCCAGCGCCCCGTCCCGGAGCAATTCCTCAAGCTCAAACCAACTCGGCAGCCGGACTCCGCCCTCCCGGACTGTCCGTTAAGTGGTTCGAATATCGCGGACCGGCGAAGGTCACTTTTGACTCCGCTGGACCGATCCCAGTGAGCAAGGGTCAAGCGGTCGCGACCGCGCGCTTCGACGCTCCGGGGACGTACGTACTGCGCGCAACCGCCGACGATGGAGCACTCTCCACGAGCGCCGATGTGACCATTACGGTCAAGCCGGGCCGCTCCACCAGCGACAAACCCTAGGCAAGAGAGGCTGTATAAGTGCAAAACGGAACAGGACTGGTGAGTTAGACTCACGCCGCGAATCCGCCGGACGGCTCAACTCTCAGTATCGCCGGGAAGAGCTTCAAACCACCGGATTCTAGGAGGAGGCCATGAGCAAGATCTTCGAAGCCCTGAAGCAGGCCGAATTGGCCCGCGCCGACGACCAGAACGCCACAGCTCTGGTGACAAGTGTAGCGACAAGGGCTGCCGAACGACCAGAGCGTCGGCGGGCAGCCCGCCTCAACGTCCAAGTTCCTCTCTTCGTCTATGGCTATACGCCGGAAGGCGATCCGTTCTACGAGGACGCCCGTACCATCGCGATCAACACACACGGCGGACTGATTTTCATGCCGACCATAGTGCGGCCCGGCCAACGATTGCTCGTAACGAAAGAAGGAGATGAGCAGGCGAAGGAGTGCATAGTCCTCTCCGTCAGGGCGCGGCTGGCGCAGGGCGCAGACGTCGCACTTGAATTCCCCACTCCAATACCGTACTTCTGGGGTAATTGGGAGAGCCCAGAGCCCGGTCCTTGAGAGTAAGATACGCCTTGCCTTGCGTTCCGCTATACGCCTCTCTCAAATTGCGCAGCAGCTTCAGGGTGCAGGGCAGCCGGTCTCGTCTAATTCCTGTAACTTCTTAATTGCCTCCGCGTTGTTCGCTTTCGAAGCCACAGTCAGCAGTACCCGGGCCTGATCACAATTCACAGGGACGCCGTCGCCCCGCAGGTAGAGATCAGCAAGGGCCACCGCCGCCTTGGTGTTTCCCGCTTGGACGGAGGACCAAAGTTGCTGTGGTGTGGCCAAGGTCTTTTTTGTAGGCCGCGACTCCGGTAAGGATGGGTCCGTTAACGGCGCCGGCTGACCTACCGGGAGCGTCACCGGAGATCTCGGACGATCCCCTACCAGGACGGGTGCCACAGGGTGATCAGGAAAATCGTTCGACGGCTTTAATGGTTGCGGTTTCCGCAGGACAAGCGGAACCAGAGGTGTTCCTACCATATCTGGCGTGGACTTCCGCCCGCCTGAGGCAGCTTGGGCGGCGGAGTTTGCCAGGGCCGTTTGACCAGACCCCTGCTTTAGAGCGGTCCCGTGCTGTCGGATGGTTGAATACCTGAAAGCGGGTATTGCGACCCCAGCGGAAACCAGGATCCCAACCAGGACGCCACGGATGAATTGCGATCGCATGGCAGAAAGATGCCGCTCGAAAGCAACTAGTCGGGTTATGGTGGGCGATTCGGGAGTTGTGAGCGAGTGCAGGTCGAAGGTCATGTTCGAATGCTTTCCCAGTCGTCGGCGCAGTCTTCAGGGGGCTGGAGGGTGAAGCATTGCCGAGTCGGCAGACCAATGGCCGGGGTTAGGCGCAACCGACAGGCTCCATATCCTACTCCACTTGCACGCCTTGTGGGCCGAAAAATATCGTGAGTTGATTGGAGGCGGTTCGCGGTCGCGCTAGCAGTACTACTGGGTACTATTGGGGTCCCGCAGACGACACTGATATTCTGATATTCTGAAGGCTCCCCCACCCTCCCCCAGGCTCCTAGAAGCGTCTCTAAAAGGTAAAGAACCATGGATGCCGAAAAACTCCGTGCGGGGCGCGATAAACTTACACGTGTATTCCGATATTTGGAAGCACTGAACCAGCATCGTAATCCGGCTAAACGGCAGATTCAGGAACAACCCTGGAGTCTCTGGCTGCGCGAGCTTCCCGAGAGTACCTGTCCATTCAACGGGGCGCCGCCAGGGTCAGTTTTTCGAAAGGAAGGGACGGAAACGGCAACGGTGCGGGAGACTCGGGAGCGGGCTTCGTTCTGAAGGCGCAGCGCCCACGATTGAAGCGCGCCCCCGAACCGCCCGAGCAAATAGTCGCTTGGCTCGAATACGGGTGGGACGATCCCTGGAACGCGCTAACGATAAAGGAGACTTCGGCAGAAGCGCAGGAGGGCGTGGAGCCGAGGACAGTAAAGTTCACCGACGATCCCGGCAGGATTGCAAGTCTGGAACGCTGGCACTTTCAGCGCAGCGAGTGGGTGAAAACGGAAAAGCCCGCTCGAGCTGCCATGAGGATTTTTGAAACCCTCTACGCGCTTTACGGTCCCATCGATCGCGAGGGAGAGCGCGTGGAACTGGTCCTCGGAGACGGCGTCTTATGATTAAGCCCCAATTTACGCTTTCAGAAGCGGACCATCCCGTGGAGCTCTACTCGCGGACAGCGGCATCTATCATCCGATCCTTCTGCAGCGCCTGCAGTTACAGTTTGACACGACAAAGGCTTTGCAAATGGTGCGTCATCACATCGTTCCCGAGTTCGACCGTGTAATCCGCGGAAGTGCTTCGCAGGAACTGGTCACAAACCCATGCGGCAGCCGCACCTTCGTGTGCACGGGCCTCGGCGGGTTGTAGAGCCTAACCAAGGTCGTCGTTCGGCGGCCTGCCACTTCCCTTTCCTGCCTCGCTCCATAGACTCGGCCCTGTGGAGCAGCGTTGAATCCTACTTCGCGGCAGCTTTTGCATCGTCGTAGGCCTGCTTCAAGCCGTTGATGTCAATCTTGTCCATCTGGAGCATTGCCTTCATCACTCGATTCGATTTCTGAGGATCAGGGTCGCCCAGCAGCTTGCCCAGGACCGTCGGGATAATCTGCCACGACAGCCCAAATTTATCTTGAAGCCATCCGCATCGGTTCTTCTGTCCTCCCGCGGAGAGCTGCTCCCACATCTCGTCGACTTCTCCCTGCGTCTCGCAGTTCACGAAGAACGATATGGCCGGCGAGAAAGTGAACTGCGGGCCGCCGTTTAACGCGATGAATTGTTCTCCATTTATTTCGAATTCCACCGACATTGCCGTTCCTTTCGGTCCAGGTCCGGCTTCTCCATAACGTCTCACCTTCCCGATCTTTGAGTTCTTGAAAATGGAGACGTAAAAATTCGCAGCCTCCTCGGCCCTGCCATCGAACCACAAGAACGGAATGATTTTTTGCATGGCGTTGGTCTACTCCTCCTTAAGAATGTTCGAGTCGGCCCGCGAGGCACAAATCGGCCGGCCTACGCTGAGGGCAGATCCGGAAGCTCAACCACCGGCCGGATCTCAACCGTTCCTTTCCGCGCTCCTGGAATCCGCCCGGCAATTGCAATCGCTTCGTCGAGGTCTTTGGCGTCAATCAGGAAAAAACCTCCAAGCTGTTCGCGAGTCTCGGCGAAGGGGCCGTCCTTAATGGTCCGTTTGCCCTCGCGAACCCGGACGCTTGTCGCTGTCGCCACGGGCTGAAGCGGCAAGGCGGCTACGTACTGCCCTTTCGATTTGAGGTGGTGTGCGAGGTCAGTCGATTCACCGTAGCAGCGCTCGCGTTCATCTTCGGTCCAAGCCTGCTCGTCTGCGTAAATGAGCAACATGTACCTCATTCAGGTACCTCCATACGCTAATCGAATAGGCTAGATCCAAATCGACATCCGGCGGCGAAAAAGTTTTAGAATCGGGTACGCACATGGACGCGGTTACAACCGTCGAAGCAGTTTATCGCTCGGACTGGGGCCGAATCGTGGCCACGCTGATCCGGCTTCTAGGCGACTTCGATCTGGCGGAAGAGTATGCGCAGGAAGCATTTGCGGCCGCTTTGGACCAGTGGCCAGAGTCCGGCATCCCTGAATTCCCGCGCGCATGGATCGTTCAAACCGCGCGCCATAAGGCGATCGACCGTTTCCGGCGCCAAACCCTGTTTACGGAGAAGATTCAATCGCAGCTCGCCCATGAGCTTGCTCCGGGGGTGCAAGAACCCGAGGATCAGGGCAGCGAGATTCCCGACGAGCGCCTTCGGCTGATCTTTACCTGTTGCCACCCGGCGCTGGCGCCGGAGGCGCAAGTTGCTCTCACGCTTCGGACACTCTGCGGGCTCGAAACGGACGAGATTGCCAGGGCCTTTCTCGTGCCCACGGCCACGATGGCACAGAGGCTCGTGCGGGCCAAGCGCAAAATCCGCGAGGCGCGAATTCCTTATGCCGTCCCCGAGGCAAGCGAGATCGCCGAGCGACTCGACTCCGTGCTGACGGTCATCTACCTCGTTTTCAACGAAGGGTATGCGGCCACGCGAGGACAGCGGGTGATCAGGACCGGTCTTTCTGCCGAAGCCATTCGCCTCGGCCGACTCGTCAGGACGTTGATGTCCCCCCGGCCCCCGGCGGAAGCCACCGCCCTCCTCGCGCTGATGCTGCTCCATGATGCGCGGCGAGAGTCGCGGATCGACGATGCGGGAGACATTGTCTTACTCGAAGAACAAGATCGCGGCCGCTGGAATCAGCAGCAGATCGGTGAAGCCCTTGGCTTGGTGCAGGAAGCACTTCGCAGCAGACCTGGCCCATACGCACTGCAAGCGGCGATCGCCGCCGAGCATTGCAAGCCGGGGCGCGCCGAAGATACCGACTGGCGCGAAATCGTGCGCCTCTACGATGAACTGGAACGCCTCGAACCGTCGCCCATAGTCTCGCTGAACCGTGCTGTCGCAATCGCAATGGCGGAAGGTCCCCAGTCGGGATTGGCTCTTGTTGATGCGCTCGCGACAAACGGCGATCTCGACAGCTACCATCTTTTGCACGCCGCGCGTGCCGACCTCCTGCGCCGCATCGGATCCCGCCAGGAAGCGGCCAAGAGCTATTTGCGTGCCCTTGAGCTGGTCACCAATGATGGCGAACGCAGATACCTACAGAGGCGCCTGCGAGAAGTTCAATCGGCCGAATTCTAAAAATGTAATGTGTTTGACCCGGTTCGCAAGGCGCTCCCAGCGCTAACTAAGAGAGAGAGCCTCACCCACTCCGCTTTCTCATCGCCAGCGACCGTACTCGCAAACCGCTGAAATTGGGCAGGTCGTTGGCAAGGGAGCTTGCGTGCTACAATCCCGCTTCGAATGGTCCGGATGCTCGAAGCCAAGGCCGTCAACGAAGCAATTTTGGACGTTATGGCTCCCGATGCTCCGACTCGTTCCGTCCGCATCACTCAATCTCCTTTCCTCATCGGACGTGGCGGCGGAGCCGGCAACCAACTCCAGCTCTCCGACGGCCGTATCTCCCGCAGCGCTGCGGCAATCTTCTTCGATGACGGTTACTACCTCGAAGACCGCGGCCAACGCGGCGGCCTGTTCCTGAATGGAAAAAAGATTACTAAACACGCCTTGCAAGACGGCGACATCATTACGTTTGGTCCTGATGGCTCACACCAGATTATATTCCGCACATCTGATTCCGCTGCCAATGTGGATCAGCTTCTCTCTCGAATCGAGAATATTACCCACAGCGACTCGTCTTCCGGTGGTCTCAGCAAGATAAACCTCCTCCTCGAAGCGACGATGCTTCTGCATTCGCAGCTTCCGCTCGACGCTGTGCTCGGCACGATGCTCAACCATGCCATAGCCGTGACCGACGCCGAAAGGGGCCTTCTGCTGGAAGCCAATCAGGACGGGTCGCTCCGCATGCGACTCGCCCGAGGCAGTAAAGGAGTACCTATTCCGCTGCAAAGCCTCTCGCCCAGCCAGACTGCCTTGGGCCTAGCTGTCCAACGGCAGTCCAGTGTCATCACCGAAGATCTCAACCGCGACGATCTGAATTTGCAAGCAGCTCAGAGCGTTGTTCTCCAGCGGCTCCGGGCCGTGGTGGTGATCCCACTGTACGCTTTCGTTCGCGGCAGTACGACAGAGACCCTGATCCGCGCCGAACATGGTCAGTTCTTGGGTGTTTTGTATCTCGATTCACGACGCCCGACTGCATTTTCGAGGCTCGATCGCCAGATCTTGGATGCCATCGCCATTGAGGCCGCCAGCATCCTGGATAACGCGCGGCTGGTTGAACGGGAGCGAGAACGTCAACGCCTCGAACAAGAACTCAGTATCGCTCGCGAAATCCAGCAAGCGCTATTACCGGGAGGATGCCGCAATTTTCCATACCTTGCGATCAGCGGGACCAATTCGCCATGTCAGGCCGTCGGCGGCGACTACTTCGATATCTTCCCGCTGAGCGACGATCGCACTGCCTTTCTCATCGCGGATGTCTCCGGGAAGGGACTCGGTGCGGCCCTTCTCACCCAGTTGCTGCAAGGCGCGCTTTCCGGGATGAGAATGGGTGCTGATCCGGCAGGAGTCTTCAATCACATCAACCGATTCTTGTGCGAACACTCAGAGGTTGGTCGATACGCCACAATGTTTTTTGGCATCCTCGATTGTGAAGGCCGTTTTGAGTTCATTAATGCCGGACACCCCTCGCCGCTTCTCCTTCGTGCGGGTGAAATCAGCGAGCCTTTCACCGAAGGCGGCTTCCCCGTAGGTTTGATACCCGATGCAAGCTATACCGCTTCCTCCGCGGCGCTGCGGCCTGGCGACACGCTTGTCCTGTACAGCGACGGCGTGACGGAGGCCACAACCGCGGACGAGCAGATGTTTGGAATCACTCGGCTGCGCGAACTTCTGGCCGGCATGGATGACGCGCCTCTGGAGGCCCTCCAAGGGAAGATTCTCGAGTCCGTACAAAACTTTTCGCGAGGTGTCAGGCAAGCCGATGACATCACGCTGCTTCTAGCCCGTTATCGGAGCGCTGCGAATCCCGCGAGGCCTGCCCAATAACCTTCCGCGATCCTCGCTAAGAGTCAGCCTAGACGGCCTAGGCGCATAGCAGTGTGCGCTCTGAGGGAATTGTTATATACTCGCGCCCCGCTGGAGACTCCAAAAGGAGAAACTAGGCTAAACCCTTCACGGCTGTCTCCGAGAAAGTTTGGACAAGGAGATATAGGCAACTATGGCTCTCAAACTCACCAACCGCGAAGTAGATGGCATCACCGTCCTAACGCTGGATGGTCGCATCGTGCTCGGTGAGGAAACCAGCAAACTGCGAGAAAGCGTGAAAAATCTGGTTTCCGGAGGCAAAAAGAAGCTTGTTCTCGACATGAAGAACGTCACGATGATTGACAGCTCTGGTCTTGGCGCCCTGGTCGCTGCTTATTCCAGCGCCAAATCAGCAGGAGCGTCGCTTCGGCTTTGCAACTTGGGAGTCCACTTCAACCAACTGCTGCAGATCACAAAACTGCTCACAGTGTTTGAGGTATCCAACACCGAAGAGGATGCCGTCCGCAGCTTCTCGAAGTCTCAGGGAAGCGGCGCCTGAGGGTGGTCATGGAGCTCCTCACGGTCAGGGGCCACTAGCGGTAAGAGTCCCGACAATTCCATGGCGATGAAACGAAAAGGGTAGCCTGCGTCGATGTCCTGGATTTTGTAGATGTTTGGCTGATTGCGTTTCGATGCAGCGCGTCCTTCGCGCTTCCCCGCCGGCTCACGGGAAGGCTGTTTTGAACCTCTCGGCGAGCGCCATCTCAGACTTTAGTCTGGGTCAGCGAGCCGTTACGGGAGCTATGCACAGAATTTTCAAATATCGACTCTATCCCAATCGTAAACAACGAAGGATGCTGGACACCCATCTGATGTTGTGTCGAGAGTTATACCATGCTGGGTTACAAGAGCGGATAGAGTCCTA
>QHYS01000310.1 GCA_003223325.1 Acidobacteriota bacterium
CACCATCGCCGAGTGGCGGTCAGCCAGGGCCAACGGGAGCGGGATGGGGTGCGCTTCGATGCCGGCATAGTCAGTTATGTGGGTATGGTGACCAGTCTGATCGAGGGTCGACGGGTGAGCGAGGAGGAGATTTTGGAGACGTTGGTGCGGGCGATGAGACAACACAGCATTTCGCGCCGCCGCAAGATCGAGTACGTTCTGAGCTACTTGAAAAAAAACGCTCGCTATCCCTAAGAGGCTTGGATGGGACGAGAAGTAAGCTGGTTCGCTGATCGACCACTGCCCTTTTCAGTAAATGGTGTTAGGATGTGTCAGTTCTGTTTAGTAGAACGTTTGTAAGTTATTGAGGGGGACGTAGTTCAGTTGGTTAGAACGCTGCCCTGTCACGGCAGAGGTCGCGGGTTCGAGTCCCGTCGTCCCCGCCATTCCTTTTTAATGACTTAGACCAAGAGAATGGCTGATCCGAAGGATTTTCAACCCGAAGTCCAACCCGAAGCGCATTTCTAAGCCACCCGAGTCGAACGCTTTGCGCCGAGTTTGATGGCGTCCAGGAACTTCCCCTGAGCTTCCACCTGCTTGCTGTTCACGGCGTGGATATAACGCGCGGTGGTCTGCGGCTTTGCGTGACGAAGCATCGACTGGATCGTCGAGAGAGGAACCTCGTTCGATCCGAAAAACGTCGCCAAGCTGTGCCGCAAGTTGTGCCACCCAAACCGTGAACGATCTTGTTTAGCGATAACGCCAGCCGCAACCGCAGCAGGACGCAGATTGTGCCTCTCGAAAATCGCAAAATATCTGAGCGGATGGAGATTATATTCCCTTCATAATTCTATAATTCTCGCCGATGCTCATTTCTCTCACGACATTCCTCGCAACTTTGTCCTGGATCTTCCGTTCGCGTGGTGCCCTTCAGCTCGAGAATCTGGCGCTGCGCCACCAAATCGGCGTGCTTCAGAGGTCCGCAGCAAAACGGCCGAAATTGACTCCAGTGGACCGCCTGTTGTGGATCTGCCTGTCCCGCCTCTGGCACGACTGGCGCTCGGCGCTGGCCATCGTCAAGCCAGAAACGGTCATTGCTTGGCATCGTGCCGGATTTCGGCTGTTCTGGACGTGGAAGGTGCGGCACGGCCAACCCGGACGACCCGCCATTTCGCGCGAGGTCCGAGATCTGATCCGCAAGATGTGCCGGCAGAATCCCAGTTGGGGTGCACCCCGCATCCATGGCGAACTGCTCAAGCTCGGCATCGACATCGCAGAGAGCAGCGTCAGCAAATACATGGTGCGCTGCCGCAAACCGCCGTCTCAGACCTGGCGCACATTCCTGGAGAATCACGCGCAGCAACTGGTCTCCATCGATTTTTTCACCGTGCCCACGATCCGTTTCCAGGTCCTTTATGTGTTTCTGGTATTGGCCCATGACCGGCGTCGCATCCTGCATTTCAATGTGACCGCCCACCCCACCACGGAGTGGACCGGACAGCAACTGCGAGAGGCATTTCCCTATGACCAGCTCCCGCGCTACTTGCTGCGCGACCGCGATGCTATCTTTGGCATGGAATTCCGAGAACAGGTGCGAGACATGGGCATCTGCGAAGTTCTGTCTGCACCGCGCTCACCTTGGCAGCGAGCCTATGTGGAACGAGTGATTGGGTCTTTCGACGCGAATGTCTCGATCATGTGATCGTGTTCCATGAAAGCTCGCTACGGCGAACCCTTCGTTCGTATTTCGATTACTATCACCGGTCCAGAACACATCTTTCCTTGGGGAAAGACTCACCGGAGCCACGAGCGATTCAGGGGCCGGAAATGGGATCCGTCGTGGCGGTGCCGCATGTCGGTGTGGCCTGCACCACCGCTACGAACGACAGGCTGCCTGAAAAAGCCCGAATCCACCACGCTACGCGCTGCCTCTACTCGGGCCTTTGACTGCGTCTGAACTCTGCTCTGTTGCACAAGCTTGCATCGTGCGAATTTCGTTCACCTGACTCAATGAGAGCTGCAAACCGCTTGAGACTTTGCAGTTCGTTTGGAGACTCGTGGGCTGCACAGAATTTTCGGGAGGCACTGTAGCCCATCTGTAGCCCCCAATGAGCGCATTCCTTCCAGGCAACGGTAACGTGCCAGCTCCGTTTCTGTCTACTGTGGGCTGTCTCGAACGGCAGGCGGGTCTCGCCTGAGAAGGGTCGCCACTCGCTCGATAAGCTCAGTGGGTTCCTGCTTGGGCAGGGCTAGCCAATCATCGGCCCCCTTGAGGGTCCTGCCAACCTCGATTGCGTAAACCTCAAGAATCTTCGTCGAAGGACAATGTTGGCGAACCAGAGCAAACACACTTTTCTTGTTCTCGGGAGTCTCCTCTTGGCCCACCACGGCCACGTGAAAAGCGTGCCGCTGACACGCCTTGATCATCGCCGGCTGGGTCATGGCAACAACCGACACCCGTGCACAAGACGACTGCCATGCTCGCTAGGATACGCAGGTCGCAAGGAAAGTCAATCAACGAGCACCACCTGTCTGCGCTCAAGTTAACTTTCCGAAACATTGATTATTGCTTGTCCTTTTAGGCGTCCTTCGCTCCGGCCGACATATTCAGGCGAGCGGCTATGTTTCCGGTTGCTACATCGATCGCGAAGCATTCGTTTGCCGTCTCAGTGGCAAGTCGTCGTAGTCTCAGGCGAGCGTCTGCCCTTTGCCAGCAATCCACAGCTTTGTGTTCAACTGACCGGGGAGGCAGCGCTAAACGTAAAACGAATTGCCTTCGACTCCTTCGGGCCGATAGTTACGCTCTGCTCTCTTGTGCCGTAAAGCTCGTGCCAAGCCGTGACCTTGTAAGTTCCCGGCGGGACGTTCTTCAGGTCAAAAGATCCGTCCTTGCCGGTCACCTGAAAATATGGATTGCTCAGGACCGCGACATAAGCCTTCATCCATGGGCGCACGTTGCACTTCACGGGTATAGCGACTTCCTCTCGGGCAAAACTCTGTACGATCGGCGCCGCCCCGGGCGGCTGTGATTGATTCCACTCGCGATTGTCCTTAGGAACTGGATGGATGTTATGCGTGACCGGGTCGGAGTTGATGACTTGGAGGGGGTGGCCCGTCCGCGGCGCCAGGACGTGCGGGGCATACATGCAGCCCTTCTGATCTATGGTGGCCGGCGTTTGTGGCTCGTCAAACTTGTAGTGGCTAAAGTCCCCCTCCAGATAGACGACCACGTTCTGCAACGTTCCGTTTTCGCCAAGCACGACGTCCTGTGTCATCGCAGGTGAGGAATGCTCCTGAGCGCACTTAATTTAGGTTCGGCAGCCATGTTGATGACTTTCATCCGGGGTGGCTTACCGTCGAGTTGCGCGGTCCCGGTAATTGAGCCCGCCGTCGAAGCATCGACAGGCTTGCCAACCTGACCAGCCGGAGACGCCGGTGCCTCGGATGTTTCTTGCTTTTTGCCGCAACTCATCAAGGCCGTTGCAAGGACTAGCGAAACGCCCAATAAGAAAACCACTTTGCTTTTCATCATCGGAGCAACCTCCCACTAGACACACTTCAGATCGTCACGTAAGCTCCTGAATCGTCGAAGTGATTCACGCCGGCACGCGGGTCCTGTAAGAAGAGGTGACTAGTGTCCACTTGGCCCGTGCCGTTCGGTAATAAGGCGACCAGGCAACGATCCATGGGTCGCGGGGCCGGACCCGCGAAATTGATGCCTTCGGGATCGTATTCTATTCGCTGCCGTGGCACGGGCAATGGAACATGTCCTCTTGTTGCAGCCAGTCCGGCATGCAGCCGAGGTGCGTGCACCGGGCAAAAATCACGAAGAGACGGCCTGGCTCAACCACAACCCAGATACGATTCGATTGCAGAAATTGTTGGTTGACTCCCAGTTGGAAGCTGGATGGAAACCCTATGTTGACGATGGTGTTCGGCTCGTAGAGAGCTCTGGGGAAAAAGAAACGCAAGAACATCAAGAAATTCACACCCAGATATCCCCAGATGCAGGCCCAGATGAGGCGGCGCCACTCCTTATTGATATCGACAGGCGCGGCTGTTGGCTCCTCGGGTTTCTTCTGCCCGGTTGCTGTGCTGGGTGGCGCAGCGCTCGCTGTCACGGGTGCTTCTGCAATGTCTATCTTTATTGTCCCCTGGATGCTTGTGTCCCTGGAATTTATGGGTGTGTTTCCCTCCTCCACCACGACTACTGTCTATCCGCCCCGAGAATTCTGTAAACGCGAGCCTCCATTCTTTTCCTTGGCATTTTGCGGAGTTAGCAGGGCGCGGTCGCACAACGTAGATCCCGCTTCGCAAAGGAGCAAGTTTCGTTGACGTTTCGCCTGGGCAACCTGGCTCATCTGTCCGGAACTCAATAAGTACGGGTTGCACGACGCGTCGCCAATTTCGCACGCCAGCACATTGCGATCATGTTTCATATCGGTGACCTGCTTGAACTCGGATGCAGTCAAGCGCAAGGGATCGCAGAAGCTGTTGCCCGTGTCGCAGTTCAGCAAATTCCGTCGATGCTCAAGGCTACCGACTTCTTCAGCCTCCGATGGCGCCAGCCACGCGCGATGGCAGCGATCGGATCCCGTTTCACAGGCGAGGAGATTTCGTTGACGGTCAATCTTCCCAACTTCTGCTGCTTCGGCAGGAGATAAAAGCGAGCGCTCGCAGTCCGCAAAACCTTGGAGGCATTCAAGCAGATTGCGTTGCCGGTGAGTCTCGACGACCTCCTTTGATTCCGATGTACTCAGCATTTGACGATTACATGGAGCCTCATCAGTCAGGCAGCTCCATAAATTGTGCTTTCTCTGGAGCTGGGAAATCTGCTCCCTCTGTACGACCGTGAGCGAAGAAATGTCGCAAAGACCCGAGCCTTCTACACAGGTCGCCAAGTTATCCTGAGCATTTGTCTGGGCGAACGCCGCAAAAGCGAAGATGCCTGACAAGAGAATCGATGCGATCGAGCACCTCATTGCCTGCCTCATCAAAGCCCGTCACGCCAACACAGGCATTCGCGCTCTCACTCGAGATCGGAATCCGGCCGAGCGGAAAGGCATAAGTGCACATGACACTCTCAGGAAATTGGCATTTCTAGATTGGGCCAGGCGCCCGTCAAGTACTCGATCCATAAAGCGCGCCTGGCAGCCTCAGGAAGCCTTGGTAAGTCATGGAGAGCATCGAGCACATCAAGAACTCCTTCCTCCATCGCCTGGGTCCGTTGGTTTGGATCGAAAGTCTTCGCTACGAGAATGACTGCAAAGCCTGAGCGGTAGCTATGAGCAATCCCAGCCAACCGCTTCCACGACCCGTCCTTCAACTGCGGTGCCGTCACGACAACCTGGAAGCGGCCGGATCGCGCGGCCTCACTGCCCTCCGCCATGCTCGGAGTAAATTCCGCTGGAAGACCCGCTTGACGAAAAACGCGGGCGAGTTCTTTGGCCAGGGCATCGTCATCGTTAACTACTAAGATCCGCGGGCTCTCAGGAGCCCGCGACTTCAATCGAACAACCTGTGGAGTGCGTTCTAGATTTTGACTTGAAGAATCAGCACCATGCGCACGCTGTGTTGTGTCAAACGGACCCAAACGATGCGACGGCTCTCCTGGATATAGGGAATTTCCTGCCATGAGTTATGACCTTTTCTCTTTACGCGACAAGTCTCCCCACTCAATTCATTCAAAGCCTCCAACCCACGGGTTGGTCCAAAACCGCAATTCAAAACTAACTTGCTTTTCTCATTGCCGGTTGCGCCGCGGCGCCTGGTTGTGATCCAAAGCCACTCTGTCGCGGGCCCACCGCCAGGGCAAAAGCCTTGAGCGCCGCCGTTACGACGAAGGCTCCAGTAAGAGCGCCCAGCGCGGCTGGAATGAAGTACACGTTCCCGCTA
>QHYS01000311.1 GCA_003223325.1 Acidobacteriota bacterium
GAGAAGCCCGCTCTGAAATTAGTGATGGTATAGCGAAGGTTCTCCTCGACAGGATTAGAAACTGCATTCCGTCGCTTGACGGTGTTGTTTTGTCTGATTATGCGAAAGGGGTCCCAAGGGCCGATTTCTGCGCTTCGGTGATCCAGGAAGCGAATCGCAACCATAGGCGGGTACTGGTCGATCCGAAAGGAGATGACTTTGCCAAGTATCGGGGTGCTTTCCTGCTTACGCCAAACAAGGCCGAATTAGGACGAGCCACGCAGTTGCCGGTTCGAAATGAAGACGAGGTTCGCAGGGCTATTGCGCGGCTCTTTTCTCAAACGGAATGTGAAGCAATTCTTGTGACGCGAAGCGAAGAGGGGATGTCGCTGCACACAAAAGACGGTAGCGAAACGCACATCCAAACGGAAGCGCGCGACGTCTTCGATATCACGGGAGCAGGCGACACTGTCATCAGCACGATCGCGCGCGTTTTCTTTGCCGGCCAGGACCTAAAGACGGCGGCACGCCTGGCGAACGTAGCCGCGGGGATCAAGGTTGGAAAATTCGGAGCAGCGGCGGTATCCATCGATGAGATAGCCGCGTGGATTCGGCAGCGAGAAAACCTGGGCGGGCGAAAGCTCGTCGAACTGTCCCAGGCGAAACAACTCGTCAGCCTGGCGCGATCGCAGTGCCGTAAGATTGTGTTCACAAACGGATGTTTCGATTTACTCCATGCCGGGCACGTACAGCTCCTGCAGAAGGCGAAGGCGCTTGGGCACGTCCTGATCGTAGCGATCAACGATGATGCGTCGGTGCGGCAAATCAAAGGAGATGGCCGACCACTGATCTCTGCGCTCGATCGTGCCAGGATCGTTGCTGCGCTGGAGTCGGTCGACTATGTAATGATCTTTCCCGATCTGACGCCCGTGCACCTGATTGAAGAATTGAAACCGGATGTTTTGGTCAAAGGCGGGAACTACAGTTTGGAAGAAGTGATTGGACGAAAAGAGGTAGAAAAATATGGCGGATGCGTCACCCTGGTTCCCCCGATCGATACGCAATCGAGTTCACAAATCATAAAGGAAATCGTCGCACGCTATCAATTCACCAATGAATCCGCCGGGTAGCTTCAGCTCAGCCGCTATTCTGCCTCAAATAGCTCCCGTTCGACCAAATCGCAATACATATGACCGATGAGACTGTGAGCCTCTTGAATTCGCTGAGCTTCCTCTGACGGTACCGCAAGTAGGAAATCGATCTTGTTAGCGATATCGCCTCCCGTCCTACCGGTAAACGCCGCTGTGTAACACCCGGCGGCACGCGCACACTCGACAGCACGGACAACATTGGCAGAGCGGCCACTGGTGGTGATGGCAATCACGATATCGCCCGCGACTGCCAATGCTTGAACTTGACGCGCGAAGCACTCTTCGAAGCCAAAGTCGTTAGAAACGGCGGTAAGGATTGAAGAGTCCGTGGTCAAGGCAATGGCGGCGAGGGCCTTTCGTCGAATCCGAAGTCTCCCCACAAGTTCCGCAGCAATATGCTGTGCATCGGCCGCACTGCCACCATTGCCCATCAAGAGCACTTTATTTCCCGTCTTGTAGGCTTGCGCGGTCTTCTGGGACAGGGACAGGATAGCGTTTAGAAGTTCGCCGGAAAAACTTCGTTTGACCTTGCAGCTTTCTTCGACCTGTTGGCGTAAGAGCGCTAGCGCCGCGTCCTTTGATAAAGTCATGCTTCCCCAACGCGCAGCGGTCCAGCGCGTCTGCCGAAGAGAAACTCTATGGCGCGAATGGCTCCTCTATCAAGGAGGTGCTTTCCGCGTTCTTTAGGCAACTTCCTGGTCCTCGGTTGGTTCTCCCTGCCGCTCCGCTTTGGCATGAGCGATCACCTTCTCGGCGATCTCGTTGGGGACAAAATCGTAATGAGAGAACTCCATGCTATAACTGGCACGCCCCTGGGTCATCGAGGTGAGGTCCGTGGCATAGCTGAGCATCTCTGCAAAGGGCACGAGCGCCTTTACTACCACGTTGGACCCCCGCGCTTCGCTCCCATTGATCCGGCCTCGCCGCGAGCTGAGATCGCCCATGACGTCCCCCGAATATTGGTCCGGGGCGTATACCTCCACGTGCATGATCGGCTCGAGCAGCGACGGCCTGGCCTGCTTCATGGCTTCCTTGAAAGCCAGGGAGCCCGCAATCTTGAAAGCCATGTCCGAGGAATCCACGTCGTGGTATTTCCCGTCGTAGAGCACGGCGCGGAAATCCACCACCGGATAGCCCGCCAGATACCCTCGATCGGCCGCGGCACGAATGCCTTTCTCTACCGAAGGGATGTAGTTCTTGGGAATGGCTCCGCCGAAGATATCATCCACGAACTCAAATCCCGCGCCGCGCGGCAGCGGTTCCATGCGCACGCGGCAGACGCCGAACTGGCCATGACCGCCAGTTTGCTTCTTGTGTTTTCCTTCGGCGTCGGCCTTGGCGCGTATCGTCTCGCGATAGGGAACTTTGGGAGGCTTGAGCGTCACGTCCACCTTGAACCGTTTGCGTAACTTCGCCACCACCACCTCGATGTGCTGCTGGCCTGAGCCCGCCAGGAGGAACTCTTTCGTCTGCGGGTCGCGCGAGAACCGCAGCGCCAGGTCCTCTTCCAGAATCTTGTGAATGCCTTGGCCGATACGGTCTTCGTCGGCGCGTGTCTTGGGTTCAATGGCAAATGTGATGGCCGGCTCGGGAATGCGCGCCGCCGGATAATAGATCGGTGACACCTTGTCGCCCAAACTATCGCCCGTGACCGTCTCTTTCAGCTTTGCGATTGCCCCCAAGTCGCCGGCATGCAGCTCTGCCACTTCCACTCCCGTCTTGCCTTGCATCACCTGCACGTGCTGAAAACGCTCGCTCGTTCCGCGGCTAAAATTAGTGACCGTGGCATCATTCTTCAGCACGCCCGACATCACCTTGAAATAGTTAATCCGCCCGGCGAAAGGGTCAGAGAGCGTTTTGAATACAAACATCGAAAGCGGCTCCGAATCGGCTATCTTGCGTTCTAGCGGATTGCCCTTGCTGCCAGCCTCGCTGAATCCGCTTGTGCTTCCCCGCGCCGCAGGATCAGGGAAGATATCGATAAGAAGATTCAAGATAGCGTCGCTGCCGATGTTGCGCAGCGCCGAGCTGAGCATCACGGGAAACAGCCGCCGTTCCTGAAAAGCCAACCGCAGACCTTTCTTGAGGTCTTCCAGCGGCAGGGTGCCCTTCTCGAAAAACTCCTCCATCAGCTTGTCGTCACCCTCCGCAACCAACTCCACCAACTTCTCGTGCGCCTCGCGCGCCGCAGAGGCCAAATCCGCGGGAATCTCCTCCGTTTTGCCGCGGCCATCTCCATCCGGCGTGTAAATCAGCGCCTTCATGCTCAGCAAATCCACAACGCCTCGGAACTGTTTCTCACCGCCGATGGGAAGCTGCAGCGGCACGACGGTGCGGCCAAACACTTCCTGCACCGATTCCATTGCGCGATCGGAGCTCGCGAGTTCCCGGTCCATCCAATTGATCACGATGGCCCGCGGTTGGTTGTATTCGGTGCAGTAATCCCACACTTTTTCCGTGACCACCTGTACGCCGGCCACGGCATCCACCAACACCAGCGCCGCATCGGCGGCAATCAGCGAAGCCCTGGTTTCATTCACAAATGTGCTGTACCCCGGCGTATCCAGAAAATTGATCTTCGTCTTTTCGCCCTGACTGCTCGGCGCCCACTCCGCAAACGCCAATCCCGTCTGAATAGAAATCTTGCGCGCGATCTCTTCTTCATCCCAATCCGTTACCGTATTACCCTCCGCCACTTTTCCGAGCCGCGGCGTCATCCCAGCGGTATACAGCAACGACGACACCAACTGGGTTTTCCCAGTGTCGCCGTGACCGACAATGCCAACGTTGCGTAGGAACTGCGTGGCGTAGGATTTCATGGCTTTCCCCTATTCGGGCCTGGGGCCGATCTCGCGGGGCGAAAGCACAGGCGGGATACCCAGGCGCCGTGCGTGCTTACTCCGAAAACGCGGATGCTAACACGACCGCGAGCCGCCGGGCAATTCTGGGCTAGGCAAAATTTGTGTGCTGGAATTTCAGGAGTTGACCGTCTCGGCGCCTTCTGTGCGTGCTCATACCAGCGTTGTTGCAATTCCAGCGTGATTTCCGGGCTTCTACCCCCTAAGCGTCCTCGTGAATCGTCTTGAGACGAACCAACTCGAATTCCTTCATCCCCGCGGGCGTTTGCACCTTCACTTCGTCACCCTCTCGGCGGCCCAATAGGGCCCGGCCAATCGGCGAAGTCGTGGAAATCAATCCTTTCGCCGCGTCCGCCTCTTCGCTGGTCACCAGCTTGTACTCCACTTCGGAAGCCTTGGCCACGTCGCGCAGCAATACGCGCGACCCATATCCCGCGCGATCGTGCGGGATATTATTGAGATTGAGCATGCCGATGTCGCCCATGCGCTTCTTGAGTTGACCCAGACGGGCCGAAACGTAGCCCTGGCGCTCTTTGGCGTATTTGTATTCCGCATTTTCAGAAAGATCCCCATGCGCCCGCGCCTTCATCAGTTCCTTGGGCAACTCCAGGTTCAGCTCATGTTCCAGGGAATCGATCTCCTCTTGAAGTTTGCGCTTGACTTTGGAAAGTGCGTCGTCGTTCATGATCGATGGTTTTGCCTTCTTTGGGGTAAAGATCCGGTTTGGTTCTGGCGGAGAGGGGGGGATTCGAACCCCCGTCACCCTTTTGGGGTGAAACTGCTTAGCAGGCAGCCCTGTTCGGCCACTCCAGCACCTCTCCGCGGTCTGACGACGCACCTCAGTTTACAGAAGTTGTTCCCAGCTTTCCATCGCGAGATCGCTTGTGGTCGCCTGTGGAGGCAAACCGGAGGCAAACCCCATTGTCTCGCGGGCAGGAAAGTATAGGCTCCGCGAGAATAGGTGTCCCAAATCTCAAATTCGGCGTTTACAGGTGCGCTCAAGGAGGCCAACATGCGGATTCGATTGGTAGATCTGTCCATTGTGGCGATGCTGTGGGGATCGGGGCTCGCGCACGCAAGCGCGCAACCCACCTATTGCCTGGCACTCGGTGATTCGCTCGCACAAGGCGTCCAACCATCCGCGACCGGCAACGTGGAGACGAATCAGGGCTACGTGGACGACCTCTATACCCATACCCCGCTGCGCACCCACAGTCTGGAGCTCAACCTTATCACTTTAGGGCGATTGGCCGCTGACCGACGATGTGAGCGCTCAGAGAATGGGTCTGGGGTTTATGCCGTCATCGCGGGCGCGTTTGCAGAAAAAATCGCGAACTGCTGCCACTCAGACGATTAGAGACCACCCGATTCCCGAGGCACGCGCTTAATCAGGGCAATATTTTGGGTCCGGCACTGAAACGCTGATGCAAGAGAAGCGCGGCGCGAAGCACTCGCGAATCTTGGCCGAGGTCGGCGGTCAACTGCAAGCCGAGCGGAAGGCCGCTGGCGATGGGCATTGGAATCGATATCGCCGGAGTCCCCAGGGCCGTCCATGGCGCGTTCATTCTCGGATCGCCCGTCGTAGATAATCCCAGGGGCGCCGGTCCCACCGCGGCGGGAGTGAGAATTACCGGTGTGGATTTGAAAATGTCCGCGAATCGGACGCTGCTCTCCGCAATGAAGCGCTTGGTCTCATCGTATCGTTCCGCTGGAATCTTCAAGCCGTCGCGAACCAAATTCGCCAGAGGCTGATCGAGCCGATCCCCAAACTCCTTCAAGCGCTGTTCATGGAATCGTGCGCCCTCATAGGCCTCAATCACGTCGCCCGCTTCGTTGAGCTTTTTAAGCAGGTCCGCAATATCAACTACCTTGATTGTGACGCCTGCGCGTCGCAGAAACGTAATTGCCAGGCGAAACGCATTAGCCATTTCCGAGTCGCATTCCGGGATAGGTTCAGGCGCTGCGAACGAGAATTGCTCTTCGCTGCCTGCCGGTTTTCCCAGCGCTTTCCAGAGAGCAATCATGTCAGCGGGCGTGTGCGTGTAAAGACCAAGCGTATCGAGGCTCTTGGCTAGAGGCAGCACTCCCTCCATCGGCAGAAGGTCGTGGGTCGGCTTGAATCCGGTAACCCCGCAAAAGGAAGCGGGCCGAAGCATCGAACCTCGCGTCTGTTCCCCGATCGTGAACGGCACCATGCCCGCAGCGACCGCCGCAGCCGAACCGCTCGAGCTTCCTCCAGGCGTGTGGTTCAGGTTGCGGGGGTTTCGCGTGGGTCCTGGGGTTCGGTAGGCGAAGGCGGTGGTCACAGTTTTGCCGAGAAGAATGGCCCCGCGGCTGCGCATCTCCCGAACGATGGCCGCGTCTTCGGTCCCCACGTGGCCTTTGTAAAGTGGAGAGCCATACTCGGTTGCTATGCCCTCTGTCTCGACGATGTCTTTCACTCCGAACGGAATTTCCGATAGCGGTCCGTCTCCAGTAGGCCGTTTGGGTCGTACCTGAACCCAGGCATGAACCGATGGCTCGAGTTCCCTGATGCGTTGCAGGCACTGCTCCAATCCTCGCTTCCGGGCATCCCGGTCCGCCTGAATCCAATCCCTGAACGTTTCTAGGCGCGATGATTCCGCCTGCGCGGCCCTTCCGGCCGGCTCGGCAGCAAATTGTGAAATACCCGCTGCGGCGCCGGCGGCGCTCGTTTTGATAAAGTCGCGTCTTGTATATTTCATGGCTTGAGTGGGGCAATCTCACGAGTTGCCCGGAAAAATCGCGTCCCGAACCCGACCCGACGAAATAAACCTACCCCAATTCCGCGCTAGCGGACAGCCTAATGAATAGGAGGATCGGCGCTGGTGGCGCCGCGATTTTCCTTCGTGGCTCGCACCACGCCGCTAATATCCACGTAAAAACTGCGATACCCGTAGTTCCCGGCCCGCGCTTCGAGCGAGTAGTTATGAATAGCGCCGTCGCCCTCGGCCGGACTGGGCGTGTACTCCAGCTGATAACCATCGCTCTGCGCGAGCTGCGCCGCCTGCCGCACCTGCAGGCCGAGCTGTTCCAAGTCCGAGGGATACGCGCCGCCCCGAGCGTCGGCGTAAGACCGCAGTTGCGCGTAAACATCATGGATGGCAGCAACTGCGTTTGCTTCCGCTTCCGCCGTGACGTTTCCCGTGCGCGGCGTTACCACGAACCAGAGAAAGCTCCACATCGCCGCCAGCAGCACGCCCAGCACCATTCCCCAGCGCAGCAGAATTTTCCCAAGCGTCGGCTTCTTCGCCGGAGTTGTTGATTCCTCCGATAAGCTGGTCAAGTCCGCACCGCAATGCGGGCAGATCTCCGTTGCCTGGTTGATTTCGTATTCACATTCGCGGCAGGTAACCATGGCAAGTCGCCAGGACTCTAGGTTATCGCTTTTGCAGATTTATCGCTAACCGGCGACTAACGAATTCATGGGGTGTCGTCTGGCGAGATGGCCAGCCGTGTTCTAGGCGCAAGCTGCGTGGCGTAGTTGATTTCAGATTCATCGAGCAGCCAAACCGGATCGTAATTTTGTCCGTTGACGATTAACCCGGGTGGCGTCTCCCCGTTTCTCCGCGTTGCAAAACACCTCCGCCAAGCGCGCCTTCCGGTTGGCCGGGAGGGAAAGTCCCTACTCTTTCGATGAGCGAATTCGCCGTTAGTCCATTATTCCATTATAGGGTCCCGAACGAGAAGTTTGTTCTCATAGTGGGTGTCGTTCTTAGGCGGCTTTCAAACCGACAGCCTCGACGAGATCGTCCAGCGCCCGAATGACGGCGGTATATCGACGATCGAGAGCAGCGATCTTTTCTTTTGGGATGGACTGGTCCGCGGCAAAGGGCTGCAGAATGCCGGCAGTCAGCGGAGCATAGATTTTTTCATAGAGCTTCAGGAACACCAGGCAGATTTGATAGCCATGTGGAA
>QHYS01000045.1 GCA_003223325.1 Acidobacteriota bacterium
CCGGTACCACATTCCCACATCACTCTCGGCCACCTAATTGATAGCTACCTCTTAGCCAGCCTCAGTCGCCTCCGATATCGACACTCTGCGCATCATATTGCACGTCTGTTGTCGGTCCGCGTTAAGTGATGCGGTGTTACATGTAATCGTACGAATGTTACATCTGTGTGACACATTTGTTACACATACCGTCACAATGATCGCCGCCTGCCAGCGTAGACCATATAACGGCACCGTAACCATCGTAGCTTCAGTGTCTTGTCAGTGGCCACGCAAATGCACACAGGCATGCGGTGGCTAACCCTAGAACTAAAAGAGAAAATACTCCGGAGGCGCGCTATAGCAATTGGTTCCGTGTGGGACAAAACACCTACGAGTCGATTTGTGACTTCGGGCAGCTTGATTCGTCGGGGCACGAATACCCGCAGAGGCGAATCGTGAGCAGCCCGCCACACGCAAGAGATTGTTACGAGCTTCTTGGGGCTGCTATTGCGGAACACCAGCAGAGATACGGGGCTTCACGTGACGTACATTAATTTCCTGTCCCCTCCGCATAGCGTGTCGCGCTTCCCCCCGACGCACAGCAGTTCTTTCTTATTTCGCTCCGGTCGGCCCTTGGTGACGAGTCTCCGTCCGTGTTCGCAACGCTGGACGCGTTGGGAGGAGCCTATGGCTCGCTTCGTGGTTGCTATATCCTTTGTCCTGTTGTTGTCTTCGATAGTGCCACCGTCGTTTGCCCAGATTGCAAACGTCACGAATGACCAAGCGACGCCTATCCAGGCGGTAGGACATGACTACGTAAGACTTCTGTCGGAAACTGTGAGTCCCGGCAATGGCTCAGTAAGTTTGCGAATGCAGACGCCGACCCCGCGAGGCCGACTGTTAAATATGCCGTTTGGCTTTGCCTACGAAGAAAACGGCGTTCACCATTTCACTACTGATCCCAATGGCGCTCCTGTGTGGGCAGTGGACGTTACGCCGTATTCTAGAGGTGGCTGGTCGTATTTGGCCCCTCTGGTTTCATATGTCTACGGGCAAAACGTTGTATCGGGAGGCGGGCAGACATCGACGTGTGCATATTACACGGCATTCGTCTATCAAAACGGTAGTGGGGAACGACACGCGCTTCGCATAGCATCTGCTCAGCCTTATTCATCTACGTGTCTTTATCCTGCTACCGACGTGCCCGCTGGAGCTGATGACTTTTATGCCGCCTCGACAGTGTCACATTACGTCACTCCTAATGCACAGGTGGCCGACTCAGATGGAACGGTCTATTCCTTCGGTTGCGGCCCGTCTTGTCAGCCAAACACCAGCGGCGATGGAATGATCGCTAGTACGATTGAGGATCGTAACGGAAACACAATCAAAAGCACTACCAACTCGCAGCGTGGCTACACTTTCACCGATACCGTTGGTCGCGCCCTGATCTCGTCTTCAAGCTTTGCTTCGAGTTCGGGAGACACGATCACTATCTCGGGTATCTCAAATCCGTACAGGGTCACCTGGAAGACGGTCGGTTCCAACTTTACAACTCCCATCACACCTGTCGGCGGCTCCACTTGCTCCGTGCCCACAAATACAGACCAGCGCACCGTTGTTAGCACGATCACTCTGCCGAACGGACAAAAGTACACCTTTCTGTATGGAACGGATGACCCGAACAACTCGAACCCTTATGGCCTGCTCAGCAAAATCACCTATCCCTCGGGCGGTTGGGTTAAGTACAGCTACGGAATAAACTCCTCATCTGACGCTTGGGGTTCCACCATACAGACGGGCAATGGCAGCGTTGTTTGTTCGTTTCTCTACGGTACTCCCGCAGTCAGTCAGAGAACGGTGAGCTCTGACGGAACGACCGTTGCTCTGCAGCAGACGTTTGCTTACTCAACAAATTATTCCGGGGCTACCTGGACTTCAAAAACGACAACAGTCACAACTCATGACATGGTGGCTGGACAGGTATCGGAGACCGACTATATCTATTCTCCTGTTTCTGTCCTCAACCCCCCGAACATGCTTGGCAGCGGAGGACATCAAGTACCAGTCGAACAGACAATCACCTATAAGGATGGGAGCGCAAATGTCCTTCAAACGGTCACCAAGACTTGGCAAGACCAATATTTAATGACGCAGGAGCAAGTGACTCTTGGCAATGGCGGCCCGACATCGAAGACAACCTATACGTACGGCTCCGGTGGACAAGTGACCGAAAAGGATGAATACGACTTCAACCAGAGTAGCCCAACCAGGAAGACGATTATCACTTATCAGTCTTTCCCCAGTACTCCCATTTTCACCGCCTATGCGTCCATCTTCGATAGACCCTGCAAGACTGTCGTCTATGACGGCACGGGGACTAACGTGGTGTCTGAAACGGATACGCTTTACGATGGAGGTACGACTGTTTGTGGGACGGGAACACCCTTACCGGTTGCTAAAGGCGTGAGCAATCTTCCCTCCGGCACCCATGACGAAACGCACTACGGAGCCAGCTCGACGGCTCCTCGGGGTAACGTCACGACTGTCACTCGTCGGTGCTTTCAGTCCTGTGCGGATGCCATCACCAAATACAGCTACGACCAGACTGGACAGGTCTTCACGATTATCGACCCTTGCGGCAACGCCAGCTGCGCAGACATGACCGGCACGAACCATATCACCACCTATTCCTACGTGGACAACTACGATTCGCCGCCGACATCAAATACCAATGCCTATCTGACGCAGATTACCAACGCGCTCGGCCAGTCCTCTGCATTTAAATATGCTTATTCGGACGGCCAACCGATCCGATCGCAGGACCAGAATGACATCAACGCTTCGCGCCCAGGTACAACCTATCTATATAACGATTCGCTGCGCCGCCTTACCGAAACTGACTACCCGGACGGCGGCAAAACAACAATTTCCTACAACGACGCTCCACCGAGTCCGAGTGTTACTACTACGCGTCTCATGAACAGTTCCGGGCAGTCAGTGACGAGCGTCTCAATCAGGGACGGCCTGGGGCATCTCGTGCAGACTCAGTTGAGCAGCGACCTCGAAGGTACGGATTATACGGACACGACGCACGACGGTCTGGGGCGTGTATGGAAAGAATCTAATCCGCACCGCGCATCTTCGTCGCCCACAGACGGCACTACGACTTACCTCTACGATGTACTGAATCGCGTCACGAAAGTCACACACCCGGACGGTACGGTAGTCAATACAACTTACACCGGAAGAGCAACTCAGGTCGCAGACGAGGGCAACGGCAGCAGCCAGGTTATTCGCATATCGCAAGCTGACGCTTTAGGGCGGGTCAGGTTAGTCTGTGAGGTCACGAGCACGACCTTGCCAGTTGCACCCGCTGGTACGTCGCCGACTCCTGCCGCTTGCGGACTGGACATTACCGCGACCGGGTTTCTTACGACGTACGGCTATGATCTGCTCGACAATCTAACGTCAGTGGCACAAGGCGGAGAGAACCGTAGCGCTCTATATAACAGTCTGTCCAGAATGACCCAAGCCAGCAACCCGGAATCCGGGACCATCGGCTACAGCTATGACAATAACGGAAACGTGATGCAGCGCGTGCGAGCCGGTGTGACGACTAATTATCAATACGATGCGCTTAATCGCCTTTTGTCAGTTCAGTACAGCGACGGCACGCCGACGAATACGTACAACTATGACGAGGCGAGTGCTCAAAACGCTGTCGGCAGAAAAACCAGCGAATATGCGAGCAAATACGTCCAGTATAGGGGCACCGTATATTCGGGCGGTTCCTCTTTCAGTTACGACAGCATGGGCCGTCCGATAGTTGCCAACCAGTGTTCCGGGACGATAGGCGGCGCGCAGCATTCGTGGCAATGTGGAGGAGGAGGTTCCGGCTACTCAGTCAGCTACACTTACGACCTGATGGGAAACGTCAAATCGTCCACCAACGGTGCAGGTGTTACGCTCACGAACTCGTACAACGGTGCCGGAAGGCTTACGACTGTCTCCAGTAGCCTTAACGACGCGAATCACCCCAGTACGCTGCTGAGCAACGTTCAGTACAACGCTTTCGGAAAGCCCACACAGGACTCGTTGGGGAATGGCTTCACCGAGGCTTACGGATATACTTCACGCAGACAACTTCAGTCATTCCAGACAGGGCCGCTGGTTTTGAATACCGCAGCTGTGGCCGCGAGTGGCACGTTCACGATAAACGGCCCGGACAAGAGCTATGTGGCTCCTGCGACAGCGGGTCATGGCACAGTGATAGTCCAAGGAGCTGCCGACAACTTCTATGTATGGTATCCGTGTGGAGTGTCGAGCTGCCCCACCAACGTATATGACACTGGCACGGTGAAGCTGACGATAAATGGTGTGCCTGAAACATATTCATACGGTAATGGTACATATGCCTATGTAGTTGCAAGTTCTTTGGCCAATTCTTTTAATAGCTCCTCGGCAAACGTGTCTACCTATACGTACTACGACTCAAGCCAGTGCAGCTTAAATCAGGCTTGCGCGATAAATATAACGGCTAAAACTGCCGGAGCCAGCACGAACTACGCAATGTCGGACTCGTCTGTCAGCAACGATCCAAGTCACTTTTCCCCTCCTTCTTTCTACACAAGGCCCTTGAGTTCCACTCTGACAGGCGGTACAGATGCCCACACCGTCTACGACTCGGGCAATATCAACGCTACTGTCAACGGCTGTACAAGCTCCCCTATTGCTTACAACGGCTCCAGTGCCACCAGCACGCTAGCTTCAAGCCTAGCCACATCGCTTAACACGTGTAGCACCGTTTCGGCGAGCGCCCCCTCTGGAAGCAATGTCGTCACTGTCACGGCTCGTACGGCTGGAGTGGCTGGCAACTCGTTCGCGATGTCTTCGTCTACACAGTCTAGCGATCCGTCCCACTTTAACCCAGGATCATTTCTGCCCGCTCCGTCAGGACCATTTTTGGCAGGTGGCAAGGATGCGACGTATCGCATCAACGCTGCGTACAGCGTCTCGATTAGCTACTATCCCGATGGCGACGTAAGCAGTATCAACGACAGCGTTAACGGGAACTGGACGTACACGTACGACGCGTTAAATCGGTTGGCAACGGCTAGCAAGTCTGGCCAAGGGTTCAGTTATGTCTACGACCGATTTGGCAACCGCTGGCAGCAGAACGTGACGGCAGGAACCGGACCAGCTCCCAGTTACGCGTTCGATGCCAACAACCACATCATAGGTAGCGGGATAAGCTACGACACCGCAGGGAACATTATCAACGACGGCGTGCACACGTATGCTTACGACGGCGAAGGTCGCATCTCCAACGTCGATGGCGGAAACACAAAAATCTACAACTACGACGCGGAGGGACGGCGGGTCCGTAGCGGGTCCGTGTCAAACGGTGTGGACTATGTTTACGACCTTGCTGGTGACAAGGTAGCAGAAATTGACTCTGCTACTGACGCCTGGCTCAGAGGTGAAGTCTTTGCCGAACAGCGACATCTCGCAGCATACTATAATAGCACCACGTACTTCGCCCACAACGATTGGCTGGGCACAGAGCGTGCACGCACGAGTGTTGCGGGAGCGGTCGTTGAAACCTGCATGAGTCTGCCGTACGGTGACGCGCAGGCTTGTTCGGGTACTGACGTTAGTCCGTTGCACTTCACCGGCAAAGAACGCGATACCGAATCCGGACTCGACATGTTCGGTGCCAGATACTACGGCTCATCGCTCGGCAGGTTCATGACACCGGACTGGGCAGCAATGCCAAAGTCCGTTCCTTATGCGAACTTCGGGAATCCCCAAAGCCTGAACTTATACAGCTACACCAAGAACAACCCTACAACTCTGACCGATCCGGATGGGCACTGCGATGTTGATGTTGGCGGGGGCAAGACCGAACACCACTGGGGATGGTGCGTTTGGCACACTCTTGGGTTCTATCAGACTCAACCCGAAATGCATGCAGAGGCCCAGATGTGGCGCAGCATCCTCCCCGGGATCATGACGAAGGGCGTGCCAGATGCGGAACTTCTCAGAACGGTCCGCTTGTCCATGGCAATGAGCATGGGAGGAGGGCCCGCGGGTGAGGCGGGCGCACTCGAAGCTGAAGGAGGAGCGCTCGGCAGTGCAAACTACGCTCAGCGCACTTTTAGCGAGAATTTCAGCAGCGCCGGAGCTTTTGCAGGAAAAACAGTTGACGAGGTAGCATCGGCTCTTCGTTCAGGGGAACTTAAACCTACCGATGTGCCTATCCAGTATGTCGTCAAAGACGGTCAGAGCCTAATTCTAAACACTCGGTCGGCCCAGGCTCTCGAAAGGGCAGGAATACCGAGATCGCAGTGGTATGCAGTGAATATGACTGGGGATGCCGCAGCCGAGGCCAGATTGGCCGGGCAACTCCAGCGCAACAATCTCACGAACTCAGGCACGCCGACCGTCACACCCGAGCAATGAATATGACTTCAAAAAAACCCTTACATACAGTCCCGGTTCCCTCAACAAGTTTCACGACAGAGGCGTATTTTGACGGCCAAGGGAGTTCACCGGCAATCCGTTTCGGATACGGGAAAAACGGAACAAAGCACCAGGGAGGAATCAAATTTAGCCACGTGTTGGCAGTGCGCACCAGGAGCGAACGGTGTTGCACAGCGTGGCATATAGATGGTGCCTACGACACACTTGTTGAAGTTGAAGGTTCGTCCTGGGTGGAGGAAATGCGAGCGGACACAGCCGAGCAATGGAGAAACAAATGGGCAATGCACCATTACATGATCTATTTGGACAGCGCGGGTTGCTTTGAAGTCGTCGCGGAGTCTTGGGAACCATTTTGAACAGACGAACCATAATCCAGGTCAGTGTGAGCATCTACTGCTACGATGCAGAGGGCTATATCTACGATGCGCTCTGCTGCGTGTTCATCTAGCGTAGAGTTTTGCTGTGGTCGCAAGTTCACCGGCAAACAACGGGATTCCGAATCTAACCTCGATTACTTCGGCGCAAGGTATTACGCATCAACGATGGGAAGGTTCCTGACGCCGGATTGGACATCATCGCCGTCGTCGGTTCCTTACGCTGACTTCTCCGATCCGCAGTCACTCAATCAATACAGCTACGTTCGAAACAACCCGCTTTCTCGTACCGATGCGGATGGGCATTGTGATCCAGAAATGGTTTGTCCAGACACCGAACCGACGCCCGACTTGAAGACACAACTTGAAATAGCTAAGGGTATCGGCAAGGAACTTGTCAACACGATCATATCTACGTTGAATCTCGTCAGTTCGGTCGATGCACCGGGACTGGACGACCCGAGCGTGGGAATCCCGCTGCTAACACCAAGCAATGACTTACAGGAAGGTGGAATGGGGGGAACCTCGGGTATCATTACTGGGCTCGGTGTGCTTTCCACTACTGCAGCTGGGGCTGAGGCCATTGCGACCAGAGGGGCCGGCGAGGCCAGTACGGTACTCCCCAAAGAAGGTGTCTACGAAGGTCCCGATGCAACCGTCCCTGGAAGAACCTACGTTGGGCAGTCAGGAGATATCCCAAGCCGACTTGCGCGACACGAAGCCTCGGGGAAATTCGCTCCTGGTACGAAAGTCAGTACGACCGAGGTCACAGGTGGCAAAACCGCGCGTGAAGTAGCCGAACACAATAGAATCCAAAACCTAGGTGGCGTCAGATCGCGGCCGGGCTCAAAAACATCAAACGTTAGGAACCCCATCGGAAAGAAACGCCAAAATCTGTTGAAGCAGGGATCTACTGATGAAGAGTGAGGAATAAAAGTTGATGGCTGAGAAGAAGACACTTGAGGACATTATCTCTGGCCATGAGGCTCGGAACGCATCATTGCGCCGGGTATTTTTGGAGAAGAAGGTCGATCTAACCGAGCCTCGAAAAATCGAGTGCCATTTCTGGACCTGGAGCCCAAAAGATGCTGCTCAGTTGGCCGAATCCCTCAAAGGTCGAGGGTTTGAAATATTGACCCAGCACCCAGCTGCGGCAGCTGGTGATCCAGCACGGTGGAATCTCGAAGCTGCGGTGAGGCAGTCAATCGAATTGACAATGAGGCCCGAGTTTACAGACGAACTCGTAAGACTGGCTGATTCGCACGGCGGGCTGTACGACGGGTGGGGTACGAGTGTCTGAGAAACGAGGGACCCAACTGCCCGACCGTTCCCTTCGATCAGAAAAGCGCACAGAAAAGAAAAGGCCCAAATCACCGGCGCGTGATTTGAGCCGTACGGATGGTTAGTAAATCCTTTGAAAAGAACTCCTCGGTCTCCGGTTCGCTGCCCCGAGGAGTCATCCGCAGCAAGATGCCGTCCTACGATATTTCGCTGGCCCAGGTCGTCACTGGACGTAACCGGCGCCGCGAATTCAATGTCGGGCGGTGTATTACCGTCTTCACTCGGGACACTCACACCAAGTTCAGGTACGAATTTTGCACTCATACCTGCAGTGCTCTTTGAGCCGTGAAGTGAGAGAAGGGGGAAATGATGAACATCTTACAGGAAATTAATGAAGCACTGTCAGGCCACGGGGCCTTTGGTCGCCCTCCCTGCGCCGGCGACGTGGATCAGGCCGGGGCCGCCCCAGTCGGAATAAAGGAATAAATTACTTGCCCGAATCGAGGATTTCGGTTCGGCAATTCAGCGCGGGTACCTCGTGCAGCCGATTCCCGCAACGAGGTCGCACATCCTCGTAAGCGATCGGCTAGTCTTGTGGTAGTCGAAATATCGTCGGCATCATTCGAAGCCCGGTCCGCGCCATCGCCCTACCCGACGACCGGGGTTAGGCGGCCGAGAGGTTCGGACAGCACACCCTGCTTGCCACGCAATCGCAACGGACACCAGAAACAGAGCTGCATAGTTGGGTTGTTGGGACGGTTGTCGAACGATTGGCATTAGCGTTGACAACCGGCTGGCAGTATACCTGCTGGATATTTACCCGCATTGAAATCCGCAACATTCGATTTCTGCTGCTTCAAAGACGGAACGCAGAAAACCAATCGCAAGGCATCCGGGATCAGAGTGCGGTTGTACGCCTCTTGCGTGTATGGCTTGTCATCTTTCGACTGATATTGGGTTCCGAATACTTGCGTCTGCCCGATGAGTTGTAGATAGCGATCGAGCGATGCAGCCGAAATCCACAGGCTCTTCGAATCCCCTTTTGCCACTGCAACGCTTGCCAAAACGTGGGCCAGGAGATAATCGCGAACACGCCCCCTACGAGCGTTGTCACGCGTCACAAGATCCTGCCAGTTCGTTACCGCCTTACCGCCCCCGACACCCCTGTCACCCTGGTCTTGTAAATACAATTCATGAACATTTGTATGCAGATTCGTGTCTTGGGCCAGAGCCGCGACTCCCATTGCTGCGGCCGTAAAGAAAAACAGAATGAAACGCATTCTGTCCCTCCGTGCTTCTTGAGCCTCACACCGGCAACGCTAGGTGGCACTAATCATAACTGTTGCATTCTACAGATGGAGTCAAAGTCAATTGACGTAAGCAGGCGATATCACGTTTTGAGTGCCGGTCATTGAGCGCTATAGATTTTACGCCAATTGCCGAGCTTCTAATTGCTTATGAACGTTACCGACAGTATGACAACCCCGGGGTCAGCGGTGAATATTTTCTGCAAATTACTGCCGTCACTCGTCACTGGAGCAGTCCACAACTCGTTCTGATGGGTGGCAAGATTTATAAGAACCAATACAATTCTGTCTTGAGTCTTCGCCCACGACATGCCGATCGCTTCAGTTTGGTATTGAATTGGCGATCCGTAGAGCTTGCTCGGTGTGAGAATCACCGTTCGCTTCAATGTGCTCAGATCCATTACCTCCATGCCATTCACGGAGGTAAACACAAGCTGCTTTCCGTCCGGTGAAAATGCAGCCTGTCCCACTCCGTCCGATGGTCCTAGAAGAACGCTCGGCTGTCCGCCTTGGGTCGCTACAGTCATCAGCGAGGTTGAAAGTGATGGCGAAAAAACAACCCGAACGAAGATGATTTGTTGACCATCTGGACTCCACACTGGATTGTTGTCCTGGGTTAATGGTGGATTATCGGTGAGTTGTCGGAATTGCTTGGTGCTGAAATCAGAAAGCCA
>QHYS01000046.1 GCA_003223325.1 Acidobacteriota bacterium
GGAAAGCTTACGCGCCAGAATCTTGGATTAGCCAGAACAAAGGAGACACCAACTTCCATCTCATCGGCTTGCCGCTGGCCGACGTAAGCGACAATGCACTCCGCCTTATCTCCGGTGACTTCATTCACAAGCTTTAGCCGCTGTCCGTTTTTCACGGACGCCAAAAGCAAAATCGAGGCTCCGTGCGCATTGACGGCGAGCGTATGGGTTTGCTCGTCAAATTGTGACCCGTGCGTGCTGTTAGATGAAACTCTTATGGGCACTCGCGTCAACACCCGGTGTGTTCTCCGGCGATTCAGAGTGAGCAAATCCTTTTCACGCAGTAGTCCAAGCCAAGTTTCCAAAACCTCAATCTGACCCTGTCTGATTTCGGAAAACGCTAGCCCCATGCCTTTACTTGAGGAAGACACGACTCTGGCTTGGGTTGCAAAGCGATTTGGCCCTTTGCTAATACTTACCCTTGTTGCTGTGCCCAGAGGAAATGCACAATCCGTTGCCATGTGGCAGCCGCGCTCGCTTATGTCAACAACGCGTGCTTCGATCCGCGTGCCTGAAGTCACTTCCACGACTTCGGCATCCGCCAGGAAGCCGTAGCGCGGATGCACTCTGCGGTCGCGCGCCCGAGGCGGGAGTTGGCCTGTCGGTTCTGGCCTTTCTGGCATTTTGCGGCGGGTCTTGGCATGCGCCCTCTGGACAATGCGAGGCCGGAAGGCAGTGCCGCATACAGTTAAGTCTTTGACCTCGTCTGCACAATACGGGACTTACCGCAGTTCCGGAGCGAAACTGAGGCCAGGATCCAATCCCCGCAATCTAGGACTCAGCTGAACCGCGAAACCCGCCGAGCAAAAAGTCTGTAAGTTTGTACGCGAAAGCGAATCCGTATCGGGGCTCCGGGTTGGCTTCACGCCAGACCCGCAGACAAGCGACCAAACCGAAGGTCCTTCCCTCAGTTCGTTTAACATGCCTTGGTAACGTCGCCTTGACTTTTGGGCCCACCTCCGCCTAACCTCACCCCATCGGCTAAGAGAGAAGGAGGGCTCATTATGAACTGGAGCGCCTTTAAAGAACATGGCAGCGGACGAAGACACGTGTGGTTACTGTTTGGCTTGCTGTCGATAGCGGTCCCTTTAGCGGCAGGTACGGTCCGGATCTATGTAACGAACAGAGGCGGAACCACCATTGATGTGATCGACCCTGCGACGAACAAGGTTGTGCAGACGATCGGCAACATCGAATCACCCGAGGTGGTTCGATTCTCTCCTGACGGAAGCCGGCTCTACATCCCCTACAGGGGCGAGAACGCCCTCATCGTCATGGACCGAAAGAGCGAAAGTATTATCAAAAAGGTGCCCCTCAGCGGTTGGCCCAATGAAGCCCAAGTGACCAAGGATGGAAAGCTGATCTTAGTCTGTATCCGCAATACCGGCACACAGGTGGAGGATGTGGGGGCCTTGGATATCATCGACGCGAACTCTCTGGAAAAGGTCAAGAGTATCCCTGTGAAAAGAGGGCTGCACGATATCGCAGTGACGGCGGATGGTAAGTATGCGGCTGCCGGCGCGCCGGGCGGGCATTTTCTAGTCGTTTTTGATCTCCAAAGCAAGGAAATCGCATGGCAGGTTCAGTACGACTATTCTGTAAATCCGATAGTAATTGAGAATAACCCCGACGGCTCGGGTCGCCGGATCTTCGCACAACTTGGCCCTACGAACGGCTTTTCGGTGGTGGATTTTGCGAAGCGCGGAGAGGTCGCTAGAATTAAGGTCCCCGACGAACCGACAGGGTTCGGCACCGGCTGCGAAGGCGTCGCCCACGGCATCGGCATCGCTCCGGACCAGAAGACTCTCTGGGTTAACAGCAGGCCGGCCAATTCTGTTTTCGCCTACTCGCTTCCTGAAATCAAACTGCTAGGACATGTTCCTTTGCCGGAACAGCCAGTGCCGGGCAAGGCGCCCCGGGGAGGGTCACCGGCCTGGATCACTTTCACTCCCGATAGCAAGATAGTCTATGTCTCCAGCTGCGGGATTAAGACGGTGACTGCCATCGATGTGCAGGCAATGAAAGAATTGGCTCGCATTCCGGTCGGCGAGATGCCGGACCGAATTAGCACGTTGGAGTTGCCCTAGGGCAACTCTGCTGTTGATCGATGTTGCAAAGAGTGGATTCTTCCCTGCGCTCAGTTGCGACAGCATGTCCGCGTGTGTAGAGAGGAACTAGGAAACCGAGATCCGGGCACCCATACTCATTTATTGGAGGAGATTATGGTCACCAAAGTCCGCCCGAAGATAATTTTTGTCAGTATTGCAGTGGCGTCGGCGGTTGGACTCTGTTGGTCTGCTCCCTTTGTGGCTGCGCAATCTACTGGTGAGCGCGCCGCGCAGGCGCCTTCTGTGTCGCGGCCGTCTCTTGATTATGAGTTTTTCAAGACCCGCGTTGAGCCTATCTTCATTAAAAAGCGGTGGCCGGACCATTCCCGCTGCTACGTTTGCCATGAGATAAGCCGTCACGGCGGCGGACCTCTCAGCCTGGAACCGCTGCCGCCCGGGGCGAGCTTTTGGACCGAGGAGCAGTCTCGCCATAACTTCGAGGTCGTCTCGAAATTGGTGATTCCCGGCGACCCGCTCTCGAGCCTGTTTCTACTAATGCCGCTGGCGCCGGAGGCCGGCGGCCTCGCCGACACCCACCAAGGAGGGCGGCAATTTAGATCTCAGGACGACCCGGACTGGAAGAACATGCAGGCGTGGGTTCGCGGGCAAAAAGCAGGAGGTTCCTCCGCGCCATAGCCGAACGGGTTCCGACGCACTACCCCCTTTCCCACTAGTTTCGGCCTACTTCATCTTAATGCGCTCATTGCGTGGCAGGTGCGGATGCTTTCTTCTGGTCCTCTGCTAACCTCTTTCTGAATGCCTGTTCCCACCCATCGATATCCGCTAGGCAGCCTTGTTGGCCGCTGATGAACGGGTTCGGCCCTTTGCCCAACTTCGCGTACTTCTCTTGCATGTGATAGAACGGCGTGTGCGACCCCAACATCACATCGCACGGAAGAATGCGCAGATATTTGTACATGAACAGGCTGTCTTCCGCGATGTAGGGATAGGCTTTGTTATTGACTACAGGCGTCATCCCATTGGGAGAAATGGAGCCGGGAATCACCACATCGTAACTCTTGTCACCCTCGGTAGCCTTCAGCGTCCAGGTGGTATTTCCTTCGGTGTGGCCGGGAGTGAGATGGGCCGTCAGTGCCACTCCACCCAGTGTGACTCGATCCAAATGGTGAAGAATCCTGTCAATCGGATGGGGCTTCCCTTCCGGCCGAATCGCCTGTGTGGCGGGAACGTCCCGGTCCATGATCATCACTGTGGCTCCGGTCATTTCTTTGACCATTGCATCCCCCTCGCAATGGTCCACGTGCGCGTGGCTGGTCAGCAAAATCTTGATATCCGTAAATTTGAACCCCAGTTTTTCCACAGAATCGCGGATCCACGGCACGTTGCTTTCATACGTGCTGTCGATCAGGATATAGCCCGCAGGAGTCGTAACCAGAAAGGAAGAATGCGTGTCCGTCCCCACGAAGTAGATGTTTCCGATCACCTTGTGCGGCGGAAACGGCTTGTCCTCGTTCCCCTGGGCCATTAGGTGTGCGGGAGCAAGTGCAGCAACGAGAAGCGCAAACACCAAACCTTTAGTTCGCATATCCTCTCCTCTTCAGGAACGCGGCACTCAAGAAGTTTGTAGCCGGTGGCACAGCGTCGCTGTGAGATGGTCCTCACTGCCAGGCGACCGAATTCCGAGGTCAACGGCGCGGAGTCTAGTTCCAGAGCTGAATCGCTGTCAATACGTGACTGGGGTTATACGCGCTGAGGGGATTTTGCTACATCCTCGGGGCGCGGACACGGCCAGAGCCACATTCAGGAAGAGAACTCTCTGAGTTAGCCGAACTAATGGGGCGGCCGGGGAAAACTGGGAGAACCTGCGCACCCCAACCCAGGCCGGGAAGGTTCACGATCCA
>QHYS01000047.1 GCA_003223325.1 Acidobacteriota bacterium
GTTCTCGAAACGGAAAGAACCTTTGGTAAATCTGGCTGATTGCCTTTTAGTCTTCTTCTTGAACTTTGGTGCTTTCACTTGGTCGGGGCGTTTGCCGCTGATGGAGTCAAACCAGTTTTTATACGCTGTATCCAAAGCCCTTCCTGTTTGTTGCAGCGATTGCGCATTTACTTCCTGAAGCCACGGTATTTCGGTTTTGAGTCTGGTTAGTTCCAGACTACGCTGGGTGGCCGACGTTTTGATTTTGTTAAGATATCTGCTTTGAGAAAAAGCCAGAAGATGGTTGTACACAAACCGAGCACAACCAAACTGCCGTGCAGCCGCAG
>QHYS01000048.1 GCA_003223325.1 Acidobacteriota bacterium
GGCTCGATACTTCGAAGCAGCCTTATATATCAGCTCCAAAAGGCGTTTGGCGGCTTTAGCCACGAGAACTTTACGGCGATATTTGGGACACCAAACGACGTGATATTTGCTGCTGTACACGACATGGTTATTGGACTTGTATCCCAGCATCACGGGGAAAGGTGTACATCTTCGCTTTCTCTTTGTCAACAGATAACTATGAGCCTTATATCTCCATGCCTGAAGGCAGGGGCTCTACGGCTCCGTTTGGTAGGAGTAATCGTTAAGGTGCGGGAGAGAATACAACCGTGCTGCTTGCAGGCACGTCGGCGAGATACTGAATCAGCAAGTGGGTGCTGTCTATTTTAACCGCCACGTAGTCGGTATTGAGTGTCTTGGTGACACCGCCGACCGACAACGACGAGACATTCGGATCAGTCCAGTTCGATATCAGCCAGGCAGGGCTGTGAAGCAGCCCATTCGCGGAGATGCTCACGTTGTCTACGGTTCGCACCAGCGTCCAATAGCCGTTCACCACGTCAAATGAGCCACCAGTAGCATTTGTCGGCGTCATGGTCGGCGGAGACCTGTATTCGGTCAAGTAAGGAGTCGCCGCGGAATCACTCGTGATTCCGTTATCTCCGATCCAACCCATCGAAGGCCAGGAGAGGGGCGAACCCACGGCCAAAGATTGGTTGCCCACAGACGATTCACAACCGAGGCGTATACCTCCAAAAAAGTGCTGTACCACAGTAATACCGCAGGTTTCGTTCTGCGCTGTCTGGAGGAAATTTACCTTGATGACGGCGTTACTTACTGTTTGCGAAGTGCACCCAGAGTTAGAAGCGCCCACGCAATTGTAGAGAGTTCCTGGTGCAGGTTGACCAGGATCACCCTCTGGTCCCTGAAATGATCCAGCTGGACTTGCGCAGACGTTTGCCGGAAGAAACTGACCACTTGTTGAGGAGTTTTTAGCAACAGGAGCAATGAGGAGGTAGCTATCGGTATTCCATACGATGTTCCAAGGGGATGCCTCCATGGTAGGGTTGCTGCCTCCTCCGTTGCATGGCGGCTGGGTATTGATCGCATTGAAAGTTTCCCCTGCGGCTTTGTAGTAGGAAATCTTGTTGTAGGTTGTGGATGTGAAGATGTTCACAGGACCTAAACCATCCGTACCGTCATAACTCAGGGTCACGTCCGTGAAAACTTTACTCGCGCCCTGCCCCGTTCCCGCGCCTCCGTGACGATAGAAAACATAGGTCTTGGTCATCGTGATGCAGCAATCTTGAGGCGGGCTATTCTGTTCTCCGTATGGCCAGACCTTCCCGGTCTGCGTGATTTTGATGCGGACATTGTTGGACTCGGTGACCGTCGTGTTCATCGGTCCCTCTTTCATCTCAGGTATACGGTCGCCTCCGCCGAAGTTTTGGATATGCCATTGATGCTCGAACATCCCCGTATCATCAGCCCCAAAATCCCACAGCGCGTTGGGGTCGTTCTTGAGGTCCCAGTAACCCATAATCCCTGTGCACTGCGTCATTACTCTTACGTCCCCGCCGGAATGACACGCAGCCACTGGAGTGCTGATTCCGTCTGCGACTGTGTACTTGGCGTATCCTGGGAAAGAGAAAGTGTAGTAGTGGCGATTGGTCGCATCTGATGTGACCGCAACACCTGACCCCGTCGGTATCACTGGGAGCGCAGCAACGACTACTATCAGGGCCTTCATGACGATTTGCGGCTTGGGGGAAGAAGAATCGCTCACTTGCGGAGAGAAGTCAAACTGGCCTACCTGCGAAGCTATGCCCGAGAGTACGCCGGTGTCGGCATCAAGAGAGAGCCCGGAAGGCAAGGTCCCCGAGGCGATGCCCCAGTGGTACGGCTGCACTCCGCCGTCCGCGCTCATGCCGGTCTGAAATTGACTGCCGGTTTGGGCGTTCGGCAGAACGCCCGTTGTGATTTGCAGGGCAAGAATACCAGTTTTTCGAGCGGCAAGGCCGGCACAACCTGCACATGACAGGAAGACCATCAGCGAGGCTATCAGGCAAGCCCACATCTCTGGGCGCGGCGTTTTGGTCGCGACCTTTATCGGACTATCTTCACCATAAGGCTTTGAACTCATGCTGAAATCTTCGCAGAGAACCATCAGAACTCTATACTGCTCCGACGGTCTAAATACGTACAATGGCGACACGCGGTTGGAGCAGCTGTCTTGGGGTACTAGCTTCGAGGCTGAGACGATGCCGCTTCGTCTCGTGGCCCTAGGGCTTGCCTAGCCTCTGGATCGAGCTAGGCTTGAGCCTTGGCCCACTCTGGAGTGCACGCCGGACTGAACCCTCGCAGCCAGATATCCATTAGTGCCATAACATCCGATCCCATGGTGACTCTTATTGGCCGTTCATTCCTGGTGTTCCGTGGAGCTATCAAGCGGCGATCGCGAGGGCTGTCCGTGAGAAGGTCTTTGCGGACGACAAAGGTTAAAGCCCCAGCCAGCGGGCAATGATGTTTCTTTGCATTTCCGAGGTCCCGGAATAGATTGTGCTGCCCACGGCATCGCGCAGTGCGCGTTCCACTTCATACTCGATCATGAAGCCGTAACCGCCGTGGATTTGAACGCTATCCAGCGCGGCTTTGACCAGGGATTCGCTCACAAATAACTTCGTGATGGACGCATCCAGCGAGGCGTTTCTGAGGTTGCCGAGACGCCATGCAGATCGATGGGTGAGCAGCCGAGCAGCCTCCAGCTGGACCTTCATGTCGGCGATCTTGTGGGCCACGGCTTGGAATTTTCCAATGGCCTGCCCGAACTGGGAACGCGTCCGGGCGTAGGCAATCGACGTCTCCAGGAGTCGCTCTATCGCTCCCACGTGGCTCGCGACAAGCAGGATGCGTTCCCAGTCCATGGCGGTGGCGAACAAGACCGATCCGCCACCCACGCTGCCCAGAACAGTGTCATCGGAGACATACATGTCCTGGAAGACCAGTTCGCCGACGGGGGACGTGCGCAGACCCATCTTCTCGAACTTTTGGCCGGCCGAGAATCCGGGCGTGGCCTTGTCGACGAGAAATGCCGTCACGCCGCCATGGAAGCCCTTTTTTGCGTCAGTCACGGCAAACACGATTGCCACATCCCCCACCGGGCCGTTGGAGACGAAGGTCTTGGTTCCGTTGATGCGCCAGCCATTGTCTACTCGCTCGGCGAGGGTGCGCATCGCAAACGAGTCCGAACCGGAGTCCGGCTCCGTGATCGCGTGCATGCCGACCAAGCTGCCATCCGTGAGCCCGGGCAGATAGCGCTTCTTCTGTGTGTCATTACCATGCAGCCATACCGGAACGACGCACGCGAGTAGGTGGGCACAGAGCGAGAAAACCAGACCACCATCGCGACAGCCATACCCCAACGCTTCCAGAGCGATGGCACATGAGAGGGAATCGAGGCCACTGCCCCCGTACTCTTCTGGCACCGGCAGCCCCTGGATACCGATGGCAGCGCACTTGCGCCACAGGTCGCACGAAAAGACCTGTTCGCGGTCGCGATCGACAAGGCCCTCGTTCAACTCGCACTGTGCAAACTTGATGATGTTGTCGCGCAGAAGCTTCTGTTCCTCGGTGTAGGAGAAGTCCATTCAGTTCATCTCATTCAGCCGCTGGTAGTCGATCTTGTCAGTCGAGGTCTTGGGAAGCGACTCGCACCAGACAAAGTAATCGGGGATCATGTACAGAGGCAGGTTCTCCGAACAGAAGCGCTTCAATTCGATCATCGACGGTCGTTTGGGCTCGCGGCAACTCAGGAACGCCTTGATTTTGATCCCCGCGTCTTCATCGGGTACGGCAACCACTGCGGCTTCCCTGATCAGGGCGTGGCGGTACAGCCCGGCCTCGATCTCGCCCAGCTCGACACGGTAGCCCCGTCTTTTCACCATGCGGTCACGGCGTCCAAGATAGGTGTAGTTGCCGTCTGCCGCTTCGACAACGATGTCGCCGGTCTTGTACCACCGTGTTCCATCGTTATCGGTTAGAAATGCACCGGCAGTTTGCTGCGGAAGCGACCAATAGCCTTGCATCACGCCGCGCCCGCTGATGCTCAGCTCCCCTTCGCGGCCACGTTGGACCTCGCACCCCTGCTCATCCACGACCTTGCCTTTGAGATGGGAACAGACCCGACCGATCGGAAACGGGACCGTGCGGCTTTCCGGGATCGGCCGGGGAAGTTCAAAGAAGGTGCACACATTGGTCTCGGTCGGCCCGTACAGATTGAAATACCTAGGCACGGGCAATAACGCTGTCAGGGTCCGCAAGTGCCGAACCGGGAAAACTTCTCCCGCAAACAATATCAGGCGCAGCGCGGAGTGGTCCTGTTTCGCCAGGTTTCCGTATTGGGCCAGCAAACTCAGAATGGAAGGCGCCGAATACCAGCAGGTGATCTGCTGCTCGGCCATCAGCGGCGCGAGGCGCAGAGGATCTTTGCCGACTTCTTCGGCGATGAGCACGAGCGTGGCTCCGTGCTTAAGGGGTACATGAATATCGAGAATGGAGAGGTCGAAGTGGAATGGTGCGTGTGAGGAAAAACGGTCGCTAGTCACCGGCTCAAAGACTTCCGAGCACCAATCGACAAAGCTGACCGCGTTCTCGTGGGAAAGCATCACGCCCTTGGGCTTGCCTGTCGAACCGGATGTGTACAGGATATAAGCTAGGTCCCGCGGAGCGGATATTGCCGTTTCAGTTGCTGGTGCCTGCTGCTGAGCGTCGGCCTGGTCGAGCGCTCGGTGAAGGCGCATTCCGCCGCCGGTCCCCTCCACCAGGAAAATGTCGGGAACCGTGCCCAGTTGTCCAGTCTCGGTGCAAAACCTCGCTTCGAAGCGCTGCTCCATGACGACGACCTTCACGCCACAGTTGTGCAGGATGTAAGCGTTGCGCGCCACTGGAGCGCCGGGATCAACCGGCACATAGGCCGCGCCGACTTTCAAGACCCCATAGATCGTCGCCACTGCATCGATGGACTTGCGCATGAAAATGCCGACGCGGTCGCCTGCTCGGACGCCGCAGGCATGGAGGCGGTCACGGACACGGTCGGAAAGCCGAGCCAACTCGCGGTACGTGACACTGCCCTCGCGGGGCTCGACGACAGCGGTGTGGTCCGGATACCACTGGGCCGCACGAATGAACAGCTGATGCAATCCCTGAAGCGTGTCCATGGCCTCGTGCTCAGGATTTCTTCGAGTGTACAAGGGCTGCAACGGCCGCAATCGTATCCAAGTACTCCCGGTCGGTCTCGTGTGCTTGCAGCGCGACCCCGAAACGTTCCTCCAGGAATAAAACCAATCGGAGCGTCCCAATCGAATCGAGCACGCCGCCAGTGATAAGTGGCGTCGTTTCCGTGAGTTGGTTTGGATCTTCGCCCGGCAGAAACTCATGCAGAATGTATTCTTTAACGATGGTTTTGATTTCTTCGGTCATGCAAAGCTCCCTGGCTTGTGAATGAGTTGGTTGACTGAATTTTACTTAGCGTCTCGAGAAGTAACCTCGTACCCTTCTGACAGCTCATCAATCGAGCTGTCCCTTGCGTTTACCGGCCATCAGCGAACACCTACCTCGCGCGGTTGGCCTGCCAGGACAGACCACCGAGCCGGAGCTCGGCCGAGTGCTTTTGGATCAAGTCGTAGAGGCGCTCGGCGATCAACCGGTTGCCCGCCGCGTTGGGGTGGTTATTCCAGACGGCAATGCGAAGGGCATTGGCGTCGCGCCCCTGCCAGAGATCAAACAGGTTGAACACCAGCATGCCGGCCGCGGCTGCGTCGTGCAGCGCCGGCACGGGCAACTGCGGCGGGTCCCCCACGTTGTCCAGTGCCACGAAAACCGGCAGTGCGCCGTGCTCACGGACGACTTCGGACATCTGCTCGAGCGTCACCCGGATCACGCGGTCGGCCGAACGACGCAGGCGTTGATCAGCCTCGCTCCACGGCATTCGGGTCTTCACTCCGAGACTTTCCAGCGCGGCCCGGCCAGCATCGAACAGCACAGGCACGCCGTCACGCCCCAGCGCCGCCACGCCCGTCTCCTGCATAAGCTCTTGCAACCGCGGGAAAGGAATCCGGTGGTGACGTGCGACTGCGTCGAGCATGTGTCCAACGGTCGGCGCGGCAAGGTGTGGACCGTCGGTGAAGAACACGGCGTCCGGGTCGAACTTTAGGACCCGGTCTTCAAGCATGGCCAACTGCTGCGTAAGCGCATAGGCGGCCACACCGAAGTTCAGTACCTCGTATCGAATCGCACCATTTCCGTTGCCAGGCCGATTCAACTGCTCCTCCAGAAGGCGAGCGAACGTGTTAGCGTCCGATACGCCAGCGCCCATCACATGGGACGGGCCGAGCAAGGCGATGCGATAGACGCCTGCCGGCTTTAACAGCGTACGCTCTCGGTCCCGCATTCCCCACGAGTTGGTGGTGAACTCTTGATCCATGAAAACAATGCTCGCGTTCGGTCGAAGCTCTGCGCCCAAGAAGTCGCGTCGTAGCTGGTATGCCGTGGTAGCGCTCAAAGGCAGCCAGCGCGCCTGCTGCGCCGTGACGTCCCACAGTTGCGCACTCATGCGGCTCGTGTTGTCGAGATTCTCGTAGTAGCCCTCGTGCTGGAGCGCGGCGTCGCGGGCGTTGAGGGTCGAGCGCTGAACGGAGGCCACGATCGAGGCCACAGCCGGCGCGAGAGGTGCATACAAATCCTTCCAGCTGAGTGTCAGGAGTCCGATCAGCACGAGCATCGAGGTCGCATTCGCCAATCGGTAGGGGAAGCCGCCGAGGATCAGGAGTTCCCGCGCCGAGGTGGTTCCCGCCGCGCCCCACATCAACAACCACGTGGTCACCGAGTCTGCGCTCCAGAGAGACCAGAGCACACAGAGCGCAGTAAACGTACCGACGGTGCGGAGCGCGAGCGCGAGGCTCCACGCGGTAGCACCGCCGAGCTTGCGCGGTCGAGAGCGTTTCATTTCCCGCAAGGCCCCCATCAGCACGAACGCGCCCAGAGCGCCCCAAAACAATCCGTCCTGGGGTGCGAGCGGGAAGCCGCCTCGCAACCAGAACCATTGGTACGAGTGCAGCAGCCACGTCCCGAGGAACACGACGATGGTTGCCCCCACGAGCGCCGCGTTGGGACCAAAGCGCTTCAACTTGAAGAAGCTCGGATAGTAGACGAGCTTCATCATGAAATCCTTCCAGTAGATATTGATGCGGCGCCACAAGTCCGTGAAGCTGGAAGCGAGAAAATACAGGTGATTTGTTTCGGGCAGGCGGAACCCGTAAAGGTGAAGCACGCCGATAATCAGATGGAATTGACCGGATACCCGCAGGTAGAGCAGGATTGTCGCAAGCAGGAATTGCGCGAGCTCGCCGAGGCTGTGCAATTCCATGGGATCACCGGTGAGATGCATATACACGAAACGGTACAGAATCAACTGCACCAGGCCGCGGACGATCCACTTTGTTCCCGTCTCGTAAATTTGCTGCGCTTCACGGTCGTAGTAAGTGCGACGAAAGGTCGAATAGTCGACAACAGGGAAAAGTGGAAAACAGACGTTGGGGAACATGAAGAAATATGCAAGCGTCCTCGTCGCTGTGGGCCGCTCGTGGTCATGTTTCAGCGCATAGAGATATACCGCAAGCCGAAACATGAACATGGAGCCGAGTATGGGCCAAATGGCCACCGACCACGGCCCAGGCAGGATTTCCAATCGCCAAAGCGCAAACACCGTTCCGGTCAAGATGAGAACCAGTATGCGCACGCCCAGGCGCAACGGAAGGTGGCAGATGCCGATCAGCAGGAGCCCGAGGAGTATCAGATAACCGCCGTTAAGCGGCCCGAACGCGACGATGACCGCCGCCAAGGACAAGCCGACGAAAAGAGAAAGGCGGTATTGCAGTGGGAGGAGCGCGTGAACGACAAACCCGGCAAATCCCAGGGCCATGACATTAAAGAACGTCCGGCTTTCCAACTGGTACTGGTAGATGACAAGCAGTACCAACCCCAGCTGAACACAAACCATCGCCAATCGCATCGCAACCTGAGCGCATATCCGCTCTGCGCTCGCGCGTTGGAGGGGGATGGATTTCGGCCCACCGGACGCCAGGACGGCAAACGGCAACCACGTCGAGCTACGTGACCCACGTGCGCGCGGCTCGGACCGGTCAGCCGTCACCGCCACTGATGGAGAATCATTGCTGGTACCCATGAAATCAACCTGTCGCCAAGCCCCAGAATGAAGCCGCCGACTCGCCCGAAGACCGCCTCCGCAACTCGTTCTTGCCAGATCGGCTTCGGCTCACACCCTCAGCTTCGTTTCAGAAATCGCAATCCACATACCACTCTGGCGAAGTTCTGTGGAGGCTAAACTAAACTTATTAAACGACATACGAGGAAACCAGTGCGGCCCTCTTGGACCGAGCCCTAGGAATCTATAGGTTTATAGACAGTCTCTATAGGATATCTCAGAGCCCCCATGAGCAATGGCGGCCCCTGAGACTTCGAGGATCCCAGCGAGGGGAATCCAGCTCTGGGTCTTCGCACTGTCGAGGCGGTGAAAAAATGGTCCAACATGACGGCTGTCAGGTCCCTTACCGCATTGAGCCGTGGAAACGGTGTTCCTTGAGGACGGCCTGCAATCCGCATTCGTCTGTCTTCGCGTCTGGCAGCGAAAACAAAATGATGATTTGCCACCTGCTGGGTAGTCAGGAACCCGATGCCATCTATCGACTCTGTCCCCTAATTGCGGTTTGCAACTTTGATGCGTAGGAGACGGAGTCCGCTGTCGATGCTTTGGAAGGAAAGCAGCCCAAGGGGACTCTGCTTTCATCTTCCACACCCAACAAATTGAGCATGGGGAGGGTCATCATGGTGGTAACGACCGCCATGACCACCAACATGGTGAACAGCGTCGGAGTGAATACGTGCGCGCTGTAGGCGATGTTGAGCACGATCAACTCCACTAACCCGCGAGTGTTGAGAAGCGTGCCGAGTGCCACGGCGTCTCTCCATGTCCGGCCGCTCCACCGCGCCGCAAGCGCGGCTCCGCCGGCCTTACCGAGAATTGCCGCAGCCAGTACAACTACGGCCCAAAACCATACGTTGATGCCGTTCAGCAGGTCGAGACGTGTGCGCATGCCAGTAAGAGCAAAAAATAAGGGCAGCAGTAGAACGGAAACCAGCGTCCCGAGCCTACTGCGTATGACAAGGAGCCAGTGCGGTACGCGAGGAAAGCAGAAGCCCGCAAGAAAGGCACCGAACAATGGATGTATCCCCATCGCGTCGGTTGTGGCGGCTGACAGAAGTAATGCCGAGATAATTATGCCAAGCAACTCGAGCGACATGCGACTCTCCTGATGTCGTCTGGCGAGCCTCTTGGCCAAAGGGCAGACGCCAAAAAGCATCAGGCACAAATATGCCGCCACTCCCGCGAAGCGGGCCGGGAGATCTAGTCGACCGTGGCTCTGCCCGATGAACGCCAACGCGAAAGCGAGGAGGATCCAAGCCGCGAGATCGTCGATTGCCGCGCACAGGATCGCGGTCGAGCCCAAAGAAGTTCCTTGCAGTCCCCTTTCCTCGATAATTCGTGCCAGCACTGGAAAAGCCGTAATGCTCATCGAAATGCCGAGGAAGAGCATGAAGGGCCATGCTCCGATGCTATCCCCGCCAAACCGCTTGTGCAGGGCATGCGCGAGTATGCCGGCCATCACGAGGGGGAAGAGTATGCTCATGGCACTTACCAGCAGGGCTGTGGATCGCTGCCTGCGCAGTTGTTCATAGTCAATTTCCATCCCTATCAAAAATAAAAAAAGTATGAGACCAATGGTGCTAATGGACTCGAAGGCCGACAGGGAATTCTGGTTGAACAGATGCGTCGAGAACGTGGGGGCGAGGCGCCCAAGGACCGATGGGCCAATTAGAATACCCGCGATGATTTCTCCGATCACCCGCGATTGACCAAGCTTCCGAGCAAGCCAGCCACAAAGGACGGTCAACATCAGCACTATCGATATGTCGATCAGGAGCAATTGTCCTTAAAAAAGGGGCTTGAACGTGTCGCCGGTCAAATCACCCAGCAACTTGTGCCAAGGGTGATTCTCCCTCCGCTCCACTTCCCTGACGATCCTCTTCATTTCCTCGAGAACGGGCGGCTTCTGCTCCTCGTACAGGTCGCCCTGGAGGAGCTTGAGGACGTCGATTCGGTACCTCGGATCATTAACGAAGGCAGTAAACAGCACGTTGAGCCGGTAGTAAACGGAGATGAATTCATACCAATTGGCGGTTCCACGCCGCATGGTGGCTACATAGGTTTCGAAGCGGTCTTTGGTAACAGGGCCGCCCATTTGGAGACCCTTGATGATGTCGGTCGTGGCGAGCTTGGCGCAGGTCAAGGCAATGCTGACACCGCTCGAAAAGATCGGGTCCACAAAGCGGGCTGCATCGCCGATCATAACGAACCCGTCCCCGGCAATCTGGGTCATTGAATAGCTGTAATCCCCTTCATCCTTGAGGGGCCGCAACTGCGTCGCGGCCTTTAGCCCGTCATAAAGCTCTGGGCGAGAGCTAATGCAATCCCAGAAGAATTTTTCGCGCGACTGGGCGGACTTTTCGAAGTTCCTCTTCTGGGTCACGACGCCGACGCTGGTTACCGTGTTGCTGATGGGAATTTGCCAGATCCAACTGTTCTTGATCGGCAGGAAGTGAACGAAAATGTAGTCATCCAGCTTTTCGTTATTGGTCAGCAGTCTGCGGTCGTATGCGTCGAACCAAGTATGCATGGCATACTGGTTGAAGACCGGATCCGGCTTTTTAAACTTGAGCTGATTGCCAAGCAGTGTATGGCGCCCCGAGGCATCGACTACCACCTTGACGTTGAGGTGAAAATCCCTCTTCCCGTTGGAATAGTTTATGCGGGGCATCGCCGGGTCGGAGAAGTCCACATCTCTTACCTTGATCCCTTCCTGAACCTCCGCACCCAGCTTGTTGGCGTGCTGCAGGAGCAGCATGTCGAACTTGCCCCGGTCCACGTGCCAGGTATGGTTACGGTCCACACCCTGCTGCTGGCGCTCCTCGAAGCGAATCTCGGCAAGGGAATCGGCTTCCAGGCCCTCCCAGTCATGTTGATAGATAGGATTGCTTGCGGCGGCCGTCCACACCGCGCCGTATTTTCGGACGAAACCGCAGGGATCCATCTCTCGGATAAAACCAATATCCTTGAGGACTCGATTGGAAGCCGGATCGCGCTCCAGAACCATGCATTTGACCCCTGCCTTCGCAAGGTACGAAGCCGCGGCCGAGCCCCCCGGCCCGCCTCCGATAATCCCAACGTCATGATCTGCTTGTGCCATATGCAAGTCTCCTTGTCTCCCAGAATGCCGACCGAGTTCCTTTTTGTCGTATCTCAGCCCGCCGGTGTCGCGCTAGACCACCCTGAGTGTTATCCCAGCGCAGACTGCAATCAGATGAGGACAAAAGCCCGCTTCCGAAGGGCCTTTATTGGATCGAATCGCCCGAGGGTCCGTAGATAGAGGGGACCTTGCCTCCCATCGGCCGGAGGTAAGTGCTGAGCTGGCCGCGATGGTGCACGCTATCAAGCAAGAGCGTCCAGAGTATCCTGCCTACCGTCGTGCCTAGGACATCCTGACCCTTCACCAGGAACGGTGCAGTCTTCGACCACATCTCATCATCCAACTTGCGAAACCGGTCGAGGTGCAACTGGTGACTGAGCTGGAGAGCGACGACCATCGAATCCAGCGAGCCGTGTTCCTTGGGTTCATTCCATACGATCTGGCCCGCGTCGCAGACTTCGCTGGCGATTTGAGAAGTGTAAACCAGCAGGGCCGCCAATTCTCCCGCCGAGCGCGACCGAGGATGCGGGCGATAATCCAGCTTGTCCGCCAGTAAGGCGCGAAAAACCTTGACCATGGTGGGGCGCTCAGACTCCCATGTCTGCACGTAGAACTCGCGGTCTGTCAATACTCCTCCTCTGGCCAACGTGTTCAGCGGGCCGGCTCGCGGCGCAGGCTCACGAAAGAGCCTTTTGTATGCGCTTGCATTGCTGGTACTCATGAGATAAAACCTGTCGCCCAGCCCCAGAACGAAGCCGCCCGCTCGCCCGGAGACCGCCTCCGCAACTCGTTCTTGCCAGATCGGCTTCGGCTCACACCCTCAGTTTCGTTTCAGAAACCGCAATCGACATACCACTCTGGCGAAGTTCTGTGGAGGCTAAAGTAAATTGATTAAACGACATACGGGCAAACCAGTGCCGCCCTCTTGGAGCGAGCTTTAGGAATCTATAGGTTTATATACACTCTCTATAAAAAAGATCACTGCTGTCCGGTTAACGCTTGGTTCGAGGACGGCAATTGATTCTGCGAGAAGGACTTCCAGCTGATTTTAGCTTGCCGCGATTTGAACGTGGGCTTCCGCGGTCACGTGTCTCGCTCGACGCTGGCCGATGCCAACGAGAATCGCGATTGGCGCATCTTCGCCGATTTCGCTCAAGTGCTCATCGGCATTGCGCGACCGTTGTATGCTCACGATCCGATGGGCGTCGATCTCGAGCAAAGTCTCTACGCCTTGGACTCCACCACGATCGATCTCTGCCTCTCGCTGTTTCCGTGGGCTCGATTCCGCAAGGAATCTGAAATTGCGAGTCGCTGAAATGAAGTGGGAATCCGTAAACTCTCAGATGGTAGTCTGAAGACCCGCGATCCGATCGCGGGGCGTCTCTCCCTCCCAACGGGGCTGGTCGGCGGGGGACACAGTTAACTAGGGGAATGCGCTCTGGCACTTTTCGACATGTGAACTTCACGATGGCACTTATGGCACAACGTGAGCAAATTCTCTTCAGCGTCGGGACCTAGCTGACTTCGTGGCTCGATGTGATGGACTTCCAGCCCAATTCGCGAACCGCAGGTTTGGCATCGCCATCCGTCCCGCTCCAAAATTGATCGATGCAACACGGAATACGATCTTCCGTTGAGACGGAGTCGCGGGCGTTTGTGAGCGTTCACATGCACCTACAGACAGTAATATGTCCAGGAATGCTTGCCGTTGTGCAGAAGCCGATGGGTCGAATAGTTGATTTAACCCAAGCCGCAACTCTTGGTATCACTACCCTCCAGATTAGCTCCCACCAAAAAATCCGCACAGATCATCTCCAGGCAATAGCCTCTCGATTTCTCATCCCCTAGCATCAGTCCTGCTGTCTCTAGCGCCTGCTCAATTACCGGCAGCTGGCTCTTGTAAACCTTGAAATAGAGGATCTCCCACGGCTCGGTTTCCTGCCCTGTCAGGTGCTTTTCCACCTCCCTTTTGAACTCTTCCTTGGGTAGCTCCGTGGCTCTGTGCAGGTTGCACAATCAAACTGTTCCCGATCCCTGCGCGCCACCTTCACGAGCCAGGATGTTGTTTGCAAGAATTCGCAGACATAAGTGATTGAGTGCGGTCGCCCTTGATGGCTACGGCGGCTTGGGCCATCGTAAAGGTTTCATCCACGGTAATTATTTTGCCGTTCGATAGAATAAGATCTGGCGTCGGCTGTTGTGCGTGGACAATGGAGATTGCGGCTGCAGTGGGCGGCCCAACAATTCTTGCTCCAAAGACTTGGATTCCGCTTGGATCGACCTGCTCCTTGGCTGCAACACATAGCCAACGGACAAGGTCGGCCCTGATGTGGCGTTCTGTGCCCCATTGGGGCTGTCCTTGGCCATAATTCTGTGCGCCTGTGATTTCAACTATATACGCCGTTGCGATTCACAGCCGATCTGCGCTACCAACCGTGCATGCTTCTCATCGGGCGACTTCATCTTTGGCAGCATTCTCCGAGCTTTTCGGTCCCGGTCAAGTCTGTTACTGGAAAACCTGGTTCTCCGGCAGCAACTCGCCGTGCTCAAGCGCAAGCATCCTCGATCACAGATTGCTGTGGTCGATAGACTGTTTTGGGTTCTAACGCGAACAGTCTGGTCAGGCTAGAATCAAGCTCTGACCGTCGTAACTCCAGATACTGTGGTCGGTTGGCACCGGGAGGGGTTTGCCCTTTATGGCGCGTGCCACCTCCAAAGCTCGGGGAGTGATGGGCCGGAAGCGAATTTCCAAAGAAGCTCGCGATCTGATTTTCAGGATGGTCGACGAGAACCCAACCTGGCTGCGACCTGAAAAGTTGCTGGAAATGATTCCCAGGGAAGACCTCTGCCCACACTGCAGGTTCTCCGCCCCCAGTGGGCCCGTTGGTTCGATCTCGTGCGCCGAAGCGACCTAAACTTAGTGAAATGGAAGTATCAACTTCGCAGTTTCAATGTCCGACAGGATTTTGGCCAACGACA
>QHYS01000044.1:0-7282 GCA_003223325.1 Acidobacteriota bacterium
GGATGAGACGATTCATAACGAGCGAAGCCTCCTTGAGTCCGTTCGGGCGCCTGTACTGGTCCATGTCCCGGTTATCCGCTCCCGCCGGGAGCAAATACGCGCGCGGCTATACCAAGTCTGCGAGGCCACTGCGGCAGTGCTTCTTCTAGCGGCGTCGGTGGGAATGGGAATTTACACGTATCTGGTGGGCTGAGCATGTACAACGCCTTCTTCCGATTAGCACGTTGTCCCTTCGAGATCAGCCCTGATCCTTCTTTGTTCTATGCGACCGCCCAGCACCAGGAGGCGCTGGCAGGGCTCTACTACGGGATCAGGACCGGGAAGGGTTTCATGGTCTTGACCGGAGAAGTCGGCACCGGGAAGACCCTGGTCGTGCGATGCCTGCAAGAGTTACTGGACAAGAACCGCGTCGCGTATGCCTACGTGTTTAATCCCCGCCTCTCGAGCCAGCAGTTCCTCTCTTACGTGGCTGAGGACCTGGGGTTGTCTCCGCATCCTGCCGCAAAGAGCGACCTTTTGATCGGGCTCAGTCGGCTGCTGATCGAGCGCCATCGACAAGGGGTTACAACGGTGATGGTGGTTGAGGAAGCGCAGCACCTCACCCCCATTGTGCTCGAAGAGATCCGGCTGCTCACAAACCTTGAGACCACCCGGGGCAAACTGCTGCAAATCCTGTTGGCAGGGCAACCAGAGCTAGAGGCAAAACTGGACTCACCCGCCCTGAGACAATTGAAACAGCGCGTTACACTCCGGTTCAGGTTGCGCTTGCTCACGGAGCAGGAGACTTCGGATTATGTACGGTGCCGCTTGAGACTCGCCGGTGACAAGAGCGGCCAGATTTTCAGTCCCGCGGCCCTCGAGTGGGTCTATCGCTATTCGCAAGGGACTCCTCGGTTGATCAACACCCTGTGCGACAACGCCATGATGAGCGCCTTTGCCCTCCGCAAGGGCCAGGTCACGCCCGAGCTAGTTGACGAAGCCGCCTTGGACCTGGGCATGAAGCGAGCAAACTCGAACGGACGCTCCGTTGCCTCGGGCGTTCGCTGGCAAGTCGGCGGGGATGCACACGAAGAGGAAGGGGTCGGTTTCGCTGCCGTTCTGGAAGCTAGAGATCCGGGCGCTCACGGCTACCCAGAGCCGGATTCTCCCGCGAAAGAGGACAGCAAATGAGTCGAATCTTACAAGCGATGCGCGAGTCCGAGAAGGCAAGCGGAACAGGGGCGCCGACTCCACCCACGAGCAACGACGGACAGTTGCCGGACCTGTTCGCCTCCCTCGAATCTTGGTCGGCGGGGCTCGAAGACCCGAGCGCAGAGACACTTCAGTCGCCTCCTCGAACGAGCGCGAACGCTAGTCCGAGGGCGGGAGTACTCGGAGCTCTCGGCGACCTGGACAATCCGCAGAAGACTGTTGAGCAACCCGCTGAGCCGGGGGAACAGTGGCGGGAATTGGCCGCGCGAATCCATTCGAGGCCGGAGATCGTCGAGCGTGCAGAGCAGGTTGCGTGCCGGCCTCGAGCGGAGGAGCGCGTTCTTACTTCTGGGCAGTTCCCGGCCGCAGCGCACGAGAGTTTCAGGGTTTTGTGCCAGCGGCTCCTGCAAGCTCGGAAACAACGACGATTGCAGAGCCTCCTCATAACCAGCCCAGTGCCTCATGAGGGAAAGACCGTCACCTCGATCAACCTCGCCGCCACGCTTGCCCGCAGTTCGCCGGCAGTCCTTCTGGTAGACGCCGACCTCCGCCACCCAGGGCTTCCTGTCCTCGGGATAGCTCCCGAAAGCGGACTTGCGGATTATCTCGCGGGTCTAGTTGAACTCACGAAGGCTATCCGCCGGGTGGACCCCCTTGGTTTTGCCGGCGGGGTTTGCGTCCACCAATCCGTCGGAACTGCTTCAGAAACCCGCCCTGCGGGAGTTCATCAGCCAAGCTACCGCAGCGTTTGATTGGGTCATTTTCGATTCCCCCTCAATCAACCTTTTTGCGGACCCACGACACTTGGCGATGCTGGTCGATGGGGTGCTGCTAGTGGTTCGCGAGAATATGACGCCGAAGGAATTAGCGGAAAAAAGCTTGGTGGCGCTCGAAAAAGCCTTCGTCGTCGGGGTGGTGCTCAACGCTAGCACTGGTTCTCCTTACGCCCATTACGATCTCTCAGAGCAGTCGCGAGCGGTAGAAAAGGACGAGACGGCTTCGATACCGAAGCAATTGAAAGAAAAGCCCGTGAGCAATTGATTCGATTGTTCCACGTCTATCTTCCGATCACTGAGGGAGGCGTCCTTGATAACGGAAGCGGCTATCGTGGGACAGCACGCGTCGCAATCAGAGCACTCGGTCGTGGCCGCGTTTTGAGTTTTTGAGGGGGGAGTGGGCTCTTTCTGACAGCCCGTCTAGGATTCCTTAAGATATTGGGACTCTCATGGCGGTAGCTTGCCATAAGGCATCTTTTGGGAATTGTAATGGTGCTGCGGAACAGTTCGAAGAGGACGGACCTCGCAAGATGAGCTACCCGTGGTTTGCGCTACAGGTCAGAAGTCGGTACGAGAACATCGTCACGGCACACTTGGGCGGTAAGGGCTACGAATGGTTTCTGCCCTTGTATAAGTGCCGCCGCCGGTGGTCTGACCGGTTCAAGGAAATCGAGTGCCCGCTTTTCCCGGGTTATATTTTTTGCCGGCTCGACCCGTTAGATCGACTCCCAATTCTTACAACCCCGGGCGTTGTTCTTATCGCTGGAGTGGGCAGAATTCCTATACCCATTGACGAGCCCGAAATTGCTGCGATACGGGTGGCGGTCGAGTCTGGGCTCCCAAGCCAACCCTGGCCGTTGCTGCAAATTGGACAGAGGGTGAGAATCGAGCACGGGCCTCTTTGTGGGTTGGAGGGAATCTTGTTGGACTTCAGAGGACATCACCGCCTAGTGTTGTCGGTCACACTTCTCCAACGCTCCATTGCTGTCCAAGTCGAAGATGCCTGGGTGACGCCAATTCCCCAATCCCATCGGGCTTACACCGGTCCAACCATCAGGCCCGCGGTCGAACTTTGATCCGCCTTCTAAACGCCTATTTTCCGGCGCGTACGGTCTTCCTGAGCATTTCGGAAGTGTGCCTGGTAGCCCTCGCCTTCGTGGCTGCCACGATAGCGCGGTTGGGTCCGAACGATGCCACCCTAGTGCTCGGTTACGAACGGGGGGCCATCAAGATCTTAGTGGTGTCGTTAGCCTTCATAACTTGCATGTACTATTTCGATCTCTACGATTCCTCGGTCTTGAGCAATCGGCGCGAGGTGCGTGCTCGTTTGATGAGCGTACTGGGCACCGTGTGTATCTTCTTGGCCTTGCTCTACTACGTTTATCCGGCCTTAGAGTTGGGTCGCGGGATTTTCCTAATCGGGTTCTTACTCGTCGCGGTAGCGCTGTTGCTCTGGCGGCGGCTGTTCTCGGCCATTAATAGTCATCCACAGTTTGCCGAACGTGCGCTGATCTTCGGCGATGGCCCATTGGCTGCGCCCCTCCTACGTGAACTGGAATCGCGTCCGGAGCTAGGGCTCCGTGTCGTGGGTCGTCTTTTGGCGGCCGGGAATGGAACTCGTGAGCCCAATTCCAATGGTCCTGAACCATCAGGCAATCCTCTCAAGAGGGTTGCAAGCGACGACCTTTCGGTCGCAGTTAAATTTCACCGCGTGGATCGGATTGTCGTAGCGATGGGCGACCGCCGTGGGAAGCTGCCCGTCGAACTTTTGCTATCGCTCAAGAGCCGTGGCGTGCTTGTACAAGACGTTGCTGATGTCTATGAAACCATTACTGGCAAAGTCCCCATCGAATCACTCCGCTTGGGCTGGCTTCTTTTTTCGCCGGGCTTTCGCGCCTCCCGCTTCCTCTTGATTTATAAGCGGGTCGCCGCGGTGCTGATTTCAATTCTGGGCTTGCTGCTGAGCCTGCCGTTGCTTCCTTTCGTAGCGCTGGCGATCAGGCTGACGTCCCCCGGGGCGGTCTTCTACGGGCAGAAGCGTGTCGGGCGCGACGGCACGCTTTTCGATTGTTACAAGTTCCGCACCATGCGCGCCGATGCTGAGGCGGATCAGGGGCCTACTTGGGCTAGTGATGACGATCCTAGGATCACGCCTGTGGGGCGATTCCTCCGCATGTCGCGACTCGATGAAATTCCTCAGCTTTGGAACGTACTCAAGGGCGACATGAACATAGTCGGTCCGCGCCCGGAGAGACCCGAATTTGTTGACTGGCTCACTCGCGAAATTCCTTACTACTACCTCCGGCATACTATTCGGCCTGGGATTACTGGGTGGGCTCAAGTTCGCTACGAATATGGAAGTTCCGTCGAAGCAGCAAAGGAAAAACTTCGGTACGACCTCTTCTACATTAAAAACTTATCCCCCGGGCTTGATTTCCTGATCTTTTTCGACACCCTCAAGACGATACTCCTGGGGCGGGGCGCAAAATGAAGGCGCTGTTCTGGTTATCTTTGTCCCTTATCTTCTTCGCTTACGCGGGCTACCCGATTTGGCTTTACTTTCGAGCGCGGTTCTGGCCCCGGCCGGTTCGGCGGGCCAGCCTCTCCCCTAGCGTTACGATTCTCCTTGCTGTCCATTGCGAGGAGAAAACCTTACCAGGAAAACTTCCTGGATTATCCGCCCGACCTCCTCGAAGTAATTGTCATCTCCGACGGCTCGACTGATGAGACAAACAGGATTCTCGCCGCTTGGGAGGCTTCTAACCGCCGAACCGTGATTCTGCCAAATAATCGCGGCAAGGCGACCGCGTTGAACTGCGGAGTGGCTGAAGCCAAGGGGGAAATCGTTGTTTTTACCGACGCAAGGCAGACCATCGCTTCCGGTGCCTTGAGGAATCTGGTCGCGAACTTTGCTGATCCATCTGTGGGCTGCGTGAGCGGCGAACTCATCATCCCATCTTCTCAGGGCGTCAGCCTGTATTGGCGACTAGAGAAGAAAATCCGGTATTGGGAAGGACTCGCCGGATCGACGGTCGGGGCAACCGGAGCTCTCTATGCGGTGCGAAGGAATCTGCTGTTACCCCTTCCCCAAGAAACAATTCTGGACGACGTATACATTCCGTTCCAGGTTGTGCGGCAGGGCCAGCGGGTTATCTTCGAGCCCCTGGCGCTCGCTTGGGATGACCTCAGGCCTGGTCCGAAACGGGAATTTCGCCGAAAGGTAAGAACCTTGCTCGGAAACTACCAGTTGTTGCAACTGGCCCCCTGGGTTCTTATGCGTGCGAACTCTCTCCGTCTTCAATTCGTTTGTCACAAACTGCTGCGCCTTTTGATCCCTCTTGCTCTGGTGGGGCTGTTGGTCTCGACGCTTTGGCTTCGAAAAGGCGTCTATGAGCTCGCTTTAGCGCTTCAGGTTACTTTCTACGCGCTGGCAGCACTAAGCATATTCCGCGCGAAGGTTGGCATCGTTGCGCGGTTGTCGGATATCTCGCTCGCCTTCCTTGTTTTGAACACCGCGGCTGCGGTTGCATTCATCTATTTTGTTACAGGCAGGAAGGTCCTATGGGCACGGTGACTAGCGTCACCCACCGTGACGCTAGTGTGGCAAACGCAAGGGCCAAAGATGCCACCTCGGTGCGGCACGGTATTTCGCGGCAAAGACCGCTCGTTGGAGCGTACGTGTCCCTGCTGCTGTTCATGGTGGTCTACTGCGCCCGGCCGGAAGATTGGATCCCCGGTTTGTCTATTGTGCCGTTGGCCAAGATTACGGCCATTCTGGCTTTGCTCGCTTTGGTCTTTTATGTTCGGTACATCCGCCAGCGTTTGCCTCAGGAGGTCCTTTATCTGGTTTTTCTTACCGGACAGTTGTTCCTTGCCTCGATGATGTCTCCGGTGTGGCGAGCGGGGGCGTTGCAGCAAACGCTCGAGTTTGCAAAGGTCCTGCCCCTGGTCATCGTGATAGCAATGGCAGTGAACACGGCAGGGCGTTTGCGGCGATTGATCTTCGTCCAGGCAGCGTCAGTTGCAGTGATCGCCGTGGTAGCTGTTTGGAAAGGTCATCTGATCATGGGGCGATTGGCAGGAACACTCGGGGGGAGTTACTCCGACCCTAATGATTTGGCGCTGGCAATCATCATCTCACTTCCTCTGTGCTTCGCGTTACTGCTACTGAGTAGGAGTCGGATTCGGAAAGCCGCTTGGGCACTGGTGATGCTGGTGATGCTCTATGCGGTATTCCTGACAGCTTCGCGAGGAGGGCTCATTACTCTGATTGCTACCGCGGCGATTTTCCTCTGGGAATTCGCCATTCGAGGAGGACGGCGCCATCTTTTGGTGCTCGCAGTGCTAGTGGGCTTTATCCTTTGGCAGTTCTCCAGCGGGACGTTGGCTGAGCGTTTCAAGGGAGCGCTCAGCGGAACAGAAAGCTCGGCGGAGGGGCGTCAACAGCTATTCTGGCGTAGCGTCGAGGTAACGAAGGAGCACCCGCTATTCGGCGTCGGCCCCGATAATTTTGAGGAAATATCGGGCAGTTGGCATGGGACTCACAACTCCTTCACCGAAATGAGCTCAGAGGGGGGACTGCCGGCATTTGCTTTGTATGTGTTGATTCTGTGGAGCGGTTTCAAAAACCTAAGCGTAATCAAACGGTTGGTCCGTGGGCCGACAGAATCAAACCTCTTGGCTCGGGCCCTCCACGCCAGTATGGCCGGGTACGTAGTCGGGTCCCTGTTTTTGAGTGTGGCTTATCAGTTTTTCCCCTACTTCTTGGTCGCGTATACCACAGTGCTTTTCCAGATCGCTAAGGCGTCTGCTTCTCATTCCAAAGAGCGCGAATCTGTGAGTCAGGAAGGGCCGGAAACCTGGGCCCCGCTCCAGGGGGCAATCGACTCCGCTGGCTGGGCACCCTGATTCTTTGAGAGGCAGAAAATGAGGCAGTCGGCATCATGGGAGAGAATCAGAACCGTCTTGCCTTGGCTTCCTGCCTATCTGTGGCAACGTTGCCTTCGACACCTGTCAAGTCCGCCCTATCCATCTGACCATTGTCCCACTGCGGGGCGCATCGAATCCGAAGCCTGGTCGCCGTAATTTCGCTTGTATGATAGAGTTTCTCTACCGCTTATATTGGGGCACCGAGCATTTCATCGCTCCAGGACTTCGGTACTCCCAAGATTCTTACGAAGCTGCGCTTTCCAAGCTCGTCAATTCTGGCACCGTGTGGCTTGACATAGGGTGCGGTCATCAAGTGCTCCCAGAGTGGCGGATTGACGCTGAACGCGAATTAGTGAGCCGCGCTTCTTACGTTGCGGGAATCGATA
>QHYS01000044.1:7313-51103 GCA_003223325.1 Acidobacteriota bacterium
CGTCGAATGTCTCCCTTTCCCTGATAACAGCTTCAACCTGATCACGGCAAATATGGTTGTAGAACATTTAGCAGCCCCCGGTCGCGTGTTTGCCGAGATACAACGTACCCTCGTTCCACGAGGATTATTTCTCTTCCATACTCCCAATGTTAACTCATATATTATTATAATAAATAGGCGCCTTCCAAATGTTTTCAAGACAATTGCCGCTAAACTGCTGGAAGGGCGCGCCCCGCAGGACGTTTACCCGACTTACTATCACTGTAACTCGGACAGAACAATCGTTGAAACCGCCGCCGTCAGTGGACTTGAAGTGAAGCAGATCCACTATATTCCTTCGACCGCAACATTTGCCAGGATCCTTCCAATGGCTGCTCTCGAGCTTTTGTGGATTAGAGCCACAATGCGCGAGTCTCTCGCTTGCTACCGCTCGAACATTCTTGGCTTTTTGTATAAGACATCCTAATCAATCATCGTGGGTCACTTCTTTTCCCGAATGATTACGCAGCAGCACGGTGCGCTGCGAATCAAAGTCAGAACATAAGACGGTTGGAATCATTGGAGAAAATCAAAAACATCCTGCGTTGGCTGCCTGCCTACGTGTGGCAACGCTGCGTTCGACGCCTACCAAATGTCCGCCCAGTACATTTATTGATAGGGGTGGCCGATCACTTCGAGCCTATGACTCGGCTCGAAGCCACAGGCAGACTCCCTAATCGCGGGGAGCAGGAGCAGCGTTTAAAACGGTGGTGCCGCAAATATCCTGCGGCGGTGAGTCCCTGGCTGGACGAGGAAGGGCAGCCCTTCCGCCATACATATTTTTATCCCGCTGAAGAATATAACGAAGCCCTAATCGACCGCCTGGTAGAGCACTGCCATTCGGGGTGGGGTGAAATCGAAATTCACCTGCATCACGGTGTTGCGGCTCCAGACACGGCCGAGAAGACACTTCAAACGCTCGTAGAATTTAGAGACGCTCTAGTAGCCCGCGGCTGTCTCTCAAGTGAGAGCGGATGTAGCGCCCCGCGATATGCCTTCGTGCACGGGAACTGGGCTTTAGCAAATTCGGATCGAGGACGATTCTGCGGCGTTGACGAGGAAATGCAGATTTTGGCCGATACAGGGTGCTACGCCGACTTCACTCTCCCCGCGCCTACGTCCGCGCAGATTGCCAAGATCAACGCACTCTATGAGTGTTCGCTGCCCCTGAACCAGCGCGCGCCCCATCGCCAGGGTCGGGACCTTCAATGTGGCCGCCCGCCAAGGGCGTTTCCCTTGATCATCCAAGGGCCTCTCCTCGTTGACTTCGGCCGCCGAAAGCGCGGATGGCCTTTCCCCAGAATCGAGTATGGGGACCTGTCCGGAAACAATCCGCCAACCCTACACCGCTTGCAGCTCTGGCGCGAGGCGGCAATCACCGTTCAAGGACGGCCCGATTGGCTCTTTATCAAACTTCATTGCCACGGGATGGAGCCCAGAGATGAGTCGGCGATGCTTGGATCGTCAATCCAACACTTCCTTCGGGAATTAGTTCAGGGACCGGGGAATCGAACAGAATACCGCCTGCACTTCGTCACGATGCGCGAGATGGTCAACATCGTTCTTGCAGCTTGCGATGGGCGCGAAGGGAACCCCGGCGAATACCGCGACTACCGCTTTCGGCTTGTCCAGGCTCGCTTATCTGCAGATCGCATGGGTAGACGGTCAGATGTATGTTCGCTGCCGGCCGCGAAATGAAAAGAGAAAACCGAGCCTACATCACAGGTTCAACGCTTGAAAGCCCGGTCGCGCTCGTGTTAGTCGAATCACGGGGACGCGCGAACGTAAGTACGGTCCGAGTCAAACCGTCTATGTCCGCGCGTGAATCCCTAGCACCCCGCGAAACCGAACTGTTGAGGCTGCGCCGGACATAGCCGAATTGCGGCCTGCGTAGCTTTTGGTGCTTTATGCTTGCCGGAATTGACGTGCGTTGCAGCCTGTCGGCCGTCTGTGGCGACGCGACTGGCAGGTGAGCGGAAAACGGGAAACGTCGATGCCCGAACCGCTCACCAGCTTGTGAAATGATTCGGAAAACCAGCATTCAGAATTTTTTGCTGCCTGCACGGCTGCTAATTGTCGACGCGTTGCGAAACAGTCGCGCGGTCTGGCAGTGTGCTGCAGCGGCAGCGCTAGCGCAATCATTCGTCGCCAGTGCGCCTAAAGAGAGGCTAGTGCTGCGGGCCACCGCGTACCGCCGCGCCAACTCTGGTTTTTTGCGCAAGCGACTCGAAGCGTATTTGTCATCGTGGCTTGAGCCGCCTCGCGCCGATGTTTGGCGCAAGGAAAAAATCGGCTGGAAACGCTTCCAGCGCGACCTGGCCAGTAGAACCATGAATAGAAGCATCATCTTGAAATCCCCCACCGTTGATGGCGAAAAGGGCGTTTTGTACGTGTCGTTTGAGCACAACTGGCTGCGCCTGATCGAACATTACGACCTGCCAAGACTGCTGCAGGACTATCTCCTAGTCGGCGCATCATCCTCGTCGCCTCCCGATTTTCCAACGCACTGGGCGCTAGCTCATATCGGACCGGATCCGGTTTTCCTGCAGATTTCCAATCCGTCCGACATGGAAATACACCAACGGTTCCACCACAACATCTGTCCCGTGCCGATCATGGCGTCGGATTGGATCAATCCAGAGTTCTATCAACCTCGGCCAAATCACCAACGCGAGATCGATATCCTGATGGTCGCTGGCTGGTCGAGCCTCAAACGACACTGGCTGTTGTTTCGCGCCTTGCGCAAAATGCGACGCGATTTGCGTGTAGTGCTGGTCGGACAGGATTCCGAGGGGCGAACAGGGGATGACGTGTGGCGCGAAGCGAAGGCATTTGGCGTGGCCGACAGGATCGAAATGATTCGCGACGCAACAATCGAGATGGTCACCGAGCATCAGTGTAACAGCAAGGCATCGGTCGTCCTTAGCGCCCGCGAAGGCTCATCTGTGGTCGTGACCGAATCATTCTTTGCGGACGCGCCGGTAGCGATGATGCACAACGCGCATGTTGGGTCTCGAGCGTACATCAATGGTCAGACGGGCATTCTGCTGCGGTCGGAAACGATGGCCGCCCAGCTGAGCCAACTCATCGAGCAACACACGTCCTATAGTCCCCGCGCTTGGGCTATGGCCAAAATCACGTGCTTCCACTCGACGAAAACTCTCAACTTGCTGCTCCGTAGATATAGCGACGAACGCAGATATCCGTGGAACCGAGAGATTGTACCGTTTTGTTGGCGACCCGACCCGGTTTACGTGAGTGATACCGACGCAGTGCAGTTGGTGCCAGCCTATCAGGATTTGTACGATCGGCACGGGATCGTCGTGGCCGGACACACTGCTATGAAAATTCCCTCTGCGGCCTTCTCTTCTAGAGTCACGGTGTAGCCGAGACGTTCCAGGCGATGAACGAGATTCCGTGTGAGGTGGTGTTTGTCCAGGTAGAGATCTCCGAGTTCGTTGTAGGAGACTTAGTGGGGAAACATGTGATAGATGGCCACCAAGATCTTATGGGCCACCGCCACGACAGCCCGCTTGTACCCGCGTCGGGCTTTTAAGGCCGAAAAATTTGTCCCGCAGATAAGTGGCCTTGGTTCGTGCCGCCGCGTTGGCCGCCTCCACCAAAGCCGTCTTCAGATACACATTGCCCTTGGGAGTGCGGCTGCTCACGCTTGCCGGCCGATTCGTTGTTCCTCGGAGAGACTCCCGCCCAAGAAGCCAGCCGTGAGACACTCGGGAACACGCTCATATCTACACCCAGGAATGCTGGTTCGCAGCCAGCCTGGCGCAACCTCGCAAAAAACTGAACCTGCGGCGGACACCAACGTCCCAACTTTCACTCCTCAGGCTGCGGCAGGTACTTACCGACTACGCTTCGTGATTTCAGTCTCAGCGGCCAGTGCAGCGACCTTGGGGTGGACGGCGACTTGGACGGACTCAAATGGCAACGCGCAGACGCCGACGAACCTGTCCCTCGTCCAGAGCGGAACCGCTGCTCCGGCATTGACATTCACCACGAGCGCGGCGGGAAACTATTACGGTGATGCCACCATCGACGTGAATAATGCGCGAGAGAACATCGTGATGAAGCTCACCTTCAGCGGCACGTCTTTTACGGCTAAAGTTTCGGCGACTGTGGGGAGGCTACAGTGAGACGCCTACTTCTGCTCTTTGCACTTTTCTTTCTGCCCTGCGCGGCTCATGCCACCTGGGGCAGCGGGGGCAATTTTACTCAGGTTGTATTCAACAACTCCTGCGGCTCAGGAACAAGCTGCTCAGTCACCGTTGCGGCCCTGGGAGCAGGGCATCTTGTCTTCGGTGTTGCGCATATCCCGAACGGTTCTAACCAACTCCTTAGCGGCGTAACCGCAGCGGGCGAAACGTTCTCCACGATAAACGGCGGAGCCCAGCAGGGCTGCCCCGTAAACTGGGGCACCAACAATACCGGGCAAACCTTCGGATGCGGATATACGCTCAACTCCGTCGGCGGAGCCACCAGCGTTACCTTCAATTTCACCGCTTCTGTTACAGGCGCAAGCGTCGGTGTTTATGAGGCACCATACACAGCCCCGTTTATCTTTTTGGAGCGCAATAATTTTAATAGTCAGAACTCAGCCGCTTCCACATTCCCCGGCATAAATTTCTCTGGTAATGGTGCGGTCACCTGGATTCAAAGTACCAATGCAGTTTGTTTTCAGTTGGCCAACGTTGCATCAGGTACGATTTCGGCGATTGATTCTTCCTATGTACTCGACAATCACACAGGTCAGGTGGCCGACGCACACATCCTGAACTATTTCAATGATTTTAATTCGGTCGCCCCGACGTGGACCAACAGCGGCAGCGCTGCTTCGGTAACAGCTGCAGTCTGCTTCGGTGAAGACTACAATCCCGAGACTTTAACCGCAATTCCAGCGAGCACTCCAGGAGGATTGCAGGTTTCTTACGGCACGACGAATGGACCGGCTCTGACGGTGATTTCTCCGGGATTATTCGAGTTGGTGTTTGAGGCTACTGACAACTGGGGTCTCGCGCAGTGGTATGACCTCGTGAACGACCCCAATGCGAGCGTAAACATACTCGACAATTCCGGTGGCAACGGCCCGAACGATACCAGTACCGAAGCCGCTTTGTTCAACAGAACCTACTACGACTACTTGGATGTAAAGCTATACGACCGCGCGGCGGGTAACGCTTTTTCTCTAGCCCCTAAGCAGTTGTCGCTCGTTGAATACAACGCTTCGCGCGTAGTGATCGAAACCAAATCCGAGCCTGTGGGGAATGCCGAGGCTGAGTTCAATAACCTGATCGGCACAACCCGATACTACATCTACCCGAATGGTCAGATTTATGTCCATCATGTTTCGACCGTTACGAACGCATTCACATTCACGACAGGCGCAATTTTCAGCGAAGTGACTCTGCCGGAGCCAGGCGTCACCATTACGAATCCTCCAGATTCCTCGGGATGGATTCGCGCATCTACAACGCAAAATCCTTACACGTCGGTCGCCAGCGCTGAGCCTTATCTATTCGCTTATTGGACTGGTACAACCTTTACCAAGGCCAGCGTCTTGATGGTACGCAGCCCCAACAATCTCTACGATGGAACACAAATACTTTTCACGCAGCCAAACGGTAGCGGTCCCTTTCTCCGTTGGGGCTGGCAAAACGGGGTCGGAAACATCGTTTTAGGAAGTGGCGGAACTATAGTCGAGGACTGGTTAATCCAACTGGGGACACAGGGCAGCACTGTACTTCCAAACCTCACTACCAGCGCTGTCTGCGATCCCATCGCTTTCGCCTACATCGCCAACCCGACTCCGCCCCTGCCAACCAGTCAGAATATCCTGACGCTGTCCAATGAAGCAGTTGTGAATCAGGGCAAGACGATGCAGTTCACAGCTACGGACGCGGGTAGCTGGACTTGCCCGAGTTGCGCGGGGAGCATCAACTCAGCGACCGGACTATATACCGCTCCGGCCAGCGTGACTGCGCAGCAGACTCAGGGCGGCTATCAGCTGCTCCCGAACAATCACATCTTCAACACACGGATCGACTCGCTGCCGCAGCATCCGATGAATTCCACATGGCAGTCTCTCATCAATGTCGGCGGTGGTCAGCCTTCGTTCAACGTCGTTGGCAGGCCGATCACCTACATCACGAACGCCACGCCGACAAAGGCTATGACTTTCTTCTATACGACTGCCAACAACGGCAGCTATCAGATAGCCCCATTCCCAAATACCAAGCTGGAGGGCGGCTATTTCACAGCCATCTCGAACTCGGCAAATCCGGTCGATCATCACCTGTTAGAGATGAATACGGACAATGGGGTGCTGTCGGATTTCTACCAGTATTATGCTTCGTGCGCCACTTCAGCAGCTTCGGTCACGAACAACGTAGCTACTTTAACCTGCACCACGAACCCGCAGTCCGCAGGCTTTTTAGTCGGTTCGACGGCTTGCGTGGGAGGATTTACCGGGGGAGACACCTACTTCAACGCCTGTACGACGCCCGTCACCATCACGGCGGTAACGCCTACATCTATTAGCTATGCCCTGGTCCACGCAAACGCTTCGGCCATCACGAACGGAAGCGCCACGCTCAACACAGCTAACAGCGGGTGTTCGACCGCAGGAACCTGTAACTCACAAGGCGGTCTAGCCTACACCTATTACGATTACAAACTGCCGAATAGTGGCGCTGGGGGTGGGGCTACGGGTGCCGCTGGAACAGAGGCGCAACCTCTGCAAATGCGCCTCGCTGAGTGGAACAATGCCGTGGCGAATAACGGGACTATCAATCATGCCTTGCGCGTGACGTTCGGTGTCGGGGTCGAGTGCTCCTGTCTGCTCTGGCCCGCTACTGCGTATGCACCGGACGGGGCCACTATTCCTTTCGGAGCACGGCTGCGCCTGAAACCCAGCTTCGACATCTCTGGTTATTCGGCCCCCGCTCAAATCCTGCTCAAGCAGCTACAGCAGTACGGCATCATCAATGACGACGGAGGGAACGGCTACGACATCTCTGCCATAGAGAGCAATCACTGGCCTGCGAACTACATCGCTGCGGCTAATGAGGTTGTGAATGCCGGACCTGTGTTCTCGCCGATTACGAACACCGTATGGAGCAGCAACGTGGCCACGATCACCGTGGCGAACTCCTTGGCGGTCGGCAACAATGTCCTCATCAATGGCACTTCTGGCGGGACCTATGATGGCTGGCATACAGTCGCTTCTGCGAATGGGACCTCCTTCACGTTTAATCAAACTCATGCCGATGTAGGGTCAGCGTCAAATTCTGGGACTGTGCGGCTAGGCTTGTCTAACTTCATGGAATTTGTGGACGAATCGAGCCTCATGGTCTCCTCGACTTCAGGGGTTACTACGAGCAATCGGGAATTGGTCACTTTCACGCGAACGTCTGACTCCGCAACCTCGACCGTGGATGTCGCCTTGCAAGGGGTAGCCGTGAACCTCACTTCGGATTACCTCAACATCATGGCTGGAACTCCTGCGCAGCAGTTGACCGCTCTCGTGAACATAGGCGGCGTGACTTGGACTATGAATCCGTTGGTTGGCACTTTAACTTCTACCGGACTTTATACGGTTCCGTCTAGCGTGGCCTCACCTACCACGACCACGATCACGGCAACCAGCACGGTAAATCCTGCGGTAAAGGCTCTACTGAGTGTTACCGTTTTCCCTGGCCCTGCCATCCGCATCCTCCCATCCAAGTCCACGAACTATGTGGACAGTTTTGGGAATATGTGGTGGGGAGGTTACGGCATCGGGACAAGCCAGGCCGTGCAGAGCGGGTGCTGCGCAGACAACGGCAGTTTTCCAGCGATCACGGATGCCTCCCTGTGGAACTCTCAGGTCGGTTCTTCGAGCGTAGCCAGCGCCGATACGCGAATCGATATGCTCGTTCCGAATGATGTGTATCAAGTTACGTATAGATTTGGGACTAGGAATGTGTCTGGCTATGCGACTAACAAACTCGCTGTTCAGGGAAGTGTGTTCTTGACCCAAGACTTTGCTACAGCTTCGGGCGGGGCAAACCAACCATATAGCGCAGTGGTTACGAATGTCACCGTCACCGACAACCACCTGAGATACATCATCTTTGGTGCCATGGGCGGATCGAATAACGAAGTGCAGCCTATTTCGTCTCTGAGTATTATCCCCGGAGCGGTGCGCTCTCGCGCAGGAGGATTACCGTGAAGATTCTCGTAAGTACTACAAGATCTACTCGGGAACGCGACGGAAATGGTTCCGAGAATTGATTTCTCTCACGGTCTGGTGGTCATGATCGACCTGCCTTGTGCGAACCCCTGGCGGGGGAACCGAACCAATCGTAGCATCCCACACATCGTTGCAAGCCGGAAGCCACGACAGCCGCTCGCTGCGGAGGTACAGCCTACGCTGGGAGGTCAAACAGAATGTTCCGTCGCGCTGTAACTAGAGTCGGCTCGTCGTGTGCCAGGATCAATTCCGCACCTGCGATCAAACGTTCCTCCGTATCGCGTGCTTCATGATCTTAAGTCAAACATACGCGCAGGAGGAGATTCATTCTCGCTGGGAGTCTGTTTACAGAGGCCACCCTACCCTGAATCGTTTCAACGATAGGGTTATCGACAAGGTCCTCAAACACTTGAATCCTCCGCGCAACGCTCTTTTTCTGGATGCGGGCTGCGGCATAGGTGATCACTCACTGCGGATCGCCCGCCAAGGCTACCGGTGTGTGGGGATAGATCTTTCAGAGACTGTCCTTAGGACGGCCAGAAGGGAAGCCGCGCTGAGCGGTCTCACATCGAGGACGTCCTTCGTATGTCAGGCTTTGGAAGAACTCGCGTTTCGGGACGACACCTTCGATGCGGTGCACTGCAGAGGTGTTTTAATGCACGTCCCGCAGTGGGAAAAGGCCCTTGCAAACCTTTGTAGAGTCTTAAAGCCCGGGGGTCGGATTGTCATTCTGGAGGGCAACCACAGGTCTCTCGAAATGGCGATTGTCCTGCTGGTTCGTAGAATCCAAGCTAGAAATTCCAAAATGCTCAAAACGGCCGCAGGCTTCGAGTTCTGGTCCGAGAAGAACGGACGGCCGTTTGTAGTCCGCATCGCTAACATTCAACGCCTCACAAGCGAGCTAGGGGCCAATCGAACTCGCGTGTTGAAGATATTTGCGCACGAGTTTTGGGACGTCAATAGGTTTCCGGCGGGAGCCGTTAGAAACGCTGTGATGCGATGCAATTGTGTCCATTTCCTTTTCGGCCTTCCACGTTTTGGGTGCATTGGCCACGCGATCATCGCAGAAAAGCAGGCCGCACCAAAAAGTTTGTGATCAAAAGGGGCGAGATGCGATATAGGCAGCCGCTCGCACGGGTCCCGTTCGCGGCGACTGCTTGTGGTTCACAAGGCCGCCGGATTGTTGGGTCGTCTGGCTGTAGCCATCCACAGCGTTCTTAGCATGCCACCTCTTAGTTAGGCAGAAGTTTTGGTTTAGGCGCGGAAGCCGAAACGGGCCTGCAGAAAATGGCCGAGGGCGACTAGAGAGCGGTCGAGCTGAATCTCCATAGGGGCAGAGAGAGCGCTGGAACCAACGCCCGGATGTTCGTTTTCACTCCGAGGGTAGCCGCAATAGTGAAAAGGCTGGGCCGAGCAGCCGGGTGAGAAGAATGAAGCACGCCGCAAGTGCCACGGCTTCCCGACCTGCAGCAGAACCACGTACTTTGAGCACAAGATAAGCTTCTGCCAGAATCCAACCGAGGGCTATCGCACAAAATGCCACAAGAGGCCACGAAAGTCGCTTCCGCAGCAAGCCGCTCCCATCGTCTGTGCTCTTCGAACGGTCTGGTAGTGAGCATGATCTCCTTAACTCCCGTCCTACTTCTGTTTGGTTTAGTACTAGGATTTCTTGCAACTTCTGCAACCTCTTATGAGTTGCTCAGAATGCCAGGTTGGGCGTTTTTTGCGGCTATTGGGTACGCGTTGTTCTGCTGGCTGGGAGCTCGGCAGATTAAATTTCACTGCGACCGCGTATCCGATGTCGCGTTCATTTCAGCCTTAGCGGGACTCTGCGTGGTCTCCCGCCTGGCGGTAGCAATCGCGTTTCCGAAATTCGTGCTGATAGGCGATGATCTGTATTTGCGTCGCTTTGTCTTGGCGGTTGTTCATGGAGGCCTGACGCGGGCAAATCTGGGAACGCTGAGCGCATCGTACGACTACCCGGTTTGGCTGTCGCGGTCTCTTCCTCTGTACTATTGGCTTGAGAAGCTCTTTTCCAGCGCTGGCCTCTCTGCGCTCCATATAGCGAACGCACTGCTGGATGCCGTTACGGTAGCAGCGACCTTCGCTATCGCTCGGCAACTCGTCGGCTCGACTTCCGCTCGCGTCGCCTCTTGGTTTGTTGCCATCATGCCTTACCGCATATTTGACGTTTTGAGCTATACACCGCAAATTCCTGGAACAGCTCTGTTTCTATTGGGCATTCTGCTGTTGATGCGCACACTGAAAAGCAATGTCATCACTCGGGCGCAAGCGGTCGCATGGGGAGTCGCGCTGGGATTTCTGCTGGTACTGATGCGGATGCAGCGGGGCGGTATTGATTCTCTTCTGCTTGCGCTCGCGGTTGTTAGCATTCCCGCCTACGCGCCATCGCGCCGCACTCTTCAGCTCGCCTTTGGGACTCTTCTTATTGCCGCGCTTGTCAGCCTGCCCACCAGCAAGTCGTTCGAGAGATGGGTGGAATCGAACGACCAATACCATCTTCGATCCCATTCCTTGGGATTTCTGAGCCGGGGCTGGAATCCCGTTACCCTCGGCGAGTACTTCCTCCGCTATGAGCTTCTCGACAAAGCCTCCTCCCCCAAAGAAAAGCGGCGCGTGCTTTTCGCGACCTTGGCTACGGAGATAGTGCGCGAACCGGTAGTAACTTTTATCGTGGTGCCGGTCGCAAAGGCGACTAAGTTCTTTGCTATCGGGTATTCATCGGTAACAGAGGCGGGCCTGGCAGCGGGAGGTTACGAAAGCGCGGCAGCTTGGGCCAAAGCGATGCGACTGGGGTATGCTCCTATTCTGCTGCTGTTTTGCGTGGTAGGAGCGATGGCGGCAATTCGGCATGAGACCGTAGCGCGTCGGCTGGCCCTGCCAATATTTACCACCCTGCTTGCGGCCGGAGCGATCGTTTCCATATGGGAAGCTTCTCCGCGATACTCCCACTGCATCCGCTTTGCCCTGGTCACGATTGCAGCAGTCGGATTTACAGAGTTTAGTGACACGATAAGGGGCGTCACTTCGATAGAGCGTAAGATGATAGGCAGGCGCGCCGTAGCGACCGTCGTGGTTGCAGCGCTTGCCTGGATTCTAATTGCCGTTTCTGCCTACTTCGTTGCTCGTGGCGCTTCTTCCTACACCTTTGCCAATCTAGGTCAGGCGACTAGCAACATAAACGGCGACCAGACCGCAGCGATTGCCATCACCCCGCGAACAGCGTCGTGGGAAAGGGCTATTGCGATTCCAGCCGAGACAAAGCTGCCGGCGAAAATCCAGTTGGGATGGCCAATCACCGCTACTGCGATAAATCCGGCCAATGTGAGACTAAGTGTTTGGCTGCCGGATATACCGACTGGCTATTGGTCTCGATGCAGGATTGTCATTCCTTCGAGCAGCGGGGCGCCGGACGAATATGAATTTCGCGGTATAGTCCCCATGAAGCGTGGCACTTGGTCAGTTCAATCCAACGACAAGGAAGCCAAGATTGAGATTCTCATCCAGCCCCCTAATGAAAAGGTGGTGCAAATGGCACCGCAGCCCCTCAGTTTGGATGTCGGCTACGTTCTGCCAGATTGACTGCTGACGCTCGGCCGGAGACCCGGGTGCCGAATGAGACTTGAGAGATTCGGACACCAGGGTTGCAGAAGGAGCCGAACGCCAACTTCGATTGCGCCATCTCGTTCATACCGTCCCCCGGGGACGCAATCAGGCTGGGGCTGCCCAAAAAACATGCCGTCGAAGAGTCTACCTCGCGTTCTGTACGCGGTTGTGCTAGATCCCGCAATGAAATTCGGCTCCTTGGAAGAGCAGATCATTCGCCTGGCGCGCACCTTTGAGCTCCATGACAGCCTCTTTTATCCGCTTTTCATTTGCCCTGAAGGTGGCAATAAAAGCACAGCGTTCCAGGAAGCTGGGATCGAAACGGCGTGCCTGGATCTGCGCAGTTTTCACTGGGCGCGGCTGGCGAGACTGTTGCGGCTCATCGCCCGGCACCGGATCACCCTGGTGCATTGGAACTTTACGGACATGTTGCGCAATTGCTATCTCTGGTGGCTGACGCTCCTCCGTCCGAACGTCAGGCACTGCTACACGGACCACATCTCCCGCATGCCTGGGAGTCGGCAGTTTTCCGGAGGGCTGAAGAAGATCCTGAAACGATTCCTTGTGCAGCGCTACGACAAAGTCTTTTGTGTGAGCCAGTTCGTTCTGAACGATCTCCGGCGCCAGCAGATTCGCTCTGATCTCATACTCTGTCGTTACTTCATCAATGCGGAACGTTTCCGCCCGGACCAGGCTATGCGCGCCGACCTTCGCAGACAACTCCATGTGGAGGGTAGCTTTGTTCTCCTGACGGTCGCCCACTTGATCAAGGAAAAAGGGATCGATGTCGTCATCAGGGCCTTGACCGAGCTACCTGACAGCGTTGTCTTGTGGATTGTAGGAGACGGCGACGAGTCAGAGAGGCTCCACCAACTATGCTCGGAGCTCCAGTTGACATCCCGGGTCTTCTTTCACGGACTGCAAGAGAATGTTGCACCCTTGATGCAGGCGGCAGACTGTTTTGTATGCCCGTCGCTGTGGTCGGAAGCCGCTGGGCTGGTGAATCTGGAAGCAAGCGCTAGCGGTCTTCCTGTTATCGCGAGCCGGATCGGTGGGATACCTGAGTTTGTCGAGGAGGGCCGTACAGGTTTTCTGTTTACGCCAGGAGACTACCGTGAACTGATTCGCTGCGTTCAATTCCTGAATGAGGATCCAGGCTTGTGTCAGAAAATGAGCGTGCAGACGCGGGCTCGGGCGATGGAGAGGTTCGCCCCGGATGTGCGGGTCCCTGAATACCTCGACTTGTACAGGGCATAGAGATTCAGAACATCCATTTTAGGGGGTGGCGACAGATATGCTAAGTCCAATGACGAAGGAACTGGAGGAAAACGGCATCGTAATCATTCCTGACCTGCTAACGGCTAGTCAACTTCGGGGCATGCAGGTGAGCTTCAACGCAAGGTTGAGGCGCATGCGTTGGAACGACTTCGACGGCTACGAAAAAAATGACCGGTACCGTCACATGGTCCAGGACGTTTTGATCCTGGATCAAGGCTTTATAGATGCCGCTCTGCACCCGGTTGTCGTGCCTGCGCTACGCGAGTATCTCGGCGACACGTTTGAGTTGGTCGAGGCCAAGGGTTGGAAGTCGCTGCCGACCAAACGCGACTTCCATGGCTGGCACGGGGATGCCTGGTACGATCAGGAACGGGTTAAAGACCGAATCCCGCGCGAAGTAAAGCTCGGGCTCTATCTTACGGACGTCAAGAGCGGAGGCTTTGTTTATGTCAAAGGAACCCATGGCCGACAACACCCGAAACCGCTGAGCCGGGACGAGGCGCGCGCTCTTCCCCGTGAGCGATTTGTTGAAGTATCCGGACCTGCAGGCCTAGCCTTCCTCTTTGACACTTCGGGATTTCACCGGCAAAACGTACCGATTTTAGAGCCGCGTCAGGCCGTTTTCTTTGCTTACCACGATCCAAAGCTCCCCCTTCAGCAGGAGGATCTTGAGTATTACCGCTATCACCCACTGCAGCTCAATGCTGCATTTCTGGGTAACCTGACGGAGGAAGAACGGCGCATCTTGGGGTTCGGCAACACGACCAATTTCCAGCCAGGCTATGAAAGAAGGCCGATGCATGCCTATTTCCAAGTGTTAGTCGGACGAAGTTATCACGCGAAGGTATTAGCGGGAGAATTTCATCAACGGGTGAAAACCAAACTCAAGCGTCTAACGGGACTAAGCAACTGACAGGAATGACCTCGAGTTTCAGCAGACCGGCTCTTTCTCAGTTACGGCAACGGCGGCAGGGTTCACCTACCAGGGCTGCTTTTCCCCCGCCGGCACCGCGGCCGGACAAAAAAAGAGAACTACAACGTAGGGCAAAAAGCGAGACCCAGCCAGGAGCAGGCGCGGTGCGGGAAGGTACTCTCCATCATGTTGGATTTGTAGTTGCCTCGATTGCCCAGATGGGCAAGGAGTTCGCGCAGTCGCTAGAGGCGGAGTGGAAGGGTGAGATCATTCACGATCCCTTGCAGCAGGCCAGAGTGACCTTCATGCGCTGTGGCCGCCCGGATAGTCCGGCAATGGAGTTACTTGAGCCCGAGACTGAGAAGTCACCACTGCAGAAGTTCTTGGTTAAGGGCGGCGGCTTGCATCACATCTGCTACGAAGTGGCATCACTTTATGAGCAGCTGGAATACTGCCGGTCCGTTGGCTCTTTGATCGTGAAGCAGCCGTTACCAGCCGCGGCATTCGGTGGACGGCGCATCGCGTGGGTATATACCAAACAAAGGCTTCTGGTGGAGTATCTGGAACGATGAGCAGTGGAACCAGCGCAATGGCGCTCTCGCAATCAGGGCGACTAAACGTGGCGGAGTTGCGACAGGAAATCGATCGCCTGATGGAGCGCGGCGAGGCTACCCGCGCTTCGCACCTGCTTTCGGAATTGTGGACGAAAGATAACACGGTTTCAACCGCTACGTTCATCGTATCGCGCTATGAACAGCTTCGGCCCAAGCTCAACCTGCTTCCCTACCGCATGGCTATTCTCCGTTCGTTCACCGTTGAGCCGATTGTCCCATTGCTGCGGGCGGGCAGCTTCCACGCGAGGATAGATCTAACTGTCCACATGTCAGATTTCAATGCCCATGTTCAGGAGATTCTCGATCCTAAAAGCTCGCTTTATGGCTTCGCGCCCGATGTGGTCTTCTTGGCCGTTCAGACGCGTGATGTCGCGCCGGAGCTATGGCGAGACTATGCGGACCTGAATTCAGAACAGGTGCAGAGCGCTGCGACCCGGGTCGTTGGGGATTTCCGCAGCTGGGTGTCGAACTTTCGTGCGCGCAGCAAGGCTCACCTGATCATTCACAACCTTGAGCAGCCGTCGGTGCCCAGTTGCGGCATTCTCGACGGCCAGGTTGCCAATGGGCAGGCAGTGGCAATCCAGCAAATCAATCGAAGGCTACAGGCACTCGCAGCTGAGCGGACTGGTGTTTATATCCTGGACTACGATTCGCTGGTAGCGCGGCACGGACGCGCGCACTGGCATGACGAGCGGAAGTGGCTGACCGTACGCTTGCCGATGGCGGCTGAGAACCTGAATCATGTGGCGAAGGAGTGGCTCAAGTTCCTGCACCCGCTCACGGGGAAGGTCGCTAAGACCGTCGTTGTGGATCTCGACAATACTCTTTGGGGCGGAGTGATCGGCGAAGATGGCATGGCCGGCATTGAGTTGGGTACCGAATACCCCGGGGTTTATTTCCACAACTTGCAGCGCGCCTTACTGGATCTTCATCAGCGCGGAATCCTGCTCGCGATCTGCAGCAAGAACAATCTTGATGACGCCCTGGAAGCTTTAAAAAACCATGCCGGAATGCTTCTCAAACCCAGCCATTTTGCGGCAATGCGCATCAACTGGACCGACAAAGCGGAGAACCTGCGGGCCATCGCCGAGGAATTGAACATCGGTGTGGAGAGCCTGGCATTTCTCGACGACGATCCAACTGAGTGCCAGCAGGTCCGCAGCCAGGTGCCGGAAGTTTTCGTCATCGATCTGCCAAGTGATCCTAGGGGGTTCGCTCAGGCGGTGCGCGAGAGTCCGGTGTTCGAGCGACTTGTGCTATCGGAGGAGGACCAGCGGCGTGGGGCCATATATCAGGCCCACCGCGATCGCCAAGAACTGGCCCAGACGGTAGCTTCGCGCGACGACTTTTACCGGTCTCTCCAGCAAGAAGCGGAAATTGCTCCTCTCACGAAAGCAAGTCTCACGCGGATTGCGCAACTAACGAGCAAAACAAACCAGTTCAATCTGACCAGCCGGCGGTACACAGAACAACAGATTTCGGAGATGGTTTCGTCGCCGGGCTGCGACTGTTTCTCGATCCGCGTGCGTGATCGGTTCGGAGACAATGGCCTGGTGGGAGTGGCCATCACGCGGTTCGAGGGCCAGCGGTGTGAAATTGACACCTTGGTTCTAAGCTGCAGAGTGATAGGGCGCACCGTTGAAACGGCATTTCTGTCTTTTATCGCCGATCATGCACGCAAACTCGGTGCCCGCAGGCTCCGGGGCTGGTTCCTGCCGACCACAAAGAACGCCCCGGCAAGAGACTTTTATGCGAGCCACAGCTTCACCCCTCTGGAGCAAAACGGCAAGGGCATCCTGTGGGAGCTTAATCTCAGCCAAGTGCCAGTGTCATGCCCTGAGTGGGTTAAGGTTACCGTACGGAACGGAGACAGATAAGGTATGACTTCGCCACTGTTCGAGCGCGTTCGCGGAATTGCTGAGAACGTTCTGAAACTTCCTGGCAGCCAGATCACTGCGCAATCCTCTCCCGAGACGATTGCATCGTGGGACTCCGTCCAGCACCTCAATCTGATCCTTGCGTTAGAGCAAGAGTTTGGATGCCAGTTCGAGCCCGAAGAGATCGATCAGATGAACAGCATCGATCGAATCCACAGCGTTGTCCAAAACAAGCTCAACCACGGTTCCTAGTGCCTCTTATGGCAATCTCCATTAAGTCTTATACAGAAGAATGGATTCCTGCCGTTAAGGCTTTCAACCAGCGCCTGGCTACAGGAGGCGTACCCAGCGAATTCCATTTCCCCGAAAAGGACGTCCCCAGTTGGCTGCCGAAACGCGACGGCCGCCGCATTTACCAAGAGTTTTACCTGGCGCTCGAGGGGCAGGAAGTTCGCGGCGCATTCATTTTGAAAACTCAAGACTTCTCAGTGCGCGGCAAAATCCAGGTGGTTGCTTTTTACCATTTGCCGATTTCAGAAGGAATAATTAACAAGCGGTACTCCAGCGTGGGCGTCCATATGCTTAGAAGTGCCACGAAAGCGGCCCCTTTACTGTTTTGCCTGGGCATGGGGGGCTTCGATCGCCCTCTGCCTCAAATGTTGAGGGCGATGGGCTGGAATCTGCATGCATTGCCCTTCTATTTCAGAGTCCTTCATCCGGCAAATTTCCTGCGCCAGATCGCGCCCTTGCGGCAGACACCCGGGAGACGTTTCCTGGCCGATTTGGCCGCACTTACCGGAACGGGTTGGATCGGGATCAACATCCTGCAGAGATTTCACGCTGCCCGACACGATCAGTTCACCAAAACTGAATTGGTGGGCAGGTTTGGAAACTGGGCCGATGAATTGTGGGAGCGGTGCCATTCCCATTACATGCTGATTGCTTGCCGGGACAGTACAAATCTCAACATCTTGTATCCGACGAACAAGAACTTCTTGTGCCTCAAAGTAACCCGCGACAAAGAGGTGCTGGGCTGCGTGGTAATGCTCGATACAAAGATGCAGAATAACAGATACTTTGGGTGTTTACGGGTTGGGGCGATAGCAGACTGTCTCGCTTCTCCCGAGAATGCCGGTACTGTGATCCAAGCGGCGACTCGGTTTCTGGAGGATCGGGGGGTCGACCTGATTGTCTCGAATCAATCCCATGTTGCCTGGACCGAAGCGTTGAAGTCGGCGGGATTTCTCAAGGGACCGTCAAACTTCATCGTTGCAACATCGAAGCCGCTCAGCCAATTGATTTTCCCTTTCGAGTCGAACCAAAACCAGCTGTTCTTTATGCGCGGGGACGGCGACGGCCCGGTAAACCTGTGAACATGGAGCAGCCACCAAGCGAGTCTCGCATGAGTGCTCGAAGCATCGTGCACCTGATGTACCACGAAATCGAGTTGCCCGGCAGGCCCATGTGTCAGTCGGAGCTGGGCTACGTGAGGTACATCGTTTCGGAAGCAGATTTCCGCGCGCAGCTTCAGTGGCTGCAGAGCGCGGGATGGCGAGGGATGAGTGTCCCGGAAGCGCTCAAATATCCGGATGGGTTGGGAGTTGCGATAACATTCGACGATGGCTGTGAAACCGATCTGCTAACCACAGCGCCCTTGTTCAAGGCGGCTGCGTTCAACGCGACCTTCTACATAACGGTCGGCTTCCTGGGGAAGCCCGGTTATCTTTCGACAGACGAACTTCGAAGCCTCAGTGATTGGGGTTTCGACATCGGCTGCCATTCCATGACTCACGCCTATCTTTCGGACTTAGACCTTAAAGGCTTGCGGAGGGAGCTGATCGAACCAAAACTCCGTTTGGAACAGATAACGGGCCAGGCGGTGGAGCACTTCTCTTGTCCCGGGGGCCGGTGGGATCGTCGGGTCGCCGAACTGGCGCGTGAAGCGGGATACAAGTCGGTGGCCACTAGCCGGAACTTCGCAAATTCCATCCGCACCGATCCTTTCTCTTTGGGGCGCGTAGCCGTGATGCGAGATACTCCACTCAGTGTTTTTCAGCGAATCTGTCGGGGTGGCGGCTTATGGCAGCGCCAAGTAGCGGATCTGACCCGAGCAACAGCAAAAAAGCTCATGGGCAACACTGGGTATGACGCTCTACGCGGGCTGTTGCTGAGTCGGGGAAAAACAGCTAATGGCTGAGTCGTCCCTACCGCAATGCCCATCACCAAATCGTGGGCTATCGGCACCGTTTGGCCCTGGTCAACTGTGCGAACGGGGCTGTCCGTGCCTCTCGATGGAAGCCTACGGGTCCGGACATAACGAATACGCCGCCGGTCAGCACTTGGTGCGCCAAGCCATCGACCTGTTGCAGGCCCGCCCGCAAGGAGACTTTCCAGAACTGTTGCCCGCAGTATAAAAACAATTCCGTTCCCGGCCTCCCCAACTGATCTTGGGTTTGTTTCCGCTCCTAGCCGCGCAATTTCACACAGACTCACGATCCATACTCTGCAGCGGTTATCCGCCAGGCTCCATGAGGTTACTGTACTTCACCGCACATCAGATTTGGCCCATCAATACCGGTGCCCGACTGCGCGACTATCAGTTGGCACGGCGGTTGGCCGCGCGCTTCTCAGTCACGTTTGTCGAAATGCGCCACGCTGGAGAAGGGCACACCATGCCCCCAGACGGTTCTGGCTTGGCGAGTGTCGTCACGCTGTATAAGGGCCGTACCTACTCTGCATTTAAAATCCTGCGTGGCCTGGCAGGCCCTACGCCGGTGACCGTGTTGAATTGTTGGTCGCTCCGATTGGCTTCAGAATTGGCGGATGTCCTACGGTCGCGCCAGTTCGACACAGTGCAGATCGAGGGGATGCAGCTGATGAAGTATCTGCCGGTCATCGGGCAAGGGCCGGGATGCCCAGCTACCGTGGTCGACTGGCACAATATTGAATCCGAACTGATGTGGCGTTATGCGAAAACCGCCGGCAACCCGCTCAAGAGAGTGGCGGCCTGGCGGGTGGCGAAACTGATCGAGCGCGCCGAAAACCGACTGCTTGACACGTGCGACACGCACATAGTTACGAGCGAACGTGAGCGGCAAAAGCTGCTTGCACGGCACCCGGGCGCGAACATCCACGTCATACCGAACGGTGTCGACGCCGGCTACTACTCACCGACGCAGATCGCCGAAGCCCGCCGCCGGACCGGCCAATGCGACTCGAAACGAACCATTCTGTTTGTCGGCTCTATGGACTATCACGCCAACATCGACGCGGTGACCTGGTTTTCGCAGGCAGTATGGCCGGAGATAGCCCGCAATCACCCTGACCTCAAATTTACAATCGTAGGCCGCGATCCGGCGCCCGAGGTCCGTGCCTTGGCCTCGGATCGGATCCGTGTAATAGGCACTGTTGACGATGTTCGCCCTTTCTATGCTTCTGCCGTAGCGGTAGTCGTGCCGCTTCGGTCTGGCAGCGGTACGAGGCTGAAGATTCTGGAGGCAATGGCCGCTGGGGTCGCGGTGGTGTCCACACGCCTGGGGGCCGAAGGGATAGACGCTGAGAACGATGTCCACCTGTTGTTGGCTGACAGCGGCCCGGAAATCGCGGCGGCGGTTGGGCGCGTCGTCTCATCGGCCGAAACGCGAGCTCGGCTCTCCGCCGCTGCGCGGGCCTTCGTCGTCAGCCGCTACGACTGGACCGTTGTCAGCGAGCAGCTCTGCCGGATCCACTGTGACCTCGTGCGTCCGCGGCAACTCAGCTCTTTCCCCAAGGGGCTATGAGCCGTGCACACCATTCGCGTTCTGGCGATGGTCGAGGCCCACTCCATTAGCGGATCGGCGAAAGCCGTTCTGGAATTCGCCAAGGAAGCAATCCGCGGGCAGACAGCTCTGCCACGAGTGGACCTTTCCATCATGACCTTCAGTCGGGGTCCAGTCGAAAATAGCTTCACCGCAGCGATCCGAAATACCGGCGTGCCACTTGATATCGTCTCTGAGAGCGGCCGGTTCGACACGGGCGTCATCCCGCAATTACGCGCTCTCGTAGAAAACCGGCCTACCGATCTCGTCTGGTCTAACGGCGTAAAATCGCATTTTTTGGTTCGGTGGACAGGCTTGAACCGGTCCCGTGGCTGGGTCGCATTTCACCACGGATATACAACGACCGACATGAAGATGCGGATTTACAATCGACTGGACGGGTGGTCACTGAAGGCCGCAGATGCAGTTCTGACAAGCTCCTGCGCATTCGTCAAAGAACTCGAACGAAAGAGTGTCCACTCCAGCCGCATTCACGTTCAGCACATGCCGATTCGTCCGTTCGCGCCGGTTCCGGAGGCGCGGATATCCGCACTACGCCGCCAACTCGGGCTGGATAGTCGAACAAAAGTAGTGTTGAGCGTCGGACGCCTTTCGCGCGAAAAGGGACACGCAGACCTTATCCGGGCATTTCCAGGAGTGCGCGAACTGCTAGGCTCCGTTCCAGTGCGGCTAGTGTTGGTCGGAGAAGGCCCAGAGCGGTCCAGAATCGAGGAGCTCTGCCGCAGCCTGTGCCTGACCAATGCCGTGACTCTGGCCGGGCAGCAGGACGACCCCAACCCCTATTACGCGATTGCCGACGTATTTGCATTACCCTCTCACAGCGAGGGATCCCCCAATGTCCTTCTCGAAGCCATGGCCGCCGGTATCCCGGTGGTGGCAACAGCGGTTGGCGGGGTTCCAGAACTTGCCTCTAACGGAAGGGATGCTTTGCTGGTGAACAAGCATGACAGGGCTGGTTTGGCTTCCGCGGTCGCCCAACTCATCCTGGATCACGCTCTCAGCGACCGTCTGGTGTCATTGGCTCGCCAGATTGTCTTGCGGAAAACCCCGGAAGCCTATTTCCAATCGATCGTTTCCGTTTTCAATGGCGCCTTGCGACGATGATGGCCGGGGATCGACTACGGCCTGCGATTGGAGGAGCCAGCACAATCCCCGCAAATCCGATCCCAATCCTGCTAACAGTGAGGGAGCTTCACCACGGTGGGATCGAGCGGGACGTAACGAAGATTGCGATTCAGCTCGATCGTTCGCGATTTGAGCCGCACGTCGCCAGCTACCACGCCGAAGGGATGAGATTCGAGGAGCTCAGCCGTGCGGGTGTTCCTGTCCTTCATCTGCATGTATCTTCTCTGAAGTCGCCAACTGCTCTGTGCGCGGCGATGCGGATGCGGCGGTATATCCGGGAGCATGCGATTCGCCTCGTACATGCCTGGGATCCGAGCGCCGTATTCGCGGTGCCGCTGGCGCGGAGCCTGCGCGTGCCGGTGGTTCTTTCGAGCCTGCTCGGCAGCCGAGATCTGCTCGACCAGCGTACTCGCCGCCAAGTGCGGTGGACGGACCGCATGGTGGATGCTGTAGTGGTCAACTGCGAGGCCATGCGCCGCCACATGATCGACGAACAAGTCCGGGATGAGCGAATCGAAGTCTGCTATAACGGCATCGACACCGCCGAGTTCTACCCAGCGCCGACGCCTAAGCCCACTCCCGTCGCGGATGCTTCGCTTCTTATTGGAGCGGTCTGCGTGCTGCGCCCGGAAAAGGCTCTCGATTTGTTGCAGGAATCGTTTGCCCGCATCCGGCATCTACAGCCTGGCATGAAGTTGCTCATTGTGGGAAGCGGGCCGGAACTTCCGCGATTGCAGATCAACGGCCAACGCTTAGGAATCCAAAACGATTGCGTGTTCGAGCCCGCCACGTCACAGGTGCCTCAATATCTCCGCGCTCTCGATATTTTTGTGCTGTGTTCTCGTTCGGAGGCCTTTTCCAATACACTGCTCGAAGCAATGGCTTGTGGCTGCTGCGCGGTCGGATCGCAAGTCGGGGGCACTCCGGAGCTGATCGGAAACGATGAACGCGGTCTGCTCTTCCGACCGGGCGATGCCGGCGATCTCGCCGAAAAATTGACTACTCTCATCGGCAACGAACGACTCCGACGTGAATTTGGAACTCGTGCTGCGGACTTTGCGAAAACAAGACTCAGTATCGAAATCGCAGCCGAGCGCATGGCGGAAATCTACGAAATGATGCTGCGGCGGAAAACAGCGTGGCTAAATCATTGAATGTACCAATACCTCTGGTTATCGTGGCAGGCGCCCGGCCTAATTTCTTGAAGGTCGCGCCCATGATGGACGTTCTTTCGCGCGATCCGGATTTTGCCCCTATCCTGGTTCACACCGGCCAGCACTATGACCACAACATGTCGGGACAGTTCTTTCAAGATCTCGGCCTGCCGGAGGCTCATTATTATCTTGAGGCCGGCTCTGGCAGCCATGCACACAAACGGCCGACATCCGTGAGCGTCTCGGGATCGGCCGTGATCGTTTTGGATTGGTCACCATGCACCGGCCGGCCAACGTTGATAACGACCGGCAGCTCGCCGAGATTCTAGAGGCCCTTTCTGTGATCTCGAGCCATATCCCGCTGTATTGGCCAATGCATCCCAGAATCCTCGCCCGCACTGGAAAGGGCGCAATTCCACTTTCCGGCCAGATCCATATCGTGGAGCCCCTGGGCTATTTCGACTTCCTCTGCCTGCAGGCGAGCAGCGCCATGGTGCTGACCGATTCCGGCGGGATTCAGGAAGAGACCACCGTGCTGGGCGTTCCCTGCCTGACCCTGCGCGACAAGACTGAACGGCCGGCCACGATCGAGTACGGTACCAACCGGCTGGCCGGAACGCGCAAAGAGACCATTCTCGAAGCCTGGAACCAGAGCCTTGCCCATCCCAGAAAGGGGCAGATTCCGCCGTTGTGGGATGGAAAAGCCACCCTGCGATGTCATGCCGTGTTGCGGAAATTCCCTTTGTGCCAAAGTGCCGTTGAGTTACAGACCCAATGACCGGGCACCTAGTGCTGATCCTCGCCTACCACTTTCCGCCGGCGAACGCGATAGGCGCGGCGCGGCCCTTCCGCTTCTCGAAATACCTCTCCAGGCTGGGCTACACCTGCCACGCTTTTACTGCCGCTGACCAGGCTGGCCGCGACGACTCGAATACGGAGTACGTGCCGGATCCATTCGCCGCAAATCCGCGACGCGGCCTCGGATGGCAGCTCGAACGAGTGGCCCAGAAGGCGTTATTGCCAGGCGATCTGAACATTAGATGGTCCTACCACGCTTCCCGGGCCGCCCGCGCACACATCCGAGCGCAGCTCGGTGCTCGCGTTACGATTTTCTCGACATTTCCGCCGCTCGGGCCGCATCTTGCCGCCTGGCAACTGGCTAGGAGCGAACGCGTGCCTTGGATTGCCGACTTTCGCGATCCCCTTGCGGATATTTGGATAGACCAGGACATCAGCTGTTACCAGAAACAAGCGTATCAATGGTTGGAAAGTGCCCTGGTGCGAAGGGCGGATGCGGTGATTGTCAATACCGACGCTGCCAAGGTTAGATGGCAGGAGAAGTTCCCATCCCTCAACGACAGAATCCACTTGATTTGGAACGGATTCGATCCGGAGGAGCGTATCCAGCCGCTTCCTGTTCCACCGCGAGATTACAAGCTACTGAGCCATACCGGCGAGTTATACAACGGACGCAACGTGGCACCGATTCTCGAATCACTAGCGCGCTTGATTGCAGCGGGGCGGCTCGCCGCCGAGAGTGTACGTGTGCGCTTGATTGGTCCGGTTCAACCCGATTCCATCCCTGGTCCGGAGTTCATTCATCGGGCGAAGACCGAAGGCTGGCTGGACCTTGTGACCGAGCAAATGCCCCAGTGGGAAGCACGCCAAATCGCACAGACCTCCGACGGCCTATTGCTGTTGCAGCCACAATCCGCCGTTCAGGTTCCCGGGAAGCTCTTCGAATATCTGAAGATCGGGCGGCCAATTCTGGCCTTCATTCAACCGAATTCTCCTGCAGAGCACCTTCTCAAGGGAAGCGGCGTGCCTTATCGGTGCGTGTACCCTGGCAGCTCTCCCGAGGCGATTGACGACGCCGTGGCCGGCTTTTTCGATCTTCCGTCCACGGCGGTGGCTCCCAGCCCGTGGTTTGAAGAGCAGTTCAACGCCGAGCATCAGACGCGGATGCTCGATGCTCTCATCCGCTCCTTGGACAGCAACCCAATGAGGGCCGCAAGCTCCTAGCCTGGACTTCTCGCCCCCAGCACACGAACTCGTGCCGGCGTCGGGACGAGTTGCGATATGCAATGGCTCGAAACGGTTTGGTCTGTCGACCACCTCGCGATTGTTTTCTCCAGACATGGGCCGATTTGTCCGACGCCGCGACGGGGTCTCCTTGAGAGCTCTCTACGCAATTCTCAGAGTTGTCAGTCGAGGTTGCACAACAAGAGCACGTAATTGAGGACTGGTGAGGCGCAAAGAGTCCTGATGGATCAAGTCTTTGGGCGCAGCCTTCGTGAGCATTACTGGGCTGCGGGCCAGGTGTGGCGTCGCCTTGCTCTCTTGCGACTCCCCGTCAATCGCGCCTTTGCGCAAGTTGTGCGTACAGATCTTGGGCGCGCTCTGCTTGGCACCATCCGTCCGATCACTGGCGAGACGAAGGAGCGGGCCCACGCTGCAGTGGATTGGATTCTGCGCGCTCAAGCGGCTGGCAGCGATGGCGGAGTATCTCTTGGGTATTTCCCTTGCGACACCGAGAATGGTTGGCGCCCCTCCTATCCCGAAACGACCGGTTACATCATCACCTCTTTGCTGGAGTTTGCCCGGCGGTACCAAAATGCAACCGCAAGCGAGCAGGCGCTGCGAATGGCGAATTGGGAAATAGATGTTCAGATGCCTAGTGGGGCCGTCCAGGGCGGCCCGGTGTGTCCTCCCGAAAAACAGACGCCCACCGCATTCAATACAGGTATGGTTCTGGACGGATGGATCAGCGCCTATCAATTCAGCAAGGACGATCGCTTCCTCGAAGCAGCTGTGCGGGCTGCCGAATGGTTGGCTAGGGACCTGAACGAAGACGGCTATTTTCGAACTAATGGGCAGTTCGTTGAACCCGGGCGGATAAAAACCTACAACGTCCTCTGTGCGTGGGCGTTGTATCGACTCGGGGAACTCGTCACGGGCAGCTGCTGGCAAACTGCAGCGATCCGCGCCGTGGAAGCGGCCCGTCGCCAACAACGAGCGAACGGATGGTTTGCAAACAATTGCCTGACTTGCTCTGAGGCGCCCTTGCTTCACACGATCGGCTACACGCTGCAGGGTACGCTTGAAGTTGGCATCGCCGCAGGGCGCGCGGACTTCGTTGAGGCGTCGCAGCGGGGCGTGGATGCCCTTCTGCCGCACATAGACGCCGGTGGATTTGTGCCCGGCCGTTTCTTCTCGGACTGGAGCCCCGCGTGTTTCTCCTCTTGTCTCACGGGTGCGGCGCAGCTCGCTGTAGTCTGCTATCGTCTCTCCGAGCACCTAGGCGATCATCGCTACTGGCTCGCAGCGGAGCGCTTGCTGAATTATCTGAAGCCACTACAACTCCTCAATTCTCCCAACCCCGGGCTCAATGGTGCATTGCCCGGTTCATTCCCCATTTTCGGCGGATATATGACCGCGGGTTACCCAAATTGGGCTACCAAGTATTTTCTCGATGCGCTTCTGCAGCAGGATCGCCTCGCGGAGAAATGATGCTTTCCTGGTTGCCATCGAACTTCAAGCGCAAGGCGAAGTCCCGTTGGAAAAGCCTGCGCATTGCCATTTCCAGAAAGAGCCGGGGCTTTTCGAAGCGACAGCTCGTACAGATGCTGCAACAATTGGGAGTAAAGCCTGGTGACACGCTGTTGGTCCACAGTTCCCTCGACCAGTTCAGCGCATTCCTGGGTAAACCAACAGACATCCTCCTAGCCCTTCAGGAAGCGATCGGCCCCAATGGCACGCTTCTGATGCCTACACTTCCCTTCACTGGCAGCGCCATAGAGTACATCCGCACGCCGCGCGTCTTCGACGTCCGAAGAACTCCATCGCAGACGGGGCTGTTGAGCGAGTTGCTTCGCCGTTCCCCCGGGACAATTCGGAGTGTACACCCGACACACGCGGTCGCGGCCTGGGGCGCCCACGCCAGCGAAATGGTCCACGACCACCACGCGGCGTCCATGCCTTGCGGGCGACAGACTCCCTACGGGCGGCTGCTCAATCATGCGGGCAAGCTTCTGTTTCTAGGCGCAGACATTAGCGCGATGACCTTCTTTCACACCGTGGAGGAGATCCTCGAGCCTCTGATGCCGTTCTCTCCCTTTACCAGGGAAGTATTTTCACTGGAAAGCCGCGATGGGCAGGGAAACGCGATGATCACGCAAACGCGATTGTTCGAGCCGAAGTACTCCCAGTGCCGCAACCTCGAGAGGCTTGTCCGGGAACTGAAGTGCCGAGGGTGGTGGTTCGAGGCACGCCGGGGAGGGCTAAAGGCGATTCTCGTGAACGCCGATCAAGTTTTGGACGTATGCTCAGCATTAGGTAAGCGAGGGATTTTCTGTTATGACGTCTAGCTCAGACACTCCAACCTTCACCCGAAGTGCATTCCTTTCGGCATTATCAGATCGCTGATAAGTTTTCACCAATCCGAGCAGCCCGCAGGAGGGGTCAGCGGGCAACCGGTGCCCCTATGCCGACTTTTTCCCGTTATGTCGATTTATTTTGCGCGCCTATATAGATGATGTTTGCAGCGTAGAATCGGACCCGAGGATAACGCTCGGAAGTTTCTCTGACCGCATGATCGGATAAGTCAACGCCCGTTGTCGGCCCGAACTGTGCCAAAACCTCCTGCCCCGCAGCCAAGATGCCTCCGTTGGTCGTAAATATTCCTTTTGAGTTTCGCAGAGATTCATGTATCCACCTCCCACTTAGCGGATTCAGCTATCAAAGCGTTGTGACTTGCGCCATCGCCGGCGAGCTGTAAATACTTTTCATATGTGTTTTTCCAGGTCAAATTGTTCCTAATGTAGTCGCGGAACGATGTTGCGATTCGCTGCGCTTTTTCTGGATGCGTAAGAAGGTCGATCATGGCCTCCGCGAGAGCATGCTCGTCGTCGACATCCACCAGCCGCCCCGTAACCCCGTCGGAGATCAGTTCACTCGTGCCGGCACTTCGCGTACAGATCACCGGCAAACCAGCTGCACCGGCCTCAATTGCAGCCAGGGGATGACCTTCCCGACGCGAAGCTAGAACGAAAAGTTGTGCCTGGGCCAGAAATGCGGGGATGCGTTTGTGAGGGACATCTTTGTACATGAAGACCCGTTCCCCCAACGACAGTGTATCAATTAACTGTCGCGTCCTCTTGAATTCCGGGCCATCCTGCCCCACTATGATCAGACGCACGTTCGGGACGTCTTTCACGACAAGCGAGAAGGCCTGCACCAGAACATCGTGACCTTTGCGTGTCGAGAACACGCCGACGCTCATGATTGTCGGTCCCGTTTGTGCTGGGGGTAGCGGTCCCTGATCACGATTGGGAGATGCAAACATTCCAAGGTCGACGCCGTTGTATATCGTTGTGAGTTTATCTGCGACCCTGGGTTCCAGAGTCAGAAGTTCTGTACCAAGGCTGTTTGACACCACAACAATTCGGTCTGCATGTCGCAGTAGAATCCCCCATAGGTGCCGCTCCAGTCCTGTAGTACACAACGCGTCCCTGACATCACTATTATGAAACGAAAGCACGATCTTGCCGTCGAATTGGCAGAACCTTTTTAAGGCTAAGAAGGTAAGTGAACTGAGGTCCGGAAAGTGCGGGTTGATAATCTTTATGTTGTATCGATTGACTATCGACCTTAGCTCCTGACACCTGAAGGGAAGCCGGCAAATGAAGGACAATAGAGCCCGGAGGGGGTACCGACCATCCAAAGGGCCCGCGATATCGAGAGCAATTTGTTTTATCGCTTCCGGGACAGGTTCGGAATCTCCTTTCGAATCTCGCGGCGTAATCAACAGGGGAGAAAACACACCCCCCTCCCTAAGGCAGCGGATGAGGCTCCTCACGACGTGATTCACGCCCCCCGGGGGTTGGACAGACCAGGGCAAAACTAGCAACCAGCCCGGGGCGGCTTGCCCAGAAGCTTCGTGAAACCCGTTCGGTCTGCCGTTGCCTCTCGAGGGCACGCGTAATCCTTCCGTCAAATGGCATCGCAAAGCCTTACAAGGTATGGCCGAACAGTAGTGCTTTTCTTGAAGCAATTCAAGTCCCCGGACTAGGACAAACGGAAAATGGGTCGGGCTCGCCTCCTGATAAGCGGGGTCTTCGTGAACTGGACGGCTGTTGCCGTTTCCGGCATGGTTTCTTTCCTGCTCTCTCCATTCGTGGTTCATCGTCTTGGAAATATTGTCTATGGTGTCTGGGTTCTAGCCAATTCCTCCATCGCTTATATGGGTTTGCTCGACCTGGGGATGCGGGGCGCTGTGGGGTATTTTGTGGCGAAGTATCAGGCCCGAGGAGACCACCTCGAATCGAGTCGCGCCGTCTCGGCTGCTCTTGGGTTTCGGATCTTGATCAGCCTGTTGGTGGTAACGGCTGGTCTCATTCTTGCGGCACTAGCGGCCAAAATCTTTCGCATACCTTCCGATATGTGGCAGGCAGCTCAGTGGGCTATCTTCATAACCGGCCTCAACCTGTCTCTAAACCTTATCGTCGGAGTATTCGGCGGGGTGCTCACGGCTTTACAGCGCTTCGATTTGGCGAGTGGATTAGTGATCGCTCAGACGTTAATCAGCGCCGCGGGCACTGTATGGGTACTTGATAGCGGGTATGGGATCGTTTCCCTGGCCGTCATGCACCTGACAGTGTCGCTCGTCATCGGCACTGTGACGATCATTCTCTGCTTTCGAGTTTACCCGGAACTCCACCTCAGCTTTGGCCTCGCGAACAGAGGCATTCTTCCCGAACTTTGGCGGTATAGCTTTTATCTATTTGTGATCGCAGCCACAAGTCAAATCATTTATTATACCGACAATCTAGTTGTGGGCGCGTTCCTGTCTGCCGGTGCAGTGACCCTTTACGCGATCGCCGGGCGGTTTATCGAGTACTTGGGACAGCTTGTCGCATCGCTCGCTCAGACGTTCATGCCGGCGGCGAGTAACTTGGCTGAACGGAATCAGCGCGATCAGTTGCAGCGGTTGCTGATCCAAGGGACCAGAGCCGCGCTTTTTGTTTCCCTACCTGTAGGTTGGGTGTTGTTCTTTCGAAGCTTCACTTTCATTGGTTTGTGGATGGGGCCGCAATACGCGCAACCTTCCGGGCGAATACTTCGGATCTTGCTTCTGTCAACCCTTCCCCATGCTGGCAATCGCGTCGCCGGCAACATCGCCTTTGGTTTGGGTAAAAACAAGCCATTCGCTCTGTGGCAGTCGTGCGAGGCGGTTGCTAATCTAACCCTGAGCATTTACCTGGTCCGGAAAATCGGACTAGACGGAGTGGCTTGGGGCACAGTGCTCCCTAGCCTGGTCAGCCAAATTGTGCTATGGCCGCGATATATATCCAAGCTCTTGGACCTGACGGTTTGGAGCTATTTCCGGGAATGTTGGATACGGCCTGCTCTGGCCTCCGCACCATTTTGCGTTGCGTGCCTTTGGACAGATCATTACTGGAGCGCAACTAGCATGGTCCACTTTTTTCTCCAAATTGCAGCACTGCTGCCTCTAATACCCCTAGGCATAATCTTATTCTTCTGGAAGGAGGTGAATTGGCAGTTACGGAGCCAGGAAAGTTTTATTCGGCGCACATTGTCAGGCAAGCTGCACTCAGATGCGACATCACTGGGGCCCGCTAGTGGCCAAGCGGAGAGACGAGTGGCTGGAGCGATTAAGTAGCCTCCGGGAGGAGTTTGGACGCCCTCCAGTATCTCCAGGGAGCCCGCGAAACTTGTATGGTCGACAACACGCACGTAGTGGTGTTGAAGGGCACGGGCCGGGACATGGTGCCGGTGCCGAAGAGGTCTTCGCCGACCGCTACGGATTCCGCGTCTAAGCTCATGAGAAAGGAGACGCCAATCGCTCGGCTGGCGTCGAGAGAAGCTTCCTCTGGCGCCTGGCGGTTCTTCTCAGTCCCGAAATCTGCGGCCGGCCAACCAGTGGTGCGATAAGGTTAATGCCAGGTTCTGCGACGATCTCAAGGCCAGTCCGCGCGAGTTGGTTCGCCATCGAGCAGCCCCACCTGAAATCCCTGCCGATGTGGGTCCATCTTCTCCACCTGAGAAGCTGGGAACGAAGGGGAAACTGCGATTGCCAGTTTCACGCTCGGCCTCCCTCCCACAATGTTTGTTAGTTACTATTGGGGTGTTATCTGTAGAGATGATACAACACCGATGTTACCCGTGGGCATATCCCAAATGACGAAGGACAACTTGTTGTCGCTGCCTACGGTCACTGTGGCTGTAAACGTGTAAGGCTTGTGGTTGCCTCCAGCATCAGCAAGCAAGTCTACATTGTCAGCTAGAATTTGTCCTTGTGCTCCCAATTTCACGACAACCGGCCCAAGCCCGAAATTCGTCCCCAGTCTGTACGTGATCTGGTAGGTGCCAGCGGGCACCCTGAAATCCATGTGTATGTCGTTGAATCTATACATCATGTAGGACCACAATTGACTGTCGGTAATGTTGGGGAACGATGGATCAAAATTGCAGCAGCCTAGGTCGTCTTCAATGTTGGAAACTCCAGTTCTGCTTGTCCAGGTATGACCGGATGAATCGACATAGTCTGCGTTGGAAGATGGCATGACGCGGATAGAGCCAGTTGGGAATATCGTGATGGTCATCGAAGCCGCAACCGATGAGTTCACGACACTGGTTGCGGTCACGGTTGTGGTTGTCGGCGACGCTATGCTTGACGGAGCCGTGTACAGCCCTCCGCTCGTCAGCGTGCCGACCGACGGACTCATGGACCACGTGACACTCCCGATGTTGACAAAGGCCGTGAACTGTTGGGCTGGTGTGCCTGCTTGGATGTAGAGCACATTGTCCGGCAGATTGACCGCCACGCCCTGAAGGACCAAGTCCACGCTCTTTGTGGTTGAGTCAGAAGTAGGGGTGAAGGTTACGATCTCCCGGTTTCTGGTAGTCAAACCGGACCTAGGAGAGACCATCAAGCTGGATTCGTCGACCCACTCCATGTTGCTGGCCAAATGAGCATTAGCCACCTCCCGGAAGGCGTTGACGTAATTGGCGGGCCATCTGCTGCGCTCCAGGCTGATCGGCCAACTGTTCCCTCCATCCGCATTGATGATTCCGTACTGCTTAAGCTGAGTCATGAGAATCTGGGCGATTGCTGAGTAAGAAGAGATGTCAAAGCTCGCCTTCAATCGCGCACGCGCTCCGAACGGAAGAAATGATCCGTCACTTGCAAACGTCGTCGCAGGCCAAAGGTTGCAACTGCACTCAAGGCCTAGGCCAAAAGTAACCCGGAGGGCGTGATTGATAGTTCCACCAGTAGCCACGGCCTGTTCTAGCTCCTGTTGGCCGATTTGAAGGGGCATGAGTAGGAGGCCTGCGGCATCAGTGCTGGATGCTGGCAAGTCATAAGAATAGCTAAGATACTTGACTCCGCTTTGCGAGTTGCATGCGGGGCAACTGCCGTTCAAGCCTACCGCATAATATTGGTAAAACTCTTCAAACTCCCCTGTGCTTGTGTCGATCGCCTCCAGGTGATGATCCGGCCGCGAATTTGTTTGTGCACTGAACCATCCGGATTCAATCGTGGCCGTTGGAAAGCTGGGAACCTCGAATTGTCCGTTACTTCCTGGGGTGTAGTAGAAGACCATGTTCTGCTTTGGCGTTGGCGTTAGCGTTGGCGTTATGTAGTTGGTTGGAAAATCGTATGAATAGCTTGGCCCTGCATTGGGCCCAAGCATGGTCTGCCAAGTCGAATTGTTCGAGTTCAAGGGTAGGGAGTCGATTCGCGTGTTGTAGATGTGGTTGTTCGGCAGCAGCTGGAAGCCTCCATAAGAATGCTGCGCCGTGACAGTGGCAGGCGCGGTATAGAGTCCGGTGCTGGCATTGATGCTTCCCTTACAGGTGGTGGCCGCCCCAGCCGAGTCCGTTCCCGAGCATGACCAGGTGCCCGGCGCGTCTGCACTAAACTGGAAGGTGGTTCCCTGATTGACTGCCGGAGGAGTCGAATTAGTTGTGATGTCCTGACCAGAAGCCGGGGGCCTGGTGCCGGGCTGGGAAACCGCCGGAACGGCCCTAGTCGCTGAACCGACGCATCCTGACAGGGTGACGGTTCCCACTAAAACGATAACTAACATACCGAAAGCAAGTAATTTACCATCACCTGGAGCGTTGCTGTAGCAGCCGTGGCTAGGCGCAAGAGTACTCATAAATACGGGCAGCTTACGCCCCGCGCAAGATGGCCTAAACTGGTCAGAGGGACAGGTGTTGACCGAAGCGTCACGTTAACCGTGGCCACGCGGCCGGAGGGGTTGCATCTCCTGCAGGCCGGTCGTCACGCACATAGGTCCAACAGGCGTCCCAGCTTGGTTCTTCCCACCGGGCGCCAGCACCGCAACTGGCTGCAACTGCTCGATCTGCCCCTCCACCTTCTCCGACTTGCGCCCGAACAGCATCCGCCGCAGCTTGCGATGAGCAGCTTCAACTGCTCGATCTCCGCCTCGCGTGAAGACAACTGCTCGCGCTCGAAAAGAATCTGCTCGTGCTCGGAGAGGATTAGCGTTCTCAGTGCGGCGGAATCGAGTGTGTCCAGATCAGGAAAGGCTGCACGCCATGTCATCGTGAGCCCAGTATGCCAGAAACTTTTTCACCCGCAAGAAAAATGCGCGCGAAAAATAGAAAAACAGCAAAGAAAATTGCGCAATCGAAAAACGGCGGTAGCGCACACCGCCATTTGCGGCGCATAGTGCGTACCGGATTGCCGCCAGTCGATCCATGGGAGCCCCACCACGACGAGTCCGACGATCGCTTCGACCTCGTGGGTGGCAGTTTCTTAGCTCACATCTACAAATCCTTGATGACAGCTGGCCCCCGAACGTTCTTTGCCCATACTGCTCCGCAGTCAAGTCACTAAGAAAAAGGCGTTAAGCCAGAGCTCATCGGATGCGACAGTTTAGAGGATCAATTGCTAAAATACTTAAGCTGCACGTAACTTGTAGGGAAATTCCTCCTAAAGAAGCGATCGATATAGGGAGACTGGATTGGGGAAGATTCCAGTTCTGCTGCTGATTTTCGGCGCATTCTTTTCTGCTCTACCCGAAAGGGCTCGGGCGGATTCAGTGATCGTTGGCGCGCTCGTCTTTAACGTGGAGTCTTTTGGCTCGCCTGGAACTACGAATTTTGAGATTGATAATTTTACGGGATCTAACAACCTCGGCGTCTTTCCCGTCTCTGACAATTTGGTTTTCTTGAATGCAAACCTTGCTCTCACTTGCGGTAACGCTACCTGTGTTACTGACTTAGGTGGAAGCTCCGCAGCCTTTGTACTTGGGGACATCGCCCCTCCTTCGGCCACGTCTCAGGCATTCTCCGCCTTCGATGAATTTTCCCAAGCGGTTTTTACCGCGAACTTCAACCTAACCAGTCTTGCCCTCACCGATGGCACCACCTTCGAGGGTTCTCCCTCGGTCTCCTTTACACTGCTTCCGTCGTCGGGCCAGTTTCTTGTGGCAGGAGTCGATCAGGGCACGATAAGTGACTCGGCCCCGGTTCACGGAGGGGATCATTACGCCGGAAAATTCCCGGAAGATGGCTCGGGATTCGCCGATGTGGGGGGCCATTTCCTTCCCTACGACGTGGGGAACTTCGACTTCTCCAGCAAGCCTGGGCTGACGAAGTGCGACCAAGAGGAGGCGATCTACTCTCTGAATCAAAACGTACTCAATGCGAGACCGACCACAGCGGAAAAGGAACTGATTGCGGGGTGGTACGCCAACAACAACGGTAGCCGATGCTCCAATGTTGTGCACGTGCTCGACGAGTTCTTTGTACCGAAAAGCTGCCAGGACGCTCAAAGTCAGAATCCCCAGGTAGATATAGTCGGCTTTTACCAGAAGGCGAACTCACGCAGCTGCCGTACTTGTCACGTGGCGATGATCGAGGGCTACAATTTCGACCACTACGCAAATCTGACGAGCGCTAACACCGACAGATTCGCAATTGTTGGCTTCGATAACGGCATCAATATCTGCGGCGGGAGTCTTCACTTTCAGCGAGACCACATGATGCCGAATTCACTGGTGACGTTCAATAGATTTTGGTTGTCGGCCGACCCTAACGCTAACATTACGCCTCTGCCGAACCAGCTCGAGCTAACCAGCAACTTTTTCCTGGCGACCAGCGGCGGCTTCGGCAGCTTCAACGCCAATCCCCCGTGCCCTACGCCTGCCGGAACAACCCCATGAGGCCGTTAAATCCGGGCGTTCACTCACAGAAATGTTCCCGGAGTGCTCGACTGGAAGTTCTTGAGGGACCGATCGCCGCCCGAGGAGTATAGAGGCCAGATCTATACGGGCCTGCAGCAATTCTAGAAAACGTTGGATATTCTAGATCACGGGCAAGCTCTACGCTAAATGGTCGGCGCCGACCTTTTTCTAACAGACTTGGTTTCACTTCCTTGGAAGATATCTCGGGTACGTTTCAAGATGCCCTTCGGCCCCGTGCTTGCTAGAAATGGCACACAGTGTGTGGTCTGCCTAAGAGTGGGCGGGTGCACGGGGCTACTTGTTCATGAGCACGATGGCGCAAACGGCGACGAGAGCAACTCAGTTGGAGCTCTCTCTGTCCGAGGGCCTGGTGATCCCCGGTCTGACGCAGTTGAGTGTCATCGTACCCGTTCTTAACGCGCCCGAGGCTTTACGGCGTGCGCTCGAAGCGCTAGCCACCTCGACCTTCCGGGAGTTCGAGGTGATCGTGGTGGACGATTGCTCGCGAGACAACGCCGCTGCCGGGATTGCAGGGTCCTTCGGGAATCACTATCTGCGCACCGCGCACCGGATAGGGCCAGCCGGAGCGCGCAACTTCGGCGTGCGCCACGCACGGGCTCCGGTGGTTGTCTTTGCGGATGCAGACGTGGAGTTTCGCCCGGATGCACTCGGTCTTATTGCAGCGCAATTCGAAGCGGACACACAGCTCGCAGCAGTCTTCGGCTCCTACGACGATTCGCCAGGGTGCTCGGACTTCCTTTCCCAGTATAAAAATCTGTTCCACCACTATGTCCACCAGGTCTCTGGTGAAGGGGCGGTAACCTTCTGGGCTGGCTGTGGCGCGATCCGCAAGGACATCTTCAACGAATTGGGCGGATTCGATGAAAACCGGTACCAGGAGCCTTCGATCGAAGACATCGAATTGGGCTTCCGTCTCACGCAGGCAGGATGGAAGATACGCCTGCTGAGAGAGTTGCAGGTCAAGCATTGGAAAAAGTGGACCCTGCTGAACCTTTTGCACTCTGACATCTTTCGCCGGGCCACACCGTGGGCCCGCCTGATCCTTTCCACCCGCCAGATGCCGCGAGACCTCAACCTTTCCTACTCCTCCCGGTTGAGCGCCGTCGTGGTAGGCGTGTCTGTTGTGCTGGGGGCGGCGATCCCGTTGAGCGCGGCGCGTCTATTCCCGCGAATCGGCTCCGGCTGGTTACTTGCCTCGATCGGGCTGGCCATACTCCTTCTGCTGATCCTGAATCGCGGCCTGTATGGTTTCTTTTGGCGAAAGCACGGATGGCGCTTTACCGCCGCGGCGTTGCTCATGCACTGGTTTTACTACCTGTACTGCGGCGTCGTGTTCGTTTGCTGCGCTGCGGATCACCTTTTTCGGCGACACCCCAGCGCTAAGAGTCTTCACGCGAGGTTGGCAGATCCAGAACGCCGGTTCGGAGAGGGTGTGGTGGTTGGCGGGTGCGTAGAGGGGTTCGCTGGCCTAGATACACGAGGAACGGCGGCGCCGTCGCGGGAAACAAAAGATGTCTGCATTTAGTTCACACCATCAGTCGGTTGTCATCATCGGCGCGGGGCCTGCAGGATTAACGGCTGCGGCTGAGCTTTCCGAACATGGGGTTGCTGCCGTGGTGGTCGAGGCCGATGATGCCGTGGGGGGCCTCGCTCGCACAGTCAACTACAAGGGCTATCTCTTCGATATTGGCGGACATCGCTTCTTTACAAAATGGGAGGTGATCCAGCGTTTCTGGCAACGGATTCTGAGGGAAGAGTTCCTCGAACGTCCCAGGATGTCCCGGATTTACTACAGAAAGAAATTCTTCTCTTATCCGCTCAGGCCCGCGGATGCGTTGCGGGGTGTGGGCCTGCTCGAGAGCTTGTTGATTCTGAGTTCCTATCTACGTTCCCGTCTTTTCCCACACCGTGGAGAGGAAAGCCTGGAGCAATGGGTCTCGAACCGCTTCGGAAAGCGGCTTTATAAGATCTTTTTCAAGACCTATACGGAGAAGGTGTGGGGCGTACCTTGTGCAGAGATTCAAGCGGAGTGGGCGGCTCAGCGGATCAAACAACTTTCGCTAGGCACTGCAATCCGGAACGCTTTCCTTCGGACGAATGGGACGCAGGCAAAGACCCTGATTGACCACTTCCATTATCCGAAGCGTGGACCCGGACAGATGTGGGAAACACTCACGGCACTGCTAGAGCAGAAAGGATATCCGGTCCTGCGGCAGCGAAGGGTCGTGCGAGTGTGTCGGAACGACCGGAGGGTTACCCGCCTGGTAACCTGCGGGCCTCACGGGGAGGAATACTTTGAGGGCACGCACTTCATCAGCTCGATACCCATGCGGGATTTGATCATGGCCCTGGACCCGCCCGCCCCAGACGAGATCCAGGAGGCCGCCCGCCTCCTGCGTTATCGAGACTTCCTTATTGTCACGCTGATTGTGAACCGCAAGGATGTGATGCCGGACAACTGGATTTACGTCCATGATCCGCAGGTTAGAGTCGGGCGGATCCAGAACTTTAAGAACTGGTCTCTCGCGATGGTCCCTGACGCGAACAAGACCTCTCTCGGGATGGAGTACTTCGTGTTCCAGAACGATGCGCTCTGGGCAAGCCCGGACGGGAGCCTCCTCGCATTGGCAAAGAGAGAACTCGTTCAGCTTGGGCTCGCACGGGCAGACGAAATCGAAGACGGAACGGTCGTGCGCATGCCGAAGGCGTATCCGATGTACGACCGCGGCTGGGAGACGCGGGTGAAGAAGATCCGTCTTTACCTCGACGAGAATTTGCCCGACGTCCAACTCGTGGGGCGCAACGGTATGCACCGGTATAACAACCAGGACCATTCCATGATGACTGGGCTGTGTGCAGCGCGAAATATCCTGGGAGCTAGGTACGACTTGTGGGCCATCAATGCAGAGCCTGAATACCATGAAGATAGGATCGTGGATGCGGGCGTCGAGCCCCACCAGCCGGCATATGCTGAGCCACCACTCATCGAGCGAGTCCATCCCGCATCCGCGTTGCCCCCGAACTGAGGAGAGAACCGCGTGGCCTCGACCACGCTCCTTTCGCGCCAGCATGAAGTCCGCCGACCAGGAGACTCGTTTCACACCGAGGCTCTCGTGACTCCTCTTGCGACGAAGCGTAGAATTGCGTGCCTCTGCATTTCTGCCCTGCTGGTAGTGGTTGTACCGCTCGTGAGGGGCATCACGGCTGGGGAATTCGATCCGCTATCTGACGAGCCAACGCATGCGGCCACAGGTCTTTTTTTTGCGGATTTTTTCTTTCACATGCCGTTGGCCCACCCCGTCAGCTACACGTACCTTTACTATGCGCAGTATCCGGCGCTCGGCCTGATCCACTGGCCGCCTCTTTTTCATCTTGTAGAGGGTGTTTTTTTCCTCGCCTTCGGTCCTTCGACAGCAACCGCGCGACTCGCCGTCCTGTTTTTCGCTCTCCTCGGTTGTTTCGCCTGGTTCCAGATCGTGCGTCGCTTGCAGAATTCGTGGGCTGCAGCAGTCTCCACGGCACTGCTAGGCGTGTCACCAGGGATGCTGGGGCTCGAAAGAGCCGTCATGCTGGAGATTCCTTCGTTGTCTTTGTGTCTGGCGGCCATCTACTTCTGGATTGATTACTTGAAGTCGGAAAGAAGCCGCCCGCTGTATTGTTTTGCCCTCCTCACTGGCCTGGCTCTGCTGACAAAACAGCAAAGCGCCTATTTGCTCCTCTTTTGTTTGCTGACCCTGCTGGCGCAGCGAAAATGGGCACTTCTGTTCCGTGCCAATGCCCGACGTGCCTTAGTGATGTCACTCCTGCTCCTCGCTCCCTTCTATGTGCTGAGCCTTGCGTTCCACTGGCAAACCGTCTCGCGCCACATCATCGGGCAATCGCTGCCGGGAATGTCCGCGTTTACCTACTACCCTGCGGCCATTCCGCAACAGCTCGGCTGGCCTGTCTTGCTCCTCAGCGCGTTGGGCATAGTCACAGCTTGGTGGTGGGACCGCCGTGAGAACGCTGTCCTGATGCTCCTTTGGTTGCTGGCTTGTTACCTGACCTTGAGTTTTCTATCGGCTCGAGAGCCCCGGTACAGCATCTATTGGATTCCGCCTTGGGTTTACTTTGCCGTGGCTCCCCTATTTCTGGGGGGCGCGGCCACACGGCGCCGCGTCGCAGGAGCGATCGCGGGCGGTTTCCTGTTGCTGACCTATGTGCTGTCGGCCTGGAGGAATCCTCGGCCTTTGGTAGCGGGCTATGAAGCGCTGGCGCAGACCATCGCCGCAAGGGACGAATCCGGAGGACTCCTTCTTTTTGACGGCGAAGGCCCGGCTGACTTCATTTTCTACTTGCGAGCCTCTGATCCTGGACGACGGTATGTGGTGCTCCGCAAGGCCCTCTATGTGACGCGGATCACAAAAGAGTTTGGAAGTGCGGAGCTCATTCAAACCCGCGATGAGCTGGAGCGGCTCATCGACGGCTACGGCATCCGATACATTGTCATATCAGAGATGCCCGCCTTTGATTTCGACATCCAGAAGACGCTTCGCGAGGTGCTCGCGTCTCCTAGATTCAAGCTGGTGAAAAAGGTGCCAATAGAGAGCAGCGCGCCTCGCTGGAAGGGCAGGAACCTGCTTCTGTATGAGAACGACAGGGTGGCGCCGCGGACGGAAAGGACGCTGACGTTGAGGATGCTCACATTGGACTGGGACATCGTTGTGCCGCTTGAGGATCTGGGAATCCGGAGGGGAACGTCGCATCGGCTCACACAGTGACCAGATGATTGACATTCCAGAGGCTCGAATGTGACTACTCCGTCGCCTAAAGATGACGGTTTCTCAGAACATGCGAGTTAACACCCACATTTGGTTCTGCTGGCCCAGTCCGGGCCAGGGCAAGGATGTTCCTTGCCGCATTGACGTCGCGATGCAGCGCCAAACCGCAGCAGCAGACATGTTGGCGTTGTCGCAAACATTTCTCCACAACCTGGCCGCAGTTGCTGCATCGTTGGCTGGTGCCTCGGGCATTCACTTCCACCACCACGACGCCAGCTCTTTCAGCCTTGCATCGCGGCGGCGACGTGATCTTGGTTCAGCGCGCCATTGACGTGTACGCTGTAAAAGCAGTCCGATATGCACCGCAAGCACTGGTACAACATATAGAAGATCACGGGCCCTGGGTGTGGGTTCAGAAAATGTTCATCTACGGGCGCGCGACCCGGAAATACCGCCCGATCGTCCGCAGGAGTGGGTGCATAACTGCCACGGAGCGGCTTCAGGTCTTCCGGCAGACCATCGCGCGGTACGGGTACTCACGCGCGAACCGTACGACGTTGTTGTTTCTGCAAGCGCTCGGCGTCGGTGCGCATCTGGACGGACCTTCGAATCCCGAACCAAGGGGAGGGCTAGCAACCTTCGGACCGGAGTAGTGATGAATATTCTAATCATCAGCCCCTTTCCCCTCTTGCCGCTCTCGCACGGCGGTCGGGTGCGCACCTATGGCTTGGCTACTGGCCTTGCCCGGGCCGGGGCAACGGTTCACGCGCTCTTTCCCTGGCAACCTGGGGTACCGCGGAAGGAATTCCAACGCGACGGTATCACCTGCCATCCCCATATCTGGGCGGCGAACGTCATACCTGCGATCTTGGGAGACCGACTCCTTCCGCCGATCGTTGCGCTCTCTGGGCAGCCCTTTGCCCTCGGACCGCAACAGCGGCTGCGGCGGTTGGGTCGCTTTGACATCATCCAGTTCGACTTCTGCGCCTACCCCCGCTGGATGGAATTGCTGGGTGGGCGCGCCAAAATCGTCTACTCGGCACATAATGTCGAGTGCGATCTTGCCACCGCCCAGCCATGGCGACGCATCGTACGTGGACAGGCGCTTCGGCGCCTTGCACGACTGGAATCAGGGAGCATCCATGCAGCTGACCTGCTTATAACCTGCAGCCAAACCGATGCTGGACGCATCGCCGAACTTTATGGCGCTGCTCGCCAAACCGAGGTGATACCTAACGGATTCGACGACGCACTTTTGGCCATCGACTGGGACCACGAGCGTAGCCGGACTAGGGCGTCCTTCGGTTTCACGCCGGACAATGTCGTTCTCCTGTTCGTCGGCGGCCGCGCCCACCACAATCGCGAGGCGTTCCGCTTCTTGGAGCAGGACCTAACGCCGCGCCTCGCTCTGGGCGCACGGCTCTTGCTCGTTGGCGAGTGCTGCCGCGGGCGGCAATCGTCCGATCCGAGGGTTCGGAATCTCGGGTACGTTGAGGATCTTAAGCCTCTTTACGCTGCAGCCGACATCGGCTTAAACCCCGTGACGTATGGTTCGGGGACAAGTGTCAAAGTGATTGAGTACTTGGCAGCGGGATTACGCGTCGTCTCTACGGCGGCTGGCATGCGCGGCTACGAGCAGCTACGCGAGAGGATACACAAGACCGAGCTTGCTGATTTTGCGGCGGTGATCACAACGCTGGGACGGACCCCGCCGAAGGTACCCCCTGAAGTGCGTGAACTCACTTGGGGTGCCCTCGGCCAACAACTCCATCGAACATACACGCGCCTCTGCAACCGCACCGCCGAGGGATACATGTGAGCGGCCCTTGAGGGCAATCTTCAGGCCATCAAAGAAACCGCCGATGGCACGAGAGTTCCGCAGGCAGGTGTGGAGGAACCGACCGGGAGATCACGGTCAATATTCAACGTATCGGCGGCACAGAGGCATTCGACACTATCCGTCGTCAGTCTGATGAAAAAAAACAAAATTACAAAACGAACTACCCATCTCTTTGTGACGTCTCGAGCTGGGAACTTCGTCCGAGATAAAATTACCAAAACGAACTATTGAGGTGGCTTGGCCGGCTGATCTCGATGCGATCGTCTATCCCATCAGGGCAACTCCACGTCGCAAGCGCGAACCTTCGTCGACGACAAGTTGCTGCGCACACTCTCCGACCGGTCCAGCAGCCCAAGAGTCATGGCCAGGATGAGGGCGAGCACAGGATCAGTGATCTCGGCCACCCTCCCCGGAAGGTGGATTTGAATCACTTCGATCACGCCCAGTAACACTGCAACGGCAATAGCTGCACGGGCTAGGCGCCAGCCAGCCGCGCGCAACAGCCAGACCGCCGATCCATACCAAAAGGACTTCTGAAGAAGGGTCAGTAGGCCGAAATCCCACTCAGCTCGAAGAAACCCACCGAATGGCACCCAGGAAAATGGATTTGCGATACGGCTCCAATGATACGGAACGAGCCCGCGCACGATCAGCAGCGACACGATCAGGCCGCCCACAACCGTTGTGCGCTTTGAATATCCGCTTAGAAAGTACCAACAGATGCATGCGAGCACTGCACCGGCGAGCTCGGACCAGGTGACGATCCTACCGGCTACTAGGAGCTTGGCTGGCAACACCAGCAGCAGCAGCGGGAACAATCGGCAGGCGCGCTCTGCGCCGAGCACGTTTTCGAGCAGTTGGGCCACGACCAACCACTCGACGAAATAGCTGAAAGTCTGGAGCGGGGAGATCGACACCGCCGCGAGGAGGTAACGAAATTTGTCATCCAACCTGGTGTGGCTGAGTGCCGGGAACAGAGGAAATCCTTGGTATGCAAGCCAGGTATAGAAGAGCAGCACTGCGCCGGACGGATGCAGAAGGTTGGTGGTTTCCGCTCGAGCAAAGAAGCGCTTCAACCATTGCTGATGGACATAGCCAAGTGCTACACCCAGCACCGTGCCACTCACATTGCAGACCACGTCAAAAGCGTTGCATTCGCGTGCATCGTCGAATAATTGAGTCATCTCGATAGTGCTTGACAATGCCAATGCGAGCAACACCGTCACGGTCATGGCAAAAGGCGTATGAAACTTCTGGCGGAGTGCAAGCAAGCCAAACACGCCAACCGGCACGTAGATCACTACGTTGACCGCGATATCGCGGAACAGGAACCGGTCAATGTGGTCCGGCCAAGAATGAATCAGAACCCAAAGCAGGCTCGCAGCTAGTTGTGTGGAGTGGAAATCCCAGGGATACAGGGATCCGTACACGATTAGCACGATCACGATTAGGAGAACGCGATACAAGTTAGACCCGACTCACTCCGGAAGTACTCTATAGGTTTATCTACACCCTCTATACAAAAAATCTGTCCCGCGCAGGAGCTGGATTGAGACTCCCCACGCCTAAAGGCGGGGGATTCTTGGAGTTACTAAGCAGCATTGCCGCTCGTCTCCAACGATGTTTCCTGCTTCACGGGCGCACGCCTAGGCTCTCGCTTAGGTCTTACTGGGCCTCCACAGGCGGCTACCGAGCGTCCCTCGGCTAAGATTCTCAAACCCTCTACGAAAATGTTTACGATGGCATTTTCGTCCCGCTGATGTTCTGTTTTGCAATGGGGGCACCGCCAGCGGTCTTGGAGTTGGAGTTCTGCATTCTTCTCGTGGCAAATGCAGCACAACTTTGACGACGGAAAGAACCTGTCTACTTTGACCAGCGTCCTTCCGTACCACTGGCATTTGTATTCCAACATGCGGAGGAAGTCGCCAAAACCAGCATCCGAAATGGCACGAGCCAGACGGCGATTCTTTAGCATGTTCTTGGTGCGCAGCGTCTCAACAAATATCACTTGGTTCTCGTGAACAAGTTGAGTGCTCCATTTCTGAAGAAAATCTGTGCGAATATCTGATACCCGTTGATAAATCTTGGCTACTTTAATTCTAGCTTTCTCTCGATTCTTTGAGCCTTTCTCGCATCGACTTACATGCTTCTGTGCTGTGCGCAGCCGTGATAAGGCTGCCAGCAGAGGACGAGGCAGTTCCACCTGGGACCACCTTCTACCATTGAAAAAATGGAACGCC
>QHYS01000312.1 GCA_003223325.1 Acidobacteriota bacterium
CGGGAGCCATGCTCACCGGCACCGTGACGGATACTTCCGGTGCCGTAATCCCCAAGGCTCAAGTCACCATAACCGATGTGGCCACGGGCGTCGCCCGAAGGATTACGGCTGACACTGCAGGGCTCTACTCGGCTCCCAATCTATTGCCTGGGACCTATCAGGTTAGTGTCACCGCTCCGGGCTTTGCCACCGAGGTACAGAACGGCATCACGCTTAGTGTAGGCGCACAGCAGGTCCTGGATGTGACCATGCGGGTGGGGCAAGTGAATGAAACAGGTCAGGTCACCGGGGAAGCGCCGATGTGTCAACTCGCATCGTCTACCATCAGCGGCGAGGTCAACGCCACCACAGTGCGTGAGTTGCCCCTGAACGGCCGCTCTTGGACTGACCTCGCCAATCTGCAGCCCGGGGTCCTTCGGGCCGAAACGCACCCTTCCCAGGACGTCAACCGCGGCTTTGGGGCACAACTCAGCATTTCGGGCGCTCGCCCGCAGCAGAATAATTACCGCCTGGATGGCGTCAGTATCAACGACTATTCAAACGGCGGTCCGGGAAGCATTCTCGGGCAGAACCTCGGCGTAGACGCCATTCAAGAATTTTCCGTGCTGACGAGCAACTATTCGGCAGAGTACGGCAAGACCTCCGGCGGGGTAGTGAACGCCATCACTCGCTCCGGTACCAACACCTTCCATGGCTCCGCGTATGAATTCCTGCGCAACAGCGGCCTGGATGCAAAGGATTTTTTTGCCAACGCTGCTGGGCAGCCAAAGCCGCCCTTCAGACAGAACCAGTTCGGGGTCTCGGCCGGGGGACCGATTCGCAAGGACCAGACCTTTTTCTTCGGCGATTATGAAGGGATACGGTATTCCAAGGGACAGACCTCGGTGGCCACAGTGCCCTCGCTAGCCGCACGGGGGATAGCACCCGATGGAAGTCCGACAGTCGCCAGGGTATGCTTTGGACCTGCCCCCTGCGTGCCGAACACGCCCCTCCCGCTACCACCGGTAAAAGGCTCGGCCTTCAATCCGGATCCAGTAACCCATATCGACCAGACGGTATTGCGTTATCTTCCCTTTTTCCCATTGCCCAACGCCGGAGTCATCGGCAATGGGGATACAGGACTATTCACCTTTGATAGGCACCAGATTGTTAGTGAGAATTATTTCACCACGCGAGTCGACGAGAAAATCTCAGAGAAGGATGGCCTCTTCGGCACCTACAGCTTCGATAACTCACCGCTAACCCAGCCTAATGTTTTGGATGACGTCCTTATATCGTCCATTGCCAAACGTCAGATTGCGGCCATTGAAGAGAGCCATGTTTTTAATCCGACTGTCGTTAATAGCCTTCGGGTCGGTTACAACCGAGAACATGCGAGCTCTGGCGCGGGAATCAAAGCAATCAATTCGGTGGCAGCGGACACGTCGCTGGGCTGGGCGCCTGGACTAAGTCCGCCGCAGGCGAATGTGCCGGAAATGACGCGTACTCCGGGTTTAGCGCCTCCGACATTTGCCTATGTCTGGAACGCCTATCAGGCCTATGACGACGCTTTCGTGACCAGAGGCCTCCACTCCTTGAAGTTCGGTGTAGGCGTTGAACGAGACCAACTCAATGAAACCACCAACACCGCCGACTATCTGGGTACTTTCCAGTTTGGAACATTAGCTGCTTTTTTGACCAACGCTCCTAAGAGAGTTCAGGGCGTCGTTCCTGGTCTCGCTACTCCGCGGTATATGCGCGTCACCATTGCCGGCACCTATGTTCAGGACGACTGGAGATTTCGCCCAAACTTGACCCTGAACCTCGGCTTACGTTACGAATTCTCTACGGTGCTTACGGAGACTCGAGGAAAGCTCACGAATCTCCCTACCATTGACGCCGCAGCGCCGCATCTTGGCGATCCTTATTTTTCGAACCCAACGCTTCGTAATTTCGAGCCGCGCGTCGGTTTTGCCTGGGACCCCTTCCACAATGGTAAAACCGCGGTACGCGGGGGCTTTGGCATGTTTGATGTGCTTCCCATGCTCTACACGACAGTGACTTTGAATGGGCGCGGAGCACCATTCTTCGAAATCGTTAGTTCGAACAGCTTGGCCAAGGGGTCCTTCCCTGGCGGAGCACTTCCTTCTATTCTCGCCAAAGGCGGCGGGGCATTCGAATACCAATACGTGGAGCCGCATCCCAAGCGCAACTACGTAATGCAATGGAACCTTAACGTACAGCGCCAG
>QHYS01000313.1 GCA_003223325.1 Acidobacteriota bacterium
GGTCGATACGTCTACGATTGCGGACACAGGTCTGCCGTCACCCGCCCCCGGCACGACCGTCAACCCAAACACAAGTAGTGTGGGCGCGATCCGGTTCTTGGATTGGGGAGGCGACTCTTTCTACAACGCCCTGCAAGTGGGCGTTCAGAAAAGAATGAGTCATGGGCTGCAAATCCAGGGATCTTATACCTGGGGCAAGAGTATCGACTCGAACTCCGGCGTGATTGCGGGCGATACGCTATCAGGCAATGCCATTGGCAGCCTGCAGTGGTTCGATTTGA
>QHYS01000314.1:0-775 GCA_003223325.1 Acidobacteriota bacterium
GGCCATCTCTCGGAAGAAGGTTGTCCTCGGGTATGACTTGTTCTTCCGGTCTCTGATTTTCTTCCCTCCTTCCTCAGTTCGATCTCGATAGCCTTTCCCTTTTACTTTTCCGTTTTCTTTTCTGGCTCTTCCGTTTGTTTCTTCTCCCGAAGTTCCCTGGAGGAGAAACATATGCTCCCGAGGCGAAGGTGCCCTTTCTGCCGTCATTGGTATCATCCCGACCCACGGCTCAATCAACGCCAAGAGACCTGTGGCCGGCCAGAGTGTCGCCAAAAGCAGAAGCGGAAGTCCAATCAGCTATGGCGGGCCAAGAACCCGAACTACTTCCGCACTCCCTATGCGCAGCAGCAGAAAGAAAAGTACGGAACGCGCGCCGACCACAAGCGCCGCTACCGCCAGCAGCATCCCGACTACGTGCGGCGCAACGCGGGTTACGTCCGCAAATGGCGCCAGAAACTGAGACAGACGCCGGTAAGTCCCACAAGTTCTGATCCGCACGCATCTGTTGAGGCCGAAAAGACTTCCAGCAGAGTATCCCCGTAAGTCCCACAAGCCCCGATATCGCCGCAACCCCCTTCTCCTCCAAGGCGTTGCGGGAAAGTATCCCTGTAAGTCCCACAAGATCCGATGGCTTTTCCCGATTTTTTGCCCCAATTTGGGCGCGTTGAGAGAGGAAAATGCCGAGATCTCAACCCCAACCGCCCCGACTCGATCGCCGACGCTCCATCCGCAATTCCTTCAGCTGGATCGATCATCGCTTCCTGCGCGAGGGGTT
>QHYS01000314.1:800-11497 GCA_003223325.1 Acidobacteriota bacterium
CTTTTACTCCGACGCACGCTTGGCGGAACTGCTGGACATTCGTTTTCCTCATGAACTGGACGGAGCCCGCAGGGAGCTCCTGGCGCGCGACCTGATCGCCTTCGAAGGCGGAATTTATCAAGTGTTGGACCTGCCGGTTGGCCCTGCGCGGCAGGCGCACGATTCCTCTCCACGCCACCACACTTTGCCTTCGAGTTCATCTCGCCCGCGCGCGCTCCGAACAGTGTGGCCCCACGCAGCTTCGGATCTGGAGAGCGTCAAGCAGTTGCTGGAACGCTGGGGCCGGGGGCCACAATGAAATTCGGCGTGTTGTATCACCCTTCCGGGCCAGCCAGCGCTTCTCCATACCGTGTGTGCGACGAAAAGGGAGGAGAGGTCGAGTGGGCGAATGCCTTTCTGGACGGTCAGCGCCTCCGCCAACTTTCTCTCCGTTCGTTGCGCATTTACTCCTACGACCTTCTTAACTTTGCCCGCTGGTTCACACCGCAATGTCAGCCGCTTGCTGAAATCACGGAGTCCACGCTCGTCGACTATGTTCGTCATCAACTCGAACAAGATCCCAAGCCAACTCCACAGACCGTGAATCATCGCCTGGGCACCGTGCGCTGCTGCTACCGCTTCCACACCGGACAAGAAATTCCCGCCGGCCAAACGCACTTCCAGCGCCGCTATACCCGGCGCTCCCCGCTTGGCTACGGCAGGCCCCGCACCGCCGTCGCCCAGGGACTTCGCCTCAAACAAGATCGGCGAGTCATCGTGCCGCTCTCGGCGGAAGAAGTCGCTAAGTTCTGGCAAAGCTTCCGCACCTACCGGGATCTTGTCTTGGTCGGCTTGATGCTCCTCGACGGCCTACGTTCCTGTGAGGTCTTGGCCCTGGAACTGGAAGACGTGCAACATGCTGAGGGCCAGATCCGCGTCCACGGCAAAGGAAACAAGAAGCGCCCCCTGCCGCTGCACCCGGATATCCTCGAAGTCTTGGGACATTATCTGCGCCTGGAAAGACCGCTGACCAACTCGCCCGCGTTGTTCGTCTCCCTCAAAGGCCGACAGCGCGGCCAGCCCCTGACTGCCGCCGGGCTCCGCTCGCTGTTCCGTCATCATCGGGTGCGGACTCAGGTCAGTCACGCTAACCCCCATCGGTTTCGACACTCCTTTGGGCGGGATATGGTGCAGGCCGGGATGTCTCTGCCTGCCCTGCAACAGCTGATGGGCCATGCACAAATTTCGACAACCATGCTGTACGTCGAACTCGCCCCGCAGGATGTCTGGCGCGAATACGCCCGTGCCATGGAGAAGCGCAAGGCGTTGGACTCCTCCCACCTCTCATGACTCCGCACCGACCCAGCCTCGAACAGATCTTCGAAACACAAATCCAGAAGCTCGCCCTCACGCTTCGGCCGGACACGGTTGACCTGTATCGAACTGTCGTGCGTCGCTTCGTCGCCTATCTCCGTGCCTCCTTCCCAGAGCTTCGCCGACTCTCCCAACTGCGTCGCGATCCTCATTTGCTCGGATGGTTCCGCTCGCTGAGCGAACAACAACAGCCCCTGAGCAACCCAAGCCGCATCGATTACCTCGTTCGTCTCCGCCGTTTGCTGGACGATCTAAATGCCTTCCCTCCACAACCCCGCTATCTTCCCCGACCTCTTTCTCCGCAGGAGGATCAACTCTTAGGGCAGGAACTGCGCCGAACCGATGATCTCTACGCGAATACCCTCCTGCTCCTCCGCGCCACCGGAATCCGCCTCGGCGAATGCATTCACCTCCCGCTGGACTGCCTGCGCCAGGTGGGAACCGAACAGTGGGCGCTCCATGTCCCCCTGGGCAAACTGCACACGGAACGTTTAGTTCCAGCCGATATCGAGGTGCGACGGATCGTGGAGCGGATCCTCACCCTGCGCACTTCAGCCCGACTCGCACGATCTGCCAAATCGCAAGGCTTCCTACTGCCACGTCGTGGTGCGCGTTACGCTCTCGAGCGCATTCTCCGTTCCGCGTTAGTACATGCCGCCAAGCGCGCCGGTTGCTCCACCCATGTGACACCGCACCGCTTGAGGCACAGTTTCGCGACCGAACTGGTCCGGCTCGGAGTTAGCCTTCCGGCTCTCATGAAGCTGCTCGGGCACAAGGACATCCGCATGAGCTTGCGGTATGTGCTAGTCACACAGCAGGATTTGCAGCGCGAATTCCACCAGGCCCGTCAGAATGCAGCCCACCTGCATCGTGTGCCCACCCTGGCACTCCCTAACGATATTTCGGGCGCCGGTCTTCCCTCCGTCCGTCAGGCATTGGAGGCCACACGTCATCTTTTGGAAATGTACCGCCGTCAGCTCGGCGATCAGCGAACCCGCCGTAAATTGCAGCGCCTTGACAAGCGCCTCCTCACGGTCGCTTCAGAACTGCAAAGGATCGATACAAAGGAAAATGAGGAAAAATTAGCCAGTTAAGTACCATGAAAGAGGCTTTTCGTGTCTCAAAAACATGAATTATTCAGGTTAGACCTTCGAGCGATGCCGACCGAAGCCGCTGCGGTAGCGAAGGCAGCCGTCGATAGCGGAGTCGCCCGGCCGTCTACCAATCTGGAGGGCGTCCGCATGAGAACTCAAGAGCTGACTCGCATCATCGGAGAACGCTACGAGAAGACGCGCGACCAGTGGCAAAAACACTAACCTAAAAGTTCGAAGCCACCCGCTGACACGCGCATCGACTGACCGCTGGACCTCGACAAGAGCCTAGGCGAGATCATCGCTCAGCGACTTGAATGACCGGTTTCTTCCAGATAGTACGGGCTAACGTAATGCTTGCGCTACAGGTATTCACTTGCTTCTGTGCTCGTCGCTATTCGTTTAGTGAAAGGCGGAGACGTCCCACATCGCAAATTATTTCCAGGTTAAGGATAACTTACGAGATAGTCAGGCTCGAACAATAACTTCCCGCGCTCGCGCGAGAGCCCGCGCCTTGCTTGTGCCCGAGGCCAGCAAGGGCTTTTCGTTGAGTAAACACGCTCAGTAGTATTCGCCCGGCTGCGTAGAGGGTGTAGAATTGTGGAACCAGATGTGGTGGGCCTCCAGATGATAAATCAAGCCAAAACAGGTCAATATGGACGGTCACACTACTGTGTTCGCAAGGTCGAAGCCGAAATTCCTGTTCTGGTCTGAACTCGCATTCTGGGCCGCATTTTTCCCTATTCTTGCGGTCTGCGCGTGTTCAAAGGAGCAAGCCGCGCCTGCGCCGCTCGCGGCGGCCATTCCCGTACTTGTGTCGAAGGTCACGCAAAGGGCCATGCCCGTGCAACTGACTGCCATTGGCAACGTCGAAGCCTATTCCGTCTCCATGAAAGCCCAAGTGTCCGGCGAACTTCTCGATGTTCATTTCAAAGAGGGCGACTTCGTTCATAAGGGCCAATTGCTGTTTACGATTGATCCGCGGCCGTACGAAGCCGCGCTCGCGCACGCGCAAGCGACACTTCTGCGGGACAAAGCCGTCGCGGCAAACAGCCAGGCTCAGACCCAACGAATTTCAAAGCTGCTCACTGATGGAGTCGTGTCCCCTTCGGATGCGGACGCCTTTAAGAGCGCGGCGGATGCAGCGGAAGCTACTGTCGCAGCCGATGAGGCGGGGCTCAAGACAGCGGAGTTGAATCTAGAGCACTGCACGCTTTACTCGCCGATTGACGGGCGCACGGGTGCAGTGATGGTCAAGCCGGGGAATCTGGCGAAGGTCGCCGACGTGCCGATCGTGGTCATCAAACGGCTCTCCCCGGTTGGCGTCGCCTTTACCGTGCCACAGGCGTACCTGTCCGACATCAAGAGATACCTGGCTGTGGGGCCGCTGCGCGTCGAGGCGACCGTGCCCAACGGCTCGGGTCGGCCAGAAGTAGGAAAGCTCGTCTTTGTAGACAACGCCGTAGACACAACGACAGGGACCATTCTATTGAAGGCACTCTTCCAGAATCCGCGTGGCGTTCTCTGGTCGGGCTTGTATGTGAACACCGTGATGACGCTTGCGCAGCAGTCGAACGCCACAGTAATCCCCTCTCAGGCCATCACAGCGGGGCCAGCAAGGATCCTTTGTCTATGTGGTCCAGGCCGACGGCACCGTGGCGCCTCGCCCGGTGGCGTCGAGCCGTAGCGTCGGAGGACAAGCGGTCATCGACAAGGGACTCCAAGTTGGTGAGACCGTGGTGACCGATGGCCAGGTGCGTCTCGTGCCTGGCGTCAAGGTCCAATTCAAGAATAACCTTAGCGATTAGGATTCCCCAGCCTGCCGAGCCCGCTAAGAAACATGCAGACCGAACACCGTCGCGCTCCCCGCCATCTCCTCGGAGGAGCTGTTGAGGTGACTGACTTGGAATCGGAAAAGCAAATCGTAACACTGGCCCGCAATCTCAGCTTGTTTGGTTGTTTCGTGGCAACCGCCACTCCTTTCGTCACGGGAACGAAGGTCAGATTGCGAATCACACACCGGGGTGCGACATTCGCAGCCCTTGGTTGGGTGGCCTATGCCTCAGCGTCAGAGGGAATGGGGATTGCGTTTGGCGAAATTGCAGCTAGAGACCGAGCGCTCCTCGACATCTGGCTGGGTGAGAAGTAATCTTCCGAAAGGGAGGTGTGATCATGGCTCGCCACTCGCACAAGTTCACTATTGCTGACGAGGATGCAGTACGCGCTCTCGTGGAAAAACTGGTGAACGGAGGCAGGCATCAACAGCGGCGCGAGAAACTCCTTCGTGCGCTCGACGACGCAACCAGACACTATAAGGATTCTGACCAAAAGGTGCGGCAGGCGTTCTTCCATGGACTTCTGACCGGCTATGCAGTTGCGCTCAAACTTTGGTAGTCCTGGTAAAGAATCGCTGCCGCGAGGAGAAGTACGACACCGGTTGTAAGATGTATGAATATGTGAGCCGCGGATGTCTCTCTGCCCGGGGGTGATCAACATGAGCTGGCCAGAGATAATTGTACTCGTGGTGATAATCGCCACCACCGCAGGCACCGCAGGCGCAGTGGTTGTATGGAGAAAGCGGGAGTAGACCCCCGGACAAAGCGGTAAGAGGAAAGTTGTGGCGCGAGGAGCCCGGGTTCAATGCTCATTCCCATGGTCATCGAAGAGACCACGCGAGGTGAGCGCGCGTACGATATCTATTCGCGCCTGCTCAAAGACCACATTTTGTTTATCGGCACACCGATTGACGACCACGTCGCCAATCTGGTGACAGCTCAACTGTTGTTTCTGGAAGCCGAAGACCCCGAGCGCGATATCCAGCTTTACATCAATTCACCGGGCGGCTCGATTACTGCCGGTATGGCGATTTACGACACGATGCAGTACGTGCGGGCAGACGTGGTGACGACCTGCGTTGGGGAGGCTGCCTCGATGGCCGCCTTACTGCTGACCGCGGGTGTTCCCAAGAAGCGCTTCTCGCTGCCCAACTCGCGCATCCTTATCCATCAGCCTTCGATGTCGGGGCTTTCGGGCCAGGCAACAGATATCGATATCCACGCGAAGGAGATCTTGCGGATGCGGTCGGTGATCAACCAGCTCCTGGCAGACCACAGCGGGCAGTCGATCGGAAAAATAGAACAAGATGTGGAGCGCGACTTCATTATGTCAGCTCAGCAAGCCAAGGAGTACGGCCTGATCGACGAGATCATTCACAAGCACCGCTAGCGCGTATCTGAAAACATAGCGGATCCGACACACCGACAGACTGGGGGCAGGCTCTATACGTCCAAGGGTGCGCGGCAACTCTTGCGTGTCGGCAGTGTTTGCCAATATTCATATCGGGGAGAATCTGCCGACCCAGTTTGGGTCGGTCGGGTGCTAGAAATCACAGAGCAGGAGGTAACATGAGCCAGACTGTCATTCAGGAGATCCGACCTTGGGACCGGCCTTTTTGGAAACCAGCCCCGCACAAAGGCGCGGTTCTCCTATATCTTGCCCTGATTCATCTGCTGGCTATCATCGGCCTGCTTCTGTTCCCGCTGCCGAGTCCCAAGATTATCGGCCTTGCCTTTCTCCTTGCGGCTCTCGGAGGCTTCGGCATAACCGTCTGTTATCATCGCCTGCTCGCGCACCGAACACTCCGGCTCAACAAATTCGTCGAGCACTTCTTGATTTTCTGGGCAATGTTCAACAGTGGCGGCTCTCCGGCGAGTTGGGTCGCCTATCATCGCCATCATCACTCCCACACCGATACCCCCGAAGACATCTCCAGCCCAAAGCAAGGTGGCTTTTGGTGGGCCCACTTGAGGTGGCTCTATCAGTCCGCTCGGGCCGATGAGCACAAGTGGTGTCCGGAGTTGGGCCGTGGGCCGTACCAGTTTTGGACCTACGCCCACGCCCCGGTGCTCCTGCTATCGATTTGCTGCGGTCTCGTTTTCGGATGGCAGGGCTTCTTCTGGATCGGTGCGATTCGTTTGGTCTATGCGCTGCACATGCAGTGTTTTGTCAACAGTCTCACCCACCTCGATCACACCGAAGAAGGAAACTCCAGTAAGAATGTCTGGTGGCTGGGTCCGTTACAATTGACGGCCTGGGGCGAAAACTGGCACAAAAATCACCACTCCAATCCGGGCTCGGCGCGCCTTGGATTACGCTGGTGGCAACCCGACATCGGGTGGTACTTGATTTACGCCCTGGAGTCGGTCGGCCTCGCCAGCAATGTAAAACGAACCAGACTACGGCGATAGACAAGCGGAGTCTCTCCATCCAAAGTTGCTTCGGACGAACAATCCCATGATGACTCCGGACAAATGCTTTCGTGTTGATCTGGGCAGGCGGACTACCTAGTCCTTTTTTTGGGTTTGTGCTTCAGGACCAAGTAAGGGGGTTGCCGATTAAATGCCCTCAGCTTGAACCTGCACGTTCTCGCTCCTCCGATGGGCTGGTTCAGCGTGGTAGACTCAGCGCATGGGCAATCCAGCAACAACGCCGACCGTCCGCGGGGCGTGGGTTGGGAAGTGCCCACGCTGCGGAACGTGTTGCTTCTTTACGGGGCTTCCGGCCACCGACTATGTGGGCCAGCAGGTCGTTCGTCCTGGCAAGTTTAATTCGGTTTCGGTTCCTTGTTCTTGCGGTCGTAGGTTCCAGACAGACAGCAACGCCTTGATGTTTGGCACCATCGCATCGTTGTCGATTCAGCGATTATCGCCGGACGCATTTGCCGTAGAACAAAGCTATGCGGGAACCAAAAGAGACCTCGGACCGATGAGCGAGATGGAACTGTGGGCGTATCTGAACTCGCGCACCTTGATCGACATTATTCCCTCCCAGGTTCTCACCTTCCTGAACGTGGCCAAGGCTCTCGACATGGACATGATTCTTTCAGTTGTGCGCCCACCTGTAGCCGATTCACAAGTCGCGCACTCCTAGCTGGTCGCTAATAGCAGCCGGCACTTTGGATGCCAGAGCGTTTGCTGGGCGGTAAATCCAACCACTTGAAGGTGCTTCAATTAGGGGTTATAAGAACGACGGTCGGCGCACATATTCCGAGAGATGATATAGATACGAAGCGAAAGGAATGCCCATGCGCAAGATGAGTATGTCCGCAGCGAAAAAGGCGGCTCACAAACGAAAACTGAAGGCTACTCGCAGACGGGCGGCGAAAACGAAGAAACGTAAAGTCGCGACCAGAAAGGCGAACCTGGAGAGACAACAGACTGCCGCTTCCACAGAAGCGTCGCCCTCCGTTTGATTCGCGAGCGCGAGCAGAAGGGCCGTGACTTAGTACGGGAAGCGGAATGGCGTTTGCCACGGCTCAGATAGTATCCGGGCAGGTTGGCCTTGCAACGCTGCCTCTTAACCTCAAGCTTAATTGCTATGTTTACTTCGCGTGACCCTTCCTTCCGAATGTAGACGGACTCAGTTCCCTCGAAAAGCTTTCCTTCTACCTCCGCTTTGTGGGTCGTGCACACAGGTTGCAGTTATGAGATCGGGCTGTTTCAAACAATCAGAGCTTTTGTGACGGAACACAACATGCAACAATCGGACAACCCATGAGGATTTTGCTGTATAGCCCGGACAACGGCGTGACGCGGAACTTCATGCCACATCTTTGGATGTTTCTTCTGCAGACTCTCACCACGCCGGGCCACGAGGTGTTGCTGATCGACGGGAACGCGCGACCGATTGATGAAGCGGCCATGGCGCGGTTTGTGCAAGAACAAAAGATCGGATTGGTGGGCATTGGCGCCATGACCAGAATGGTTGCCAAGGCCTACCGTATGGCCGATGCGTTTCGCGCCGCTGGTGTGCCGGTGGTGATGGGCGGCCCTCATGTGACGGAAGAACCCGACGAGGCGCTCGGCTGTGGGGATGGGAAGACTGGGGTGTGTGGTGATGAATCGCAACAGTGCAAGGCTTCTGGCCCAAAATCCACAGGTCTTGAAGCGCCTGGCCAAGTATATGGCACAGCAATGCTTCCGAAACACGGTTCTTTCGGGATCACAACTCTTTGCGCTAGATAACGATCACCGACGTTGATGAAGCGATGGCCCGCAAAGGGCGTGACGACGGATATGCACGATTGTCGGTCCGGGCTTATGCCGCCAGCCTCCGCTCCTTCCTTCGATATGCCGAGAGCAGAGGTTGGTGCACACGAGGACTCGCCGCATTAGTTGTATCGCCGCGGGTGTATCAGCACGAAAACCTTCCCGTAGGTCCATCCTGGAGCGATGTGCAGCGCCTTGTCGCCACCACCGAGGGATCCCGGCCCAAGGATATTCGGGATCGCGCCATTTTGCTTCTCCTGGCCGTTTACGCCCTGCGCTCCGGCGAAGTGCGGGCCCTGAGGTTGGAAGACTTGGATTGGGAAAAGGGCTTGCTTTTCGTCGCGCGCACCAAAGGGCGAAAGCGAGAACCGGCGAGAACCATATCCCCTCTCTCCCACCGTCGGCCAAGCCATCATCCGCTATCTCAGAGAAGCGCGCCGCCCTCAGTCTTCGTATCGAGAAGTCTTCTGACCGTTGAGGCGCCCATCCAGCCCTTGAGACGAAGTTCCCTTTGGACGATCGTCGCAAAACACACGCTCTCTCTGGACCCTCCCGTGGAGCGGCACGGGCCGCATGCGCTTCGTCACGCCGGTGCTACACATCTGCTGGCGCAAGGGTTCTCCCTAAAGGAGATTGGCGATCATCTCGGCCACCGCCTATCAAAAACCACCGCCGTCTATGCAAAAGTGAACCTAACCGGACTTCGGGAAGTAGCGAACCTTCCGGAAAAGCCTGGGCCAGGATTTTGAAAGCGATGGGAAGCGTTTGCGTACCTTCTCCCGTTTTGTCGGAGAAAGCGCGGCGACCGACTCAACCCGTAGTTACAACTTTAGCCGTTCCACTCGCCACATTCGCAAATCCTGACAAAGCTGTTGAGGCAATTAGGGCGAAACTTGCGCAATCGGGTTTTCACGGCAGTGCAGAGTGACACGGCGACAGCGAGCAGGAGTCGCAGCCGCTGCCATCGCTCCGGCAACTGTCGCCGGAGTTGCCTTTATACAAACCTAAACGGGGCTGATCTCAGCGAGGTGAAGCTCTAGAGTCTTTTCGTCGTGCACCGAAATTGGATTGCGTTTGTGGGCGTTCAGCAACCGCATATGGTTCCAGACTTCTAAATAGTTACGGTAGTCGAGCACATCGACTTTACCTTTCACTTGCGCAATCTTCCGCAACACAACTGGGATTAGCACCCTGCCCTGCTTATCGATCGAAACGGTCTGGCCGAAATACTTTGCACGGGCAAGAAGTTTGTATCCGTTCCTGTTGTGCGAAGACAGATGTTCTAACCGTTTGACGATCTCATTCCAGACCTTCAGTGGGTAGATACGCACGGAGTCGCCAATTTCGCTAGTGATGTAGAATTCGTCGCCAAGTTTCCGGAGCGTCAAAAGAAGCGCCGCGGGTATCCTCAACCTGCCTTTCCGGTCGACCTTCACTGAGTTGCTCATGCTTCCCCATCCTTATTCCAGGCTCTTCAGCTAGTCCATTAGGCCCCTATTTGTTGTCCGGGCAGCTACGCTGCGGCACGGGGCGATTTTGTTGATCGATTGGGCGGCTTGCCACCTGTGATTCCGGCGAGGCGATTCAGCGTAGGAATCAATTCAGTTCCAGCCGCGGACTTCGATACGAAGTCATTCGAGAAAACACGCATTGCACTCACAAGTTGGGGAGAATCGTGAACCGTGAAGAAGACAATCTTTGTGGACGGTGAGATTCGACGCATCTCGTAAGCTGTTTGGATGCCATTCATCACCGGCATGTTAATGTCAAGAAGAACGATATCCGGCTTCAACTCGATGACTTTTTCGATGGCCTCTTTACCACTTTTAGCATCACCGCAGACTTGAAAGGAATGCCAGTCGAGAAGCGAGCGAATGGTGGTTCGCGCCGCCAGGTGATCGTCCACGATAAGGATTCTAGCTGACAGTCTCACTCCAGCTCGAATCGCCATCGGCGCGTTGAACCTGAATTATTTGCAAAGAATGGGAGTTCATCGTGCTAGTCTCTATCTCAAGCTAGTTCTTCTGTCTGTGACATATTTCACACATGGATAATGGTCCAGTAACGGATAGGGAACACCTGAGGGTTACCTCAGCCGCGGTCTGACCTACTCGTGGAGGACAACGTTTAGGAGGGAGCTGTGAACTTGCAGTCCGCCGTTGTAGTCAATGAAGCCCAGCTTCCTGAACTTAGTCATAAAAAAGCT
>QHYS01000315.1 GCA_003223325.1 Acidobacteriota bacterium
TGATTCTCGCCCCTCTGGCCAAAAACTGACCAACAATCAAAAAAATCGCTCAATTTAGGTGGGACTAACCCTGGCAGGTTCAGAGTCCACCCTGCTGTGCGCCCGCAACCGATCTCGGGCTCTGCGGTTCTCTACTGTGCGGTGATTGTGACCGTGCCCAAGTTCGCTGGCGCTGCGCCTCCCGATTGAGCCAGGACCGCAACGTGAAAGGCGACCGACTTGCCGCCGCCCGAGCCGCTTGTGCTTGTACTGTTAGATGTGCTGACGCCGCAGGACACGAGCCTGGCGCCCAACACTACCGTCGCGCTTTTCCTGTAGTCCCACTGAATACGGAGCGCTTGAAGCGTCTTGAAACGATTTTCGCGGAACTTCTAGGCGCTGGTAGCTTGTCCTCCGACCAATCGCGCGGTCATGGTGATCTCTGCATTGAGCAAACGTGAAATAGGGCAGCCCGCCTTGGCGTTCTGTGCCGCTTTGTCAAACGCCGCCTTGTCGGCCCCTGGGATGCGCGCCATCACGTCCAGATGAATTTTCGTGACCGTCCATCCTGCGTCCAACTTATCAAGCGTCAGCAAAGCGGTCGTCTCCAGACTCTCCGGAGTGATTCCCACGTTTCCCAATTGCGCGGAAAGCGCCATGGTGAAACATCCGGCGTGCGCCGCGGCAATCAACTCCTCGGGGTTGGTTCCCTTTGCGTTTTCAAAACGCGTCGAGAATGAATACGGTGTATTGGACAGCACACCGCTGTCGCTCGATATTGTTCCCTTCCCTTCCTTAAGTGAGCCCTTCCACACTGCCGACGCTTTGCGAACCATGAACTAACGCCTCCTTTGCGTTGGGTCTATTCGGCGCTGTCATATCTATTTCCGAAATCATCTTGGCTGGGAGCGCCAAAGTGCATAAAGATCTATTCTACTCAATCACCCTGCAACGGGTACACTATCGTGGCAGTCTAATGGCCCATCTCCTGATCAAGATGATAGCGAACCGGTCAGTCGGCCAGCGCGATTCGGAAACCCAGCTTAGGCGACCGCGTCAATGCTATAGTCGCATTCAAGAGGTGTCGAAAATGAGAACCAAGCTTTTGGCGCTCGTTGCATTTGCCTTTTCCCTGCTGCTGGCGGCTGCTCCCACCTTCGCCCATCATACTTGGCGCGGCTACGACATGAAACATATCACCGCGATGACAGGTACTGTGACCGGGTTCGATTTCGGTAACCCTCATGTGTGGATGGATCTCGACGTGAAAAACGACAGGGGCGAGATCGAGAAATGGAGTGCCGGCGGTCCGAGCCCCAGCCGCATGGCAAATGCCGGTTGGACCAAGGATACACTTCATCCAGGCGATCAGAACACGATCGTCGGTAATCGCATCAGCGACGGCACGTATAAGCTGCGGCTGTCGAAGGTCGTATGGGCGGATGGCCACGAGCTGATGTGCTACGGCAAAGCTTACGGCCCCTGACGATTGCTTACGTCAAGGTGCTTCACCTGAAAGCCTCGCACACGTATAATCCGCCGGGGAGGCTCCATGGAAATTCGCAAATTGGGGCTAGGCCAGTGTGCTTTCGCGGCATTGGCTATCTTGGTCTCCTCTTTGTACGCACAGGGACCCACCGATGCTAGCCAGGGGCCGGGGCCCCGGATCAGCGTTGCCGGCCACACCTATACGCAGCAGGAGCTTTTCCAGCGCAATGTGGGCACGCCGGACGATCAGAACACGCAATTCCCGCCTCATAGGATTATTGGCAACGTCTATTACGTCGGCACCGTGAGCCTGGCTGCGTTTCTAATCGTCACGCCGCAGGGAAATATCCTCATCAATAGCATGTATGAACGGAATGTACCCGTGATTCAGAAATCTGTGGAGCAACTGGGATTCAAATTTTCCGATATCAAAATCCTCCTAGGCAGCCACGCACATGCCGATCATATGGAAGGCGATGCACTGGTAAAGCAATTGACCGGCGCCCAAGTGATGGCTATGGCCGAAGACGTTCCGCTATTAGGGCAGATGAAGCCCGCGGGCAAAGCGCACCCGATTGACAAAGTACTGCACGATGGCGATCAAGTGGTGCTTGGTGGGACGACGCTTGTCGCGCACTTGACTCCTGGCCACACGCCCGGAGACACAACGTGGACGATGAAGGCCCAGGAGGGTGGCAAGACGTATGACGTGGTGATCATCGGGAGCTTGGGCGTAAATCCGGGCATGAAGCTGGTGAATAACGCAGCTAATCCACAGATCGTCGAAGAATTCACACGCGCCTTTCAGGTAAGCCGTTCATTACCTTGCGACGTACCACTCGGGTCGCATCCGGGTATGTACAACATGAAGGAGAAGTACTCGAAGCTCCACCCAGGTGGCCCAAATCCCTATATCGATCCAGCGGGCTGCAAGACGGAGTTCGATATTGACGAAGCCATGTTCCACGCGGTACTGCAACAGCAGCAAGCCGCACTTTCGAGTGCCTCCCCGGCTATCCATCCGCCCGCGAACCCGCCCGTCTCGAGCGCCGCTGCGCCACGATCCGCTGGAGGTTCGTCCGCAGTCGGTCAACAAAGCGCTCTAATTGCGAAAGGCAAGGAGCGCTTCAGCGCATATAAATGCTACGACTGCCACGGCGAGAATGGCGAAGGAACTCCGGATGCGCCGGACCTCACTCACTCGAAACTGACAGCCGAGCAGGTTTCAAAATTCCTCCAAAAACCTAGCGCAGATGCGCAAAATAAGGGCATGCCTGACATTCCGGCCGACGATCCGGACCACCAGCCGCTGGTCGCTTATGTCATGAGTCTGAGGGCTAAATAAATAGCGCAACGCGAGACCGAAACGCACTTCCCTGCCGGAACGATCCTTCGGGTCGCCTCTTCGTGACGGTCTCCTATTTCGGCGTATTTTCGGCGCTTTGCCTCGGCGAACCCGCCGGCTTCCCCACTAGCTCGGCCGCTTGTAGCAGGGTGAAGTTATCAGGGACGCCCCGATAATCGTCGAAATCCCTCTGTTCGTGAACGGAGATTGTTTTGAACAACAAAGCCTTCCCGCTCATTTCAACATGAAGGGCAACCATCACCCACTGACCTGAATCCAGTTGGCTGAATCGGACTGAAAAGACGCCGCCTTTGTCCAAACGACCGAGCAGTCCGCCGGCAAACTTGGCTTCACTTGTGAGCCGGCCGTCGATTCGGGCCAATTGCTTTTGGTCCGGGTCGATCCACATCATCCCTTCCAGATGGTGGAAGACCTCCTCTTGGCGGCTGCTGGGCACAAACTGTGGATTTGGCTCGAACGCCAACTTGACCAACGCTCCCTCTCGACCGGCATATTCGTAGCGGAACGCGTCGGGGAACGTCGCAAACATTCGGAATTGCTTTGCGGAGTCCTCCAGCTGTTTTTGCCTCTCTTTGCGGATTTCGCTGGGGTCAGCGAGCAACCTTTGGACGCGTGCGTCCTCCCGTCTATGCTGCTCCGCTGACAGAGGCTGATCGTTGATAGCAACAAGCCGGTCAATGGTTCCTGAATTCGTCTGGCAGACTTCGCGGGTTTCCAACCTTCCGTCCTTACGAACAACCTCACGATAACTCCAGTGAGTTTGCTCCCGATTTTTCTGGCGAAGTCCATTTTCCACCACTTCCCGAACCAACCCTTGTGGATTCGGGAGAGCTTCCCTGGCAGCTTGGGAGGATTGGGCCACTGCTCCGACACCTGGTGGTGGAAGCAAACAAAACAGAACCAAGGGCACCGTTCGGACGTAGGGCATTGGCTTTAACCTAGGGGGCAGGCTCACCACTAACAATACCGCAGAAGGTGTAACACGCGATCGAATAATCAGGTGCATCTTTTATTGTACCGCTGCATCTAACGGGAAGGCGGCGTAGGAACTTCAGAGTCGACCGGGGTAGCTAAGCTTCCGCATCTCATTAATTTATTTACAAATATCGGCCGACGGCAAGATCTCCGTCTAGCAGCGCCTTTGTCTGAAGATGAAAGGTGAGGCAACCTGGAATCATGGGACTCATAGATAACATTCAGCACCTCAGAGAGGACGAATATGAAGACGTCCTGAAGTCCGGCAGCTTTTCGGAATCCCATGACGGCTCCGCGGGACAGCCCTCGCTCGATGAGGACGAGATCGAATACGCGCCGGGCCAAGGCGAGACCTATGATCCGGTGCGCACCTATTTGGCCGCACTTGGGGCCGTGCCTCTGCTGAAGCGCGAACAAGAGGTGGCTCTCGCGAAACAAATTGAGCGCGGAGAAAAGATGGTCATGACAGCCGTTTCGCGTTCGCCGGTTGGCATTGAAGAGCTGCTCCGCACGGCTGAGGAACTCCGCAAGGGCACGCGTCCAATCAAAAATGTCATACATATCGAGAGCAATGGGCCCTCCGCCGAGAGAGCCGAACTCAAGCACACGTTAAAGATCACTGCGGAGGTAGCGCGGCTCTACTCCTTAGCGCGCCATCAAGGCCGGCAGCTCAAGCGACACGCCTCAGGGCGGCAGCACACTTGGGCGCTCGCGCGCTTACGCGTCCGCCTCTCGCGACTTATGAACTCACTCAAGTTCACCCCATTCGAGAGAACGCGTCTCGTCGAACTTACCCGCCCGGCGCTAGAAGAATCGGTTGCTCATTCAAAGGGCGGCGCGCGCCGATCTAGGCGGGCCTTGCGCTCTCGGAACGATCTCTTGAGTGTGGGCGAGGAAAAACGATTGCTGCTGCGGATCCGCAAAGGCGAGGCTATTGCGGAGCATGCCAAGAAACAGATGACGGAGGCCAATCTCCGCCTGGTTGTATCCATAGCCAAGCGATACCTCAACCGCGGCATGACTTTTCTTGATTTAATTCAAGAGGGAAATATCGGGTTGATGAGAGCTGTAGAGAAATTCGAATGGCGTCGCGGATTCAAATTCTCGACTTATGCCACATGGTGGATTCGCCAGGCTATTACTCGGTCTATCGCTGACCAGGCTCGCACAATCCGTGTACCTGTACACATGATCGAGCATATTAACAGATTCATGCAGGCAAACCGCGACCTCGTCAAAGCACTGGGGCGTCAACCCACTTCGCATGAGATTGCCCAACGCCTCGGTCTCCCGATTGAGAAGGTTCGGGAACTGATGAAGATTGCACAGGAGCCGCTCTCTCTGGAAACCCGCATCGGAGCGGATGGGGACTCCCATCTCGGCGATTTCATCGAGGACAAGCAAGCCGCGTCTCCTTCGGAGGCCGTGATTGATCGCAATCTAAAGGAGCACGCGATCGATATGCTCAGTGATCTCACGCCCCGGGAGGCGAAGGTCATCCGCATGCGATTCGGGCTGGAAGATGGAAACGAACATACGCTCGAGGAGGTGGGCCGCTGCCTGGGAGTCACCCGGGAGCGTACCCGCCAGATCGAAGCTCAGGCTCTGCGGACGCTGCGAGAGGCGCCGCGCACGCGGCGGCTGCGGTCCTACTTGCGGCGCTCTGCATGATCGGCGTCAGTTTCAAAGCGAGGCAGAACATCCTTGCTCCTCGAGCTTCCATAGATCCGGGTTAGCGTAGACACTTGAGTGAGGCCTCCATCAGCGTCACGAGCGCGTCACCTTTCAGGGTCGCGCCAATAAGATCGCAATTCCCTGCCCCACACCAATGCACATCGATGCGAGCGCATAGCGCCCTTTGATGCGCTGCAGTTGCCTGGCAGCGGTGAGAACCAGACGGGCGCCACTCATGCCGAGAGGGTGCCCCAGCGCGATCGCACCCCCATTTGGATTTACCTTATCGCAATCATCAGGCAGGCCGAAGGCACGAATTACGGCAAGCACCTGCGCCGCAAAGGCTTCGTTGATTTCCACAACATCCATATCATCAATTTTCAGATTCCGACGCCGCAGCAGCTTCTGGATTGCGGGAATCGGGCCAATGCCCATGACGTCTGGCAGCACGCCGGCCGCGGACGAGCCGATGACGCGAGCTACAGGAATCAATCCAAAGCGGGAAGCAGCAGCTTCAGAAGCCACAAACATCGCGCAGGCGCCATCGTTGATTCCTGATGCATTCCCCGCGGTCACCGTGCCGCCTTCCCGGAATGGGGTAGGTAATTTCGCAAGCGCATCGATGGTCGTGTCCGGCCGCAAATGTTCATCCTGAGATACGACCTTGCGAAGCCCTTTCGGTTGTGGCACGTGGACGGGCACGATTTCCTCGGCGAGAATTCCGGCCTTCTGAGCCGCGGCAGCCCGCTGCTGGGAGCGAAGTGCGAATTTGTCTTGCGCGCATCGGCCGATGCCATACGCCGCCGCAACGTTTTCAGCGGTTTCTGGCATTGACGCAGTGCCATACTTATTCGCGATTTCTGGATTCACGAACCGCCAGCCGATGGTTGTGTCGTAAATCTCGGCATTTCGGGAAAACGCGGAATATGCCTTGGGCATGACCATCGGTGCGCGGCTCATGCTTTCCACCCCGCCGGCAATAGCCACGGAAATCTCATCCGCCGCAATCGCTCGGGCCGCTACCGCAATCGCTTCCATGCCGGACCCGCAGAGCCGGTTGACGGTCATTGCTGAAGCTGCGTGTGGAATACCGGCCAGGAGAGAAGCCATGCGCGCTACGTTGCGATTGTCTTCGCCCGCCTGATTCGTACAGCCGAGCACGACCTCGTCGAGGGACTCCCAATCACTCCGATCAAATTTCTCTCGCAAGGCTGTCAGTGGCAGGGCTGCCAAATCATCGGTACGAACCTGAGCCAAGGCGCCGCCATAGCGACCGATTGGAGTGCGAATTCCCTCACAAATATAGGCCACTGACATAAACCACGTTCCGCAACTGTCCCGTAACCCTCGGTCGAGATGATATAACGCGCAAACCGTTCCTGCATCTGGAGAGGCCGCTGCTAGTGGTCTCATGAAAGTTGTCGCCTTGCAAACAGCGGTCAGAACCGAAGACGCACACCCAGGCCAAGGTGGGCCCGGCCAATCTAACTTGTCTCAGGGAAACCGTGTATTTATCTGCTTCAATCCAAAATGATCCCGTGCTGCGACCTACGAGACCATTCGAAAATGTGGGCTTAACCAGTAAAGATGGGGTTCTAGGGATCAGGTTCAGTTTTGGGCTGGCCGACGAGCGATCATAGGTGGTAATACTGAAGCCGCTTGCGAAGGGCTGATTCCCCGATCCCCAGCAACCTTGCAGCAGCCCACTGGTCTCCTTGGGACTCATGAAGTGCCTGCACGATGGCCTGCCGTTCGCGCTCGTCGAGATAAGACGTCAGATCCGCGGCCCATCGCCGATCGTCTGGCAATTCTGGAGTAAGCTTGATATCCCGGACGTCGATTATAGGTCCAGAACAGACAGACACCCCCTCCCGAATTTTCTCTTCCAATTCCCGGACGTTTCCTGGCCAATCGTGCTTGCATAAATGCTGGACTGCCGCCGGGGAGAAGTTCATTCGGGCCTGATCCTTACGTTCATACTTCTCCAAGAAATAGTCGATCAGCAGCGGAATATCTTCTTTGCGTTCTCGAAGAGGAGCGAGACTGATTGGTGTCGCATTTAGCCGCAGAAACAGGTCTTGGCGAAATATGCCGCGTTCTACTTCGGCCTGCAGGTCGCGCGAGGTCGTTGCCAGAATTCGTGCTTTGAATGGAATAGGATGGATGGAGCCAATGGGCTTGAACTCCTTCTCCTGTAGCATTTGGACGAATCTGGCCTGAACGTGATGTGGAAGCTCTCCAACTTCCTTGAGCAGAATCGTTCCCTCGCGGGCATAGGTCAGCAAGCCCCATTGCGTCTGGCTTGCGCCGGTGAAAGCGCCCCTCTCATAACCGAAAAGCTCTGATTCCACCAGGGTGGGTACTAACGTTGGAAAATCGGCGACAACAAGAGCTTTTTCTTTTCGCTGGCTGAGCGAGTGAATGGTTTGGGCAGCCAACTGCTTCCCAGTGCCCTTCTCACCGGTAATTAGTACAGGATAAGCATAGTTGCTGGCCTGATGAATCAAGCTGTAAAGGCGCCGCATGTGAGAAGAGACGCCGATCATCCGAGCCTGGGCTGGCCTAGGCGACTGGTCCGATTCAGAGTTCACGGCTTAAACCGCAATAAGAATTTGGCCAATTCCGACGGAGCCAAGAAAAAAGCGGAGATCGAGCAGCCCGGTTACGCTGCACTCTTGACCCAACTGCGCTCGATTTCCGCCCATCCAGCAGCGGGAATACGACCCAGTACGAGGGCCGCGCCTTTGGACATGCTGTCCACCAATTGTCCGGCTTGACGCGTGGCGCGCGGCAATGCAAAGGGCCCTACTGCGAGTATAGACAGTCGAATGAAGTTGAGCAGCACGAGGGAGAGGACGAGAGCCTGAAGCGTTCCCAGCTCTTCCCTCACAGTGGAAGGCACACCGCGCTGAATCAGGAACCTCCGGAACCGCCATAATGTGATCAAGTCATTTTGCAGCAGCGAGATCCAGGTGAGTGCGAGTCGGCGGCGCTCATTGCGAAATCTTTCCGCTAAGCGCCGCAGATCCGGATTCGAACACAAAACCTGATAATCCGTGTCATCGAGCAAGCGCTTCGCGGTTGAAAACGAACTGCCTTCGAGATTAATGATTTCGCTTATCGCGTGAACCGCCGAAGAATCGGGCAAGCTCCGCGGGCTGCCCTTCAGGGCAAGGACAATAAAGCTGCCGAACAGAACCAGTCCCAATGTCGTGAAAATAATAAGGTTGATCATGGGCGTATTAGCGTCCGAGCAGTCGAAATCGTGCGATTCCAATCCTCAGTCCACCGGTTAAGTTCAACTGCCTCACTCTCCCGGATTGGTGGATTGGGTTCATAGACCCACAGTGCCCATATCCAAACAACCAACATGATTACAAAGCTCAACGGCCGCAGATAGTAGAAGAGCGGAACAAAGGAATTGGCGAGGTCAATCATTGCGTTATTCGCGGTGGATATAGATGCCCACGCGCCGAATGCAAGGGCGATCCCACGAATATTGCGGCCGCACTTCACACCATAGTAGCGAGCCACGACCAAGGTGCCGAGGATCATAAGCGCCTCGACAAAACCGAAGCTACGATCCAACGCCAAGTGCGGCCTCCAAGACGCCACCCGGGACGGCGCTGGGGGGGAAGGAAGCCCATAGTTCAGGTAGCCCCAAAACGTGACACAGGCAACGATGAGAAGACCCACCGCGACGATCCCTAAGCCTTTCGAGAAACTCCGGCTCAGCCCTGAATTTTTTGGAAAGGTTTGACGAAATACTTCCCAGACCACAAGAAGCCGAAGACCGATGTCAGCGCTATCGCCGTACCAGAAGACAGTCGCGTAGACATGAGGGGACCAGAGATCTACAAAGAGAACCGCAGTATTGCCAACCAAAAGCCAAATCGTATACACGAAAAAGAATGGGTATTCACGCCACAGGCTCTTGCGCAGTAGGAGAAGCACCGCACTCAGCTCCAGGAGCACAGCCGTAACGCATATGCCGATGGACAGAACCATAACCGTCGTAGTATACATCAACCAGGACGCACTGGAAGATGTTGCTAAATCCACTGCTTCGCAAGGCTTAACGTACGAACGTACTATTCGGTTGGGACTTTCGCTTGCCTCCGGGCGCTTCTGCCAGACAAGCTAGCGACAGGGCGAGCCTGACAGGCTACAGCGCTGACACATCAAAAGAGAAGGCTGAACGCGTCAGAAGAAAACCGCAGGGGGCCTAAGCCCCCTACTTGAATGCAAAGACCGAAATCAACTTCAATCTTCAGGGAATTGAGGCAAGTGTCCGCCGCCCATTGTTATCACCTCGAATGAGATTTTAGAACGCAGTCACACTACAGGCTTTCCCTGAGAGGTAGTAATCTTTTCGTAATCCGTTCAGTCGACTGAAAACGAAAGAATTGCGCCCAGTGGTAGACTTGTCCTAGAATTCTCCACCGTTATGCTGCGGGAAAAACCCATCTCGCGGTATTTACAAAATGTGCTGGACGCGTTGCCCAGCGCGTTCGCCCAACTCGTATTCCTGTCATCTCTACGAGATCCTTACACCGGACGCTATTTACACGAAGGATGGGCTAGCGTCTCCACGCCCGAGGAAGTCAATATGGCGTTGCGCGAAACTCACTGCTCCGTGTTTGAAGCCGTGGTCAATCTTTCCCTGATGGATTTGTCGAGAGAGCTGCGGAAGCACTTTAGTTCTTTGGGCCAGGTTGAAGTTCGCGTGGCCAACCTGTGGCTCGAGACGGAGCCATACTACGAGATGATTCCGGAAGGATGCTCGTTGCTGGCACGGAAGTTTTTTATCTCACAATTTCGTTCGGCCCTGGAAGTTTTGATCCAGGCTCCTGGATGGACATATTTGGAGGAACCAGCCTCATCGCCACTCCCACAACCTGACCCAGGATCTCGGCCTCGGTGGTTAAATTAAAGCTCTGTACGGGCACGTTCGAGACCGGATGGGGTATCAAGATCAGGCGCGACCCTTCCACTTGGCACCACGCGCAACGATATCCATCGCGCAGTTCAACGAAGTAAACCGGCCGTTCGAATTCGTTCTTCCATACATTCTGGGCTACACGTCTCCGCTCAGGATCGATCATCAGCAACGAACCGGGACGCAGTAGGGGGAACATGGTCTTATCGGCCAGCCCTACGTACCCATACGTATGCCGCCGTGGATTGCTGCCCAATAGAAAGGCTGCAGGTATTTCTCCCCACATCGCCACCACGCGATTCACCAATTGCGTCGTCTCCCAGCGAAAGGTGGGGTCGATGCGAACAGGAACTAAGACCTTGTCCTCAAATCCGTAAATTTCGGCGGATGTGGGGCGCGTGGTCTCGGGCAGAAAGCGGGTTCGGTAAGCTCGAGTCCGGTTCGCATTGACCCCATACCGCCCCAGGACGTCATTGAGGTCGAGCCCGTAGACGGAACAAAGACTAAAGAGCTTGTAGAAGCTGGGAACCGATTCTTCCTTCTCGATCTGCGTCAGTCTGGCCGGCGAGACATAGAAATTCTCGTTGGCCTCCTCCGATGCAATTACCATGCTTGCGTCCTGGACCTCGCGCATCCCAATCTGCAGCCGTTCACGAACGGCCTTAAGGTATTGTCCTGGCGTGACTTTCGCCTCCGCGGGAACAGACTTGGGCAACGGTCTCTCAGGGCTGTCGGCCTCACAGTTAACCCTCGCAGGGCTGTTCAGTTTACTGAACACGGGAGGAGAGTCTAACTCTGACTAGGCTTTACTACAACCAAAAGCTTCCCTGGCTGCCTGGCCGCCGCCCACCATCGATTGAGGATCGTGCTAGACTTCGTATGTCTGCGTGGTCTTTGATCGGAAGCTCAGTGTACGCGCCGATCGTCATATATCCGCTCTGAACGTGGGGGCGCAAATGCATGAAGAAATAGGCACGACCGCGGGGGCAATCTGGCAAGCCCTGAACGCCAGAGGCGAACTGTCTCTGCCTAGCTTGAAACAGCAGTTAGAAGCAAGGTCTCCGGTTTTCGAATGGGCCATTGGCTGGCTGGCGCGCGAGGACAAAGTTATCATTACGCGCCACCAAAAGAGCTATCGGGTGCGGCTGAACGATGCGCAAGCTCGTACGGCGAAGGCTTAAGCCAGCGTGCCACGTTTGAGACTGCGCGGATTAGATTGCTATACGAGCCTGCTCTTTAGTCTTTGTCCTCAAGAACTCAAAGTTAACGCCTTGCAGCTCAGCCAGCGCCAGACGCCACTCCATGGTTACAGGTTGCGATTTTCAATCCTGGGCTGATGACTTCTGTATCACTGCGAAGTCAGCCTTTCGATGCCGCCCGTAGGCGCCAAGCCGAAACCATCGGGGCGAGTCTGGAAATCCCCATAACCGCCAGCCCACTGGATCTCTAACGCGGTCGGGAAATCCCCAGCTTCTGCATGCGTGACTGGAGGGTCGTACGCTTCATGCCTAACAAGGCGGCGGCGCCTTTGGGTCCACCGAGCACCCATTTGGACTCCTCAAGCGCTCGTAGAATGTGATCTCTTTCGGCCTCGGCCAAGGTGGCCAGACCGGCTGAGTGGCCATCCGGATTCGATTTCAATTCAGAAAGAGGAATATGAAGCACAGGCGAGGGAGAAAGGATGACGGCCCGCTCGATAAGATTTTCCAGTTCGCGGACATTGCCGGGCCAATGGTAGCGTTCAAGGACAGCGATTGTTTCCGTGGAAACGGTTTCGATGTGCCGGTTCATCCGACCGGCGTAACGTTGGGCAAAATAGCGTACCAAAGTTGCGATGTCCTCGGGGCGTTCGCGCAGAGGGGGGACAGCAAGAGGGAAAACATGCAACCGATAAAAAAGATCGCCGCGGAATGCGCCGTTCTCGACCATTCGGGCAAGATCGCGGTTTGTGGCGGCCACCACCCGCACGTCCACGTGGCGCGTACGCGTGCTGCCGAGGCGTTCAAACTCCTGCTCTTGCAGAACACGCAAGAGTTTAGGCTGAAGTTCCAGAGGGATATCGGCAACTTCGTCGAGGAAGAGGGTTCCTTTGTCCGCCAACTCGAATCGGCCGAGCTTCTGGGCGATAGCGCCCGTAAAGGCTCCCTTTTCGTGTCCGAACAGTTCGGATTCCAGCAATCCGGTAGGGATCGCGGCGCAATTGATCTTTACAAAAGTCCGATCGCGGCGGGCGCTCAGATTGTGAAGAGCACGCGCAATCAGCTCCTTGCCAGTGCCGGTCTCTCCTGTAATCAGCACAGTTGAGTCCGTGGGCGCCACGGTTTGCAGCTGGGAAAGCAAAGCCTTCAGGACCGGGCTTTCGCCAACGATCTCCTCAAAGTTGTGCTCGGTGCGGATTTCATCTTCGAGGTAGAGCTTTTCTTCCGTAAGCTTGTTCTTTAGTTCGGCAATTTCTTGAAAAGCCAGCGCATTTTCAATGGCAATGGCTACTTGTGCCCCGACTTGACTGAGGAGGTCCTGGTCCTCCTGAGAGAACGCAGAATCGCGAAAACTGGCCACATTGAGGGTACCCAGCACGCGCTCGCGCGTGATGAGAGGAACGCAACACTCTACCCGTACTCCTTCGGCAATTAGCCGCCGGGTAATGTCGGTATCAAATCTCTCCAAATCCGCGCGGGCATAGCTCTGCGGCAGGCGGGCGGCAAATGCGTGCCCTGCAGGGGACTTCTCCAGAGGGACGGACATCTCTTCGTGAATCAAGCCCTGCCCGCCGGAGAAATCGATCGCGCGCACCCGTAGTCTGTTGGTCTTGGGATCGAGTAACGCTAGACTTGTGTACTCATGATGCAGAACCCGCCGAAGACTGCTGGCGATTGCGTGAAAGAGCTGACGGAGGTCGAGAGTCGAAACGAGGGCGTTGTTGACTTCCAAGAGCACGCGTAAGCGGTCCCGCTCTCGCGCCAACTGTTGCTGATAAGCCCGGGCCGTCTCAAAGTTCAGCGCGTTGTCCACAGCGACGGCCACTTGGCGCGCCACTTGCTGCATGAAATCCACTTCGCTGCGGTCATAATGATGGGGTTCGAGCTTTCCAAAGCCCAACGTTCCCAGCCGGCGTTGCGCGGTGGTCAAGGGGACCACGCAGAATGAACGGACGCTCTCCTGCCGAAGTGCCTCCATCAAAGCCGGGAAGGACGCCTCGGTTTTGACATCCGAAACGACAAACGGATCCTGAGTCTCTAAAACCCGCCCGGAAGGCGTGGACCCGATCGGCAATTCCAGGCCAACGCGCAGGTGGGTCGGTTTCCCCTGCAAGGTTTCGAGAAGGTGCAGGCGCATCACCTGGCGTTCAGGATCGTGCAGCACGAGATTCAAGTAATCAAAATGCGCCACATCGTGCAGCCGCGCAGCCAGTTCGTGGAATAGATCCGCCAAGTCACGGTGGTGCGCAATGGACTCCGCCACCTGCAGAAGCGCCTGAGAACGCGATGACCCCGGCTGCGCCGGAGCAGCTTTTACGGAGACGTCAGTCATGGCAACGAGAATAGCACCGGCTCCACCGTGGCTCAATGTACGAGAAGCGATCTGCAATCAAAAATTCGATGCGGAAAATCAATTTTTCCATTGACAAGCGCTGGGCGGCGTCCGCATAATTATGCAATCAAATGCATAAAGCACGGCAGGTCGAGGGTTGGCAAGCCAAAAACGGTTCCGGCAAGGACAGATACTCAAATTGATCGCGAGTGAAGCCATTTCAAGCCAGGACGAATTACGGCGGCGGCTGGCGCAGATCAAGCTGCGCGTGACACAAGCTACGCTCTCCCGTGACATCGCGGAGTTGAAGCTCGTGAAAACGGCGGAGGGTTATAAACCCTTGAAGCCTGCGCATGAAGACGGCGCGCAAGCGCTCCCTCCGCTGGCGCGCGCGGTGCGCGAATATCTGCTCGACGTGCGCCCGGCCGATAATCTCTTGGTTCTCAAAACGCCGCCCGGGGGAGCGCAACCGCTGGCCGCCGCCGTAGATGGAGAGCGGCTGCGAGAGGTGGCCGGCACGATCGGCGGTGACGACACGGTTCTCGTGATTACCCCATCTCGCGCCGCAAGGACCGCAGTGCAACAACGATTGGAGGCCCTGCTCCGATGAACGGCCCCTTGCGGGTGGCCGTTGTTGGAGCAACCGGGTACGCGGGACTCGAGCTGGCGCAAATCCTTCTTCGGCACCCTGGAATTGCCAGGCCTACTTTTTATCTGCGCGAAAGCGGCAAGCCGGTGAACTGTCTCACGGAGATCTTTCCGCAGCTTCGTGGATGGGGTGAGGCGCCGTGCAGGGCTTTCTCTGTGCAGGCGATCGCGGAGAGCGGCGCCGGATTGGCATTCCTCGCCACGCCGCACGAAGCTTCACTGGAGATGGTTCCTCAAATGCTCGATGCGGGTCTGCGAGTCGTAGACTTGAGCGGTGCGTTCCGCTTCCGCGATCCGAGCATATTCGAGGATTGGTATCAGCTACCTTCGCCCGATGGGAACCTCCTGGCCCAGGCCGTTTATGGCCTCCCGGAGTTATATGGCAAAGCTGTTATCGACGCAAAATTAGTCGCCAATCCGGGCTGCTATCCGACGTCGGTAATTCTAGGGCTTCGGCCCCTTGTCGAGGCAGGATGGATAGCACCGGGCCGTGGAGTCGTGTGCGATTGCAAGTCCGGTGCTTCGGGCGCCGGCAAGGAACCCAAGCGCGAACTCCATTTCGTTGAGGTGGACGAAAACTTTCGTGCCTACGGCCTGTTCACGCACCGACACACACCGGAAGTTAGCGAGCATCTGGGAATCGCCGCCCGCGACTTTATCTTTTCGACGCACCTGCTCCCGCTAGCCAGAGGCATTCTTTCCACGCTTTACGTCTGGCTGGAACCGCGGCGCAAGGCGGCCGAGATCGAAACGCTCTATCGTCGGTTCTATGCTGGGAAGCCCCTGATGAGGTTGTGGCCTGCGGGGCGTCTCCCGGAACTCCAGCACGTGGCACACACGAATTTCTGTGACATTGGTTTCGCACTCGATTCACAAGGGGAGCGCCTCGTCGTGGTGAGCTGTCTCGACAATCTCGGCAAGGGCGCTGCGGGCCAGGCGGTACAGAATATGAACGCAATGATGGGCTTCGAGGAGGCAACAGGTCTCCAATGAGAATGGTAGTGAAAATTGCGGGGGCTTTGCTGGACGATCCAGAGGCAGTTCGCTCGCTAGCCAGGCAGATTGCGCAACTTGCGCAGCAGAGTCACGAGTTGCTGGTGGTGCATGGCGGCGGCAAGCTTTTCACGGCCACACTTAAGCGCATGGGCGTCGAAAGCCGGTTTGTCAATGGGCTGCGCGTAACCGACCGGCAGACCCGGGACGTGGCTGTGATGGTTCTCGGGGGATTGCTCAATAAGCGGATGGCAGGCGCCATTTCTGCTGCTGGGCAGCCTGCTATTGGCTTGTGCGCTTCGGACTCAAGCTGCTTTCTCGCCGAGCCGATGCAATACGACGAAGTAGTTGGCGCGCTTGGCTTTGTCGGCTATCTCACAGGCGTCAACCTTGAATTTCTCGAATCACTCTGGCGGGCGGGCATCGTTCCGGTGGCCTCCTGCCTCGGAATGGGCGCGGACGGAGAACTGTATAACATCAACGCCGACCATATGGCGGCCGCTTGCGCCGAATACATTCATGCCGACCGGCTGGTCTATATGACTGATGTCGCGGGGGTACTCGACGGATCGAAGGTGATCAAGGCGGTCTCGTGTAGCGATGTCGAAGACTTGATCCGGCAAAATAAAGTTTCCGGGGGTATGGTGCTGAAGCTGGAGGCATGCAAGCGGGCGCTTGCAGCCGGCGTGAAGCAAGTCCGCATCGTAGGCGGCGCGAGCGAAAGTGGGCTGCTTTCTGCCGCAAATGGTCAGGAGGGCCCGGGGACGCGCGTCACCTCCAGCTATAGTGCGGCAGCCGGAGTCGGCAGTTGAACAGGGTCCGCAGGCCGAAAGCCGCCAAGCACAGCGTATCTCCTGAACAGGCGCTGCGTCTGGCAGGACGATACCTGATGAACACGTATCGGCGGCCTACTCTGGTCTTTGTGCGGGGCCGCGGCTGTTATCTCTACGACCATCGCGGCCGGAAGTACCTCGATTTCCTCGGTGGCCTGGCCGTAAACGCCCTGGGATATTCCCATCCGAGGCTGACGCGTGTCATTCGCCGTGAATCCGCACGCGCCGTTCACTTTTCGAATTTATTTCATCATCCGTACCAGGGCCCCTTGGCGCGCAAACTAACAGAGTGGTCTGGACTGGAGCGCGTCTTTTTCACCAATAGCGGCACGGAAGCCGTTGAGGGCGCGCTCAAACTGGCTCGGCTTGCCGCACACAAGCGTGGTACAGAAGGAAAAGCTCGGATCCTGGCACTTGAAAATTCGTTCCACGGCCGTACGTTCGGCGCGCTTTCCATAACGCACCCGGCCAAATACCGCGACCCATTCGGTCCACTTGTGCCAGGAGTTGAATTCGTGCGCTTTAACGACGTCGCTGATCTCGAAGCCAAATTCGACGACTCGGTTTGCGGCATAGTGATCGAACCAATCCAGGGCGAGGGTGGCATCTATCCGGTGAGCACGGCATTTTGGTCGCGCGCTCGCGAGCTGGCCAACCACTATGGTGCGGCACTGATCGCGGATGAAATCCAGTCGGGCCTGGGACGGACTGGCCGTCCTTTTGCCTATCAACGCCACACGGGCTTACCGGACATAGTCGTCATCGCCAAACCCCTGGCGGGTGGACTTCCCTTGGGAGCAATTCTGGCTCGTGAAACCTTTGCAGAATCTTTCTCGCCGGGTCTGCACGGCTCGACCTTTGGGGGCGGCCCGCTCGCTTGCGCCGTCGCCCTCGAATTCCTGTCTACCATCGAAGACGAAAACTTGCTGGAGAACGTTCGCCAACGAGGATCCCAATTGCGCGCGGAATTGACGCGTCTTGCCGGGGACTTCGATTTCGTCCGAGAGGTGCGCGGCGAAGGACTGATCTTTGGAATCGAGCTTGCTGTCGAGGGCAAGCCCTATGTTGAAGGTGCATTACGCGAAACATTAATTATCAATTGTACCCATGAGTGCGTGTTACGGCTGCTGCCCCCCTTTATCGTGACCGAGCGCCAAATCGACGAATTTATGCGCCGTTTTCGGCAAGTCCTGAACAAGACCAAGCGTCCCAAGTCTCTTCCCGCGGAGCTCAGCGAAAGCCGAACCGCCGCGGCAGCTTCCCGCTAAGTCATGACCACGATGCCCACACCGCTCGCTCTTTCCACCGACCTGCTGACCGGGACGGAGTGGAACGAGGCGCGCGTCAAAGAACTCTTTCAACTTTCGGCCGACGTTAAAGCTCACCCGGATCGCTACAGCTCGGCGCTGGCCGGCCGCTTCTTAGCTCTGATTTTGGAGAAGCCCTCGCTGCGGACACGTGTGACGTTCGAGGTTGGAATGCGCAGCTTGGGCGGAACGGCCATTTTTCTCGATCAGACTCTTTCGCGCCTCGGTCAGCGCGAGTCCATCCCTGATGTGGCGAGAAACCTCTCGTGTTGGGTGCATGGCATTGTTGCGCGGGTCTTCGAGCACCGCGAACTCGAGCAGCTCGCGGAGTTCGCCAGCGTCCCGGTAATCAACGCGCTTTCCGACCGCTTCCATCCCTGTCAGGCCTACGCTGATTTCTTTACACTGCACGAGCGTTTTGGAACACTACGCAGCTTAAAACTCGCCTACATAGGTGATGGCAACAATGTTTGCCATTCGCTTATGACTATCGCGGCGCGGGTCGGCGCAGAAATGCGCATTGCCACACCCGCCGGTTATGAACCCGATGCTTCTATTGTGGCCGAGGCGCAACAGGCTGCGCGCGAGAGCCACGGCAGTCTGGCAATCTTCCGATCGCCCCAGGAGGCGGTGGCCGGAACAAAAGCCGTATACACAGATGTCTGGGCCAGCATGGGACAAGAGGACGAGGCGGCCGCCCGCGCAGAAATCTTTGCTTCTTACCAAGTAAATGACGCCCTGATGAAACAAGCGGCTCCGGACGCCTTATTCATGCATTGCCTCCCTGCGCATCGCGGCGCGGAAGTGACTGACTCCATAATGGATTCGTCCCGTTCGATTGTTTTCGATCAAGCGGAAAACCGTCTGCACGCGCAGAAAGCCATCCTGCTGATGCTGCTCAGTTAAAAAGGAGACGGCGTGGCTCGCAAAGTGGTGCTCGCCTATTCCGGGGGGCTGGATACCTCAATCATTATTCCCTGGCTGATCGAGAACTATGAGTGTGAAGTTATTGCCATGATCGGCGACGTCGGCCAAAAAGAGGACTTAGAAGCCGCAAGACGCAAGGCCCTCGCCACCGGCGCTTCGGCGGCCTCGATTGAGGATCTGCGCGAGGAATTCATCACCGGATATATCTGGCCCACGTTGCGTGCGGGAGCTGTTTATGAACACAAGTACCTGTTGGGCACATCCTTTGCCCGCCCGGTTCTAGCCAAGCGCCAAGCGGAAGTTGCTTTGCGGATCGGCGCAGATGCCCTTGCCCACGGCTGCACCGGGAAGGGCAACGACCAAGTGCGGTTTGAGCTTGCCTACAAAGCCATCGCGCCGAAGCTGCAAATCATCGCGCCCTGGCGCGAGTGGAAGATCCAATCCCGCGAGGATGCACTTGCGTATGCTCGGGGGCACAATGTCCCGGTCGCACAGACGCAAAGCGACCTCTATAGCCGCGACCGCAACATCTGGCATTTAAGCCATGAGGGCGGAATCCTCGAGGATCCGGCCAATGCTCCTGAGGAATCCATGTGGCAGTGGACTACTTCCCCTGAGCGCGCTCCGGACAAACCCACGGAACTCGAAATCGGCTTCCAAGCGGGAACGCCAGTCTCCATCGATGGGAAGCGGTTGAATGCCGTGGCTCTCCTCGAGTGGTTAAACGCTATAGCCGCAGCAAATGGTGTAGGACGCATCGACTTGGTGGAAAATCGCCTGGTTGGCATTAAATCGCGCGGCGCATACGAAACACCAGGCGGTACGCTGCTCGTTTTGGCTCACCGCGAACTCGAGGCGCTTTGTCTGGATCGCGAGACGGCGCACTACGCGCAAATCTTGGCGCATCGCTATGCCGAACTCGTCTATTACGGGTTGTGGTTCACGGCCCTCCGCGAAGCACTGGATGCCTTTTTTGCGGTAGCGCAACAGCATGTGACCGGAACCGTTGGCTTACGACTGTATAAAGGCAACGTCTCTGTTACGAAGCGGCAATCCCCTCACTCCCTTTATCGAACGTATCTTGCCAGTTTCAGCATGGCTCGTTACAACCCCAGGGACGCGGAAGGGTTCATTAACCTCTTTGCATTGCCGGTGACGGTGCCGGCGAATGACTCAGCGTCGTGAACCAGCGGCCGACAGCGGCGGGAACGAACAAACTTTGGGGTGGACGATTTGATCAGCCGCCCGACGAGCTGTTCTATCAATTTCAGCGCTCCTTTCCGTTTGATCGCCGTCTGCTGCCTTACGAGTTGGCTGTGGACCGGGCCTGGGCTCGCGCCATCGAAAAGGTCGGAATCCTCAGCTCTTCAGAAACCCAACAAACGCTGACCACACTCGACGCCATTGCCAAGCGGGCAGAGTCAGATCACTCATGGCTCGACCTCTCGCCTGCCGAAGATGTGCACCATTTCGTAGAAATCGCGCTGGTCGAACGACTGGGCTCCCTCGGGTACAAGCTACACACCGGGCGGAGTCGTAATGAACTGGTGGCCACCGACTTCCGTATGTTCGTTAAAGATGCCGCGCAAGACATCTCCAGAAGCCTTGTTGTCCTCATCGCTGCGCTTGTAGGGCTGGCCGAGCGGACGATGGGAGTCCCATTCGCTGGGATGACGCACCTTCAACATGCGCAGCCAATTCTTTTCTCGCATTTCGTCCTAGGGCTGGCCGAGGCATTCTTTCGGGATCTAGAGCGGGTCAGCGACGCTCGACGCATGGCGGACTCATGCCCGTTGGGCTCGGGCGCGTTAGGAGGCTGTGCGTTTGCCGTGGACCGAGGAGCGCTGGCAAAGGAACTCGGCTTTTCGCGCATTTCCGCCAACAGTCTCGATGCGGTGGGCGATCGCGATTTCGCCGTGGATTATCTTTACGCCCTTGCCGGCCTGGCTATGCATATTTCGCGCTTGGCCGAGGACTTTGTTCTCTTTGCTTCTCAGGAATTCGGATACGTGATGTTGCCCGATGAATATTCCACCGGAAGCAGCCTCATGCCGCAGAAGAAGAATCCGGATGCGTGGGAGCTGTTGCGCGGAAAGACAGGCCGCATCACCGCCGCGATGATTTCCCTGTTGATAACTTTGAAAGGGTTGCCCTCGAGTTACCAACGCGATTTACAGGAAGATAAGGAGCCGCTTTTTGCTGGACACGATCAGGCTCTGGCGATAACCCAAATTGCGGCCGGAGCTGTCGGCGCTACTCAAATCAACGCTGCGAAGCTTTCGGCCGCGGCGGAAGATTCAGCGCTGCTCGCCACCCAGGCGGCACATTATCTCGTTCACCGCGGTTTGCCCTTCCGCCAGGCGCACGAAATCATCGGCCGGATCATTCGCGAAGCGGAGCGCGCCCGTGAATCATGGACGGCCATGCCCTTGTCAAAACTCAAGGGCTTTTCACCCCTGTTTGAATCCGATCTGCAGCGCTCGCTGACTCTGGACTCCGCTCTGGCGAGCTGCGACGTTCCCGGAGGAACCGCACCGCGCCGCGTCCGAGAAGCGCTGGCCGCCTTCCACGCTCGCTTGGAACAATGGACCAGCTCAATTGCTTAAGGAAGACACCCTGACCAATTTGGGACCGGCGGTGTGTCGAGAATGAATACGGCGTCACTGAATGCCCTTCCGCGCGGATTTCGCTTTGCAGCGACGAATTGCGGTTTGCGCAAGGCTCCTAATCTGGATTTGGGATTGATCGTAAGCGACGAGGAAGTCACCGCTGCTGGAGTCTTCACCCAGAACCTGGCGCAAGCCGCGCCGGTTGTGCTCTGTCGCCAGCATCTGCGCAACGCGGCTTCGCGCATTCGTGCGATCATCGTCAACTCGCGGAACGCAAACTGCGCTACCGGCGAAGCCGGCGTGGCCGCAGCCGAAACGACCTCTCAAGCCCTCGCTCGTGAGATCGGTTGCGACGCGGAACAAATATTTGTCTGCTCAACGGGAGTTATCGGCCTGCCGTTGCCCGTCGAGCGCATCCTGAATGCCGTACCGGCCTTGGTCAAAGCGGCCGACCGCACCGTGGAAGGCTTTAGCGGGTTTACCAGGGCAATCATGACTACCGACACGCGACCGAAATGGGCCGCATCGCGCTGCACACTTTCCGGCCGCACAATCCGCCTGCTCGGCTGCGCGAAAGGCGCGGGCATGATTCACCCCAATATGGCGACGATGCTGGCTTATATCGTTAGCGATGCAGCCATCGCGCCGCGACTGCTGCAACGCGCGCTGAATCTCACGGTCCGCGGAACCTTCAACTCCATCACGGTCGACGGAGACACGTCCACCAACGATACACTTCTGGCGCTCGCTAGCGGCGCTGCCGCCAATCGCACAATTACACGGCCGGATGCCGATTACCGGCGCTTTTTGACTGCGCTCGAAAACGTGTGTCGCTCGCTGGCATTGCAAATCGTTGCCGACGGAGAAGGCGCCACGCGGGTAATCGAAATTGAGGTGTGCGGAGCAGCAAGCGACGATGCGGCACGACAAGTAGCAAGCACGATTGCCGGATCCTCGTTAGTGAAGACCATGTTTGCCGGCGCCGATCCGAATTGGGGACGCATTCTGGCCGCCGCCGGACGTTCCGGAGTCAAAATCGATCCTCGACGTGCCAATATTTACCTTGGTGGTATTCTCACTTGCCGAGGCGGCGTCGAGCATGCTTTCAGCGAAAGAGAAGTGCACCGCCGGATGCTACGTGATTTTGTTCCCGTTCGCGTAGAGCTCGGCCCGGGCCGCGGTCGTGCTTGTATGTGGACGTGCGATTTCACCGCGGACTATGTACACATTAATGCGAGCTATCGAACCTGATCTGTCTGCCTGCATTGTCCCGCCTGCTGATCCGCGACTACTCCTCGTCTCTCTAACCGCGCTGAACGTCCGAGAGATTTCGGAGTCGCTTTAGTCCGACCGAGGGTAATGCAATTAAATCCTTAGAAAGCAAAGACTTGCGCCCGAGCCGAGGTGGTCTCCCTCGCAATGCAGACAACTCGTCCATCAGGTAAGTTGCGTATTTTTGCTAGTCTTGGTTGACCTCCTCGCAAGCTTGGCGGATGATGCGGCCCGAGAGCTGAAGCGCAAGCTTCGCGCCGGAGTAGCCTGCGTTTGTTCGGACTGCCTACGGAGTTTGGCCTTGCCTCTTCAGCCCGCCTCGTGGAGCCGTTTGGCCAGAGGCCAAGGAGTATGTACGTGAAAAAACTGTACGTGGGCAATCTGCCTTTTCAGGCTACAGAAGAGGACCTGGGCAATTGGTTTTCGCAGGTGGGCGTTTCTCCTGCGAATATCACTTTGGTGCGCGACCGCTTTTCGGGTCAACCTCGCGGGTTTGGCTTCGTTGAAGTGAATAGCGACGAGGATGCAGGCCGCGCCATTCAAGCTCTCAATGGCCACGATTTCATGGGCCGAAGCGTGGTCGTAAACGAGGCGCGTCCTCCGCGCGAAGGCGGTGGAGGTGGAGGTGCCGGTCGAGGCGCTGGTGGGGGAGGGCGGGGCGCCTACGGCGGGGGTGGACGCGGCGGCCGTGGGGGCCCCGGCGGCGGCAGAGGCCGTTATTAAAATTTCTCTCCGTTCAGTCTTTCTGTTGGGTGGGGCGGCCAACCAAATTCTCAGCGGTGCTGACGACCGCGGGGGCGGCTTCAACGCGCTCGACTCGCCCCGCGGCGTAGCTATATCGTTCGAGGACACTCGTTTCTACGGCCTGTTTCGTTAATTCGATCACATTAAGTCCCGTCTCAGCCTCCTCGAGATCGGCCGCTGAAGCATAAAGGGCGGGACTGCGCGGTAGGAAAAGCGGGCAACAGTCGTGAAATGGTTCTTCGGAAACCTCAAATGTGCCGATGCGGCGCGCTAAGACGAGAATCTCTTGTTTGTCGTCGCCGGCCAGAGGACGGAAAACGGGCATCGGCGAAGCGGTGCCAACGGCGACCATGTTCTGCAGCGTCTGAGAAGCCACCTGTCCCAGACTGTCGCCCGCTATGATCGCTTGGGCGCGGTTTCTCCGTGCAATGCGCTCCGCGATTCTCAGCATCATGCGCCGATACAGCAGCAATCGATATCGCTCAGGCGCGTTGCTTACGATCTCACGCTGAATCGGCTCGAAGGGGACCAGATAGAGCCTTGCCGTAAACTGGTAAGGCACTAGGCGTTCCACCAAAAGCCTGGCCACATGCACTGAGGATTCGCCGGGCCGAGCTCCGCCTCCCCAGAAGTGGACGAAGTTCACGTGTGCGCCGCGTCGCATCATTTTGTACGCGGCGACTGCGGAATCAAATCCACCCGACAACAGGCAGACCATTCGTCCGGTGGTATTCGCGGGGAGGCCTCCCGTGCCGGGAATCCTTCGGGCATACACCAACATGGGGTCAGGCGTAATTTCGATCCTGCAGGTCATCTCCGGATCATCCAGTTGCACGCGGACCGAGCGGCCTGCGACACGCAATTTCTCTAACAGATACCGTCCCACGCACCTTTCGATCTCATCGACGCGGTGGGGGAAAGATTTATCGCTGCGCTTGGCACGAACGGCAAAATTCGAGAATTCGAGAGGCTCTACCTCCTCCCATGCCGCCCGGCAGAGAACCTCCAGATCGTCTCCGGAACCACGTTGCACAGAACGAGCTACGGCAAAGTAAGCTATGCCGAGAACGCGTTTCAGACGGATGATGATCGGTTCCAACGGCGCGTCCGAACCGAACTCCAGAACCACGCGATCACCCGGCTGGCGCATGCGGGCAGTTGGAAAGTCTGCGAATACGCGCCGCAGCGCGAGCAAGAATTTACCCAAGAAGAATTTGCGGTTCCGACCCTTCAGCCAGAGCTCGTGATAATGAATGACAACGACAGTCTTGAGCATCTTTGTTGGGAAAGACGAGGAGCCCTCAAACCAGTATACAGCGGGTCTGAGTTATTGAGACCAAACGCCGATTCTATTGGGAAAGTCCCGACCCGCGTTTGCGCGAAACTCGTATGTAGTAGTTGGACACCACTGTAGACTCGAGACGAGTTCTAGCGTATATGAGTGCAAGTCGCCTGCGATTTAGTAGCGTAGGCGACCTTAGGGGCTCCGCGAGCATCCATATATCAGCACGTTGTTCCCGCAAGGAAGGGTCGAGCAATGTGGGATAAGCGCGATTGGCACCAGTTCTTCCAGCTAGCCCAACGCCCGTGGCAGCGTCGTCGTCCGCCACGCCCAGTCGCCCCCTCAGGGTTGAACCGTGTGCTGCCCGTGATCGGATTCAGCCTGTCTGAACTGGACGATGCTGGAATCAATTTGGAGCTGGCGGAGCGGCTCGGGTTGCCCATCGACGCTGCCCGTGTTGGCGTTTACGGCCCGAATGTGTCCGCTTTGCGCGATTTCGTCCGCTCAGCCCGCCAGCCCGGATAGAGCAGGTGGTCTGGCCTCCTCGGGATCCTGCCCGTTGATACAACCGTACTCTCTCCTGAAGGCATAGTGTGCTTGATTGCCTCCATAGGCCTTCGGTTGAAGGCGTACTAGGAGTTACTTCCGCCCTCTTGACGAGACCAAAACTTTCGGTAAACTGCGCTTTCTTATATGTCCGAGCAATTCATCATCGGCGAGCAGGCTTTTCCGGAATTGGAGTATCCCCAGCGCGAGGCAGCCTTCTTCTACGGCCTGTTTCTTCGCGGTCATTCTGCCGAGGAACTTCGGCGGGATATCGAGGTACCTCCTCAGGTGTTGGCTCGCTGGCACCGGGAGGTTGAACGCGAGCCAAGTCTGCGCGAGGTGCTCGAGCGTATGGTGGAGTACCGCCGGCACGTCCTCGCGATTTTCGATTCCTTGATCGGCTTTGACACCCGCATCACCCGCCTGCAATAGCGCCAGTCTTACTTGGTTTGAAATTCGTTTCTGAGCACGGAACTCGCTCCGTAGCGACAAATAGGAGCTTTTGAGTTGTGGGGTTTCCAGCCTAGAAGCTTTCAGAGTTGTGCCGCGCCCAGTGCCAAGTTCCCACGCGATCCTTCCCTGACTTTGGGCAGCGTATTCGCGATACACAAGGGGTCTGTGAGCTTTCACACATCGCGGCATGTTGCCCACAAACTCGCTTCGCTGCTTTGTGGCGTGAATACGCATTCAGACACTGCTCGCAATGAGTAAAGAGCAGATTAAACTTGATTGAAGAACCAAATGCCGTGCGATCCGAAGATCCGCATTTACACTGCCCCGTCGAATGGCCTACATTCAGTGCTTCACTACGGGTCTTCGGCGCTTTTATGACTGGGTGGCCCGGGAGTTACGTGGAAAATCTGCGCGATCCAGCCGATTCGATTCATCGCCTTCGGATTTCTTTGGACAACGTTGAGCCGCCGATCTGGCGGACCGAATCCTACTCGATTGTGTCGTCGTTCGATCAGTTCGAATATAGGGACGAAGCGCCGTTGTTCCGCAGGCTCTCGCAGAATTTCGAGCTCTGCGTGTTTGGGCTGAACTTGGTCAAGCAAGACTTAGAAAAGCTTCAGCATGAATACTGCTCGCAGCTCAAGCAAACCCTGCACGGAGACGACCCCTCGAGAGACGAGTAGAAGCGTTGTATCCGGATCCTATGCGACTGGCTCCTGGCTTCCTTGGCACGAATCAACTTCCAGGGCTTCCATGCACGCCCGGCAAAATCGGGTCCAAGGCACTGCTTCCAGCCGAGCTTTGGGAATGACCCGATTGCACTTCGAACATATGCCATACGTGCCGTCGTCCATGCGAGCGAGGGCCTCCTCAATCGCTTCCAGGAGCTGGGCGTCGGTTTCTTGCATACGGATTTGAAGCTCCGCCTCGGC
>QHYS01000316.1 GCA_003223325.1 Acidobacteriota bacterium
TGACGTTCTTGATTCTTAGAACGAAGGTTGCCTTGGACGCGGGAGGCTCGGGCGGTAGAGGCCGTGGTGTTGGTTGAGCAAACGCCCGGAAGGTGAGGACCGCCGCCAGGGCCCCGATCGCCGCTAGGATCACGAGTTTGGATGTTCCAGATAGGGTTTTCATAGGCCATCCGGTTTGACCTAGTGGCCATCTGTTTACAAGCATAAAGTTTCGGACACGCTTTGCCCAAGCGCGACGCGCTTAAATTCGCAGCGATAGCGGCTCAACCGAGACGAAAACGGATTTCCCGGATTGTATTCCCGCGCGCGGAAATCTCGAGTTGCTCGATGTGGATAAATCTCGAGTTGCTCGATGTGGATGATCCGATCGTCTGCCATGTGGCTGTGCGTGAATCGAAACTCGCCGCGCTAACTTTTCCGGCGGATTGAAGCGCTTCACAAGGCGAAATGCGCCGAACGGATCAACCCGCGAATCACGCGAATGTTTAGACGGGAATTTTTGTTCGCGTCATTTGTCTTGCCTTTTTGGAAGATTTTCGAGAACCTCGCCCTTTAGGATTCCGGGGGAGGATGGTGAGGTGAAGACAAGTACCAAGCTTTTCAGCGTAATCATCATTCCCTGTTTACTGGCGTGGTATAGTCAATCGGCAATCGCGCAAAGCAGCGATGCCCCATTTACATTCGACACCACGGGCAGCCTCAACATCGGCCGCCTTAATCACAGCGCGACCTTGCTCCCCAACGGCAAGGTCCTCATTGCAGGGGGGTCTAATGGCGGCGCTCTCACGAGCGCGGAACTGTACGACCCGGCGAGCGGAACTTGGGGGGTCACAGGCAGCCTCAACGCCGGCCGCTATGGGCACAGCGCGACGCTGCTGCCCAACGGCAAGGTCCTCGTTGCGGGGGGTTATGATAGCAATTTCAATGCTCTCGCGAGCGCAGAACTGTACGACCCGGCGAGCGGGACCTGGGCGGCCACCGGCAGCCTCAATACCGCACGTGCGAGGCATACGGCAACCTTACTGCCCAACGGCAGGGTCCTCGTTGCAGTGGGTTCCAATAGCACTAGCATGGCTATCGCAAGTGCGGAACTGTACGACCCGGCCAGCGGGACTTGGGCAGCCACGGGCAGCCTCAACACCGGCCGCGCTTTTCACACGGCAACCTTGCTGCCCAACGGCAAGGTCCTCGTTGCAGGGGGTCGGGCTAATGGCATTAACAACGGTCTCACGAGTGCGGAATTGTACGACCCGGCGAGCGGGACCTGGGCGGCCACGGGTAGCCTCAACACCGGCCGCCAGCAGCACACTGCGACCTTACTGCCCAATGGCAAGGTCCTCATTGCAGGGGGTTATAATGGCGGCGCTCTCGCGAGTGCGGAACTGTACGATCCGGCGAGCGAGACTTGGACGGCCACGGGCAGCCTCAATACCGGCCGCTCTTATCACACTGCGACCTTGCTGCCCGACGGCAAGGTCCTCGTTGCAGGAGGTAGTGATAGCAATTTCAATCCTTCCGCGAGTGCGGAACTGTATGACCAGGCGAGCGGGACCTGGGCGGTGACTGGCAGCCTCAACACCGCGCGTGTGAAGCACACGGCAACCTTGCTGCCCAACGGCAAAGTGCTCGTTGCAGGGGGGTCTAATGGCGGCGCTCTCACGAGCGCGGAACTATACGACCCGACGAATGGGACTTGGACTGCTACGGGCAGCCTCAACACCGCACGCGAGTGGCACACGGCGACCTTGCTACCCAACGGCAAGGTCCTCGTTGCAGGAGGAGGTGATAGCAATTTCAGTGCTCTCGCGAGCGCGGAACTGTACGACCCAGCGAGCGGGACTTCGTTGCTGGTGGCGGCTGTTTCGGCGGCGTTCTCGCCAGTGCGCAACTGTACGACCCAGCGAGCGGGACCTGGACTGCGACGGCCAGCCTCAACACCGGCCGCGATTTGCACACGGCGACCTTGCTGCCCAACGGCAAGGTCCTCGTTGCAGGGGGTTCTAATGGCGCCGCTCTCGCCAGTGCGCAACTGTACGACCCTGCGAGCGGGACTTGGACTGCCACGGGCAGCCTCAACACCGCCCGCTATCTTTACACGGCGACCTTGCTACCCAACGGCAAGGTCCTCGTGGCAGGAGGCGACGATAGTAATTTCAATGCTTCCGCGAGCGCGGAACTGTTCGACCCGGCGAGCGGGACCTGGGCGGCCACAGGCAGCCTCAACACCGCCCGGTATAGGCACACGGCGACCTTGCTGCCCAACGGCAAGGTCCTCGTAGCAGGAGGAGGCGACGCCAACGGCAGCTCCATCGCGAGCACGGAACTGTTCGACCCGGCAAGCGGGACTTGGGCTGCCACCGGCAGCCTCAACACCGGCCGCGATTCTCACACGGCGACCTTGCTGCCCAACGGCAAGGTCCTCGTTGCAGGGGGAGTTACTAACAGCGGCACTGCCGCCAGCGCGGAACTGTACGACCCGGCGAGCCGGACTTGGGCGGCGACAGGCAGCCTCAACACCGCCCGTTATACTCACACGGCGAGTTTGCTGCCCAACGGCAAGGTCCTCGTGGCAGGAGGTTATAATGGCGATGGCGGTGCTTTGGCCAGCGCGGAACTGTACGATATCGGGCTCGGATTTGTTAGCCCTGACTGGCAGCCGCAAATCGCTACCGTAACTCGCATATCCGGCAGCCGCCTCACGCTCACCGGCTCACGGTTTCAGGGAGTCTCGCAAGCTTCCGGTGGGAACTACCAGGATTCATCGACTAATTACCCCCTGGTCCAACTGCGCAACATCGACAACAGCCAGGTTGCCTTCGTCCTAGTGGATCCCACAGCGGGCTGGTCCGATACCTCCTTTACTTCGACCCCGGTGACTAATTTTCCTTCCGGCCCAGCTCTGGTTACCGTTTTTACTAACGGCATCCCCAGCGATTCGAAATTCCTTACTCTTGAGTCGCTGCTCCAACTTACGGGCTCGGTATCGCGGAAAACGCACGGTGGCGCGGGAACTTTCGATATTAACCTGCCGCTCAGCGGCGAACCGGGCGTGGAGTGCCGCAGCGGTGGCGGCAACTACACGGAGGTCTTTACCTTCAACAACAATGTGGTCAGCGGT
>QHYS01000317.1 GCA_003223325.1 Acidobacteriota bacterium
CGTCGCCTTTTAGCTTAGGCCGCGCCGGCTCCCACTGCGGGGGAGTTTTCGCGTTTCGCAGCCGCGTTCGGGCTGGAGCGGCCGATTTCGATGCGGCCCTTGAATATAGCGCCGTCCTCGATGCTGATGCGCGCGGTCTGAATGTCGCCGATCACCGCGCCGTCCTTTTTGATCTCCACCCGATCGCGGGCATCCACGTTGCCGCTGACTTTGCCATAGACTGCGAGCTCGCGCGCAGTGACTCCCGACGTCAATTGCCCGCTGCGGCCGACAGTCAGGCGGCCGCGGATCACCACTGGTCCTTCCACTTTGCCGTCAATCTGCAAATCCTCTTCACCGGTGACGCTGCCCTTGATCTCCAGGCTCGCGCCAATGCGGGCCAAACTCAGCGACGATGGCACGGCCATACGGCCGTTATCAACTTCGGAGTCGGATGGCTGTGATTGCGATTGGGGTTCGGTTGCCGTCTGCTTGTTCCACATGCTACTTCCTCCTCTTGCCGGGGTCAGGCCCCGTGATTTGTACGATCACTCTAAGCGCGGCACGTGAGTCTGACGACGCGAAAGTTATATGCGGTTGCTCACCCGAGAACTTGTACCTTGGGACAGTAGGTCACCTTGTCGCGAGACCGCCTTCTGTGGTGTCTTCACAAATCCCGAGAAGACGGAACTTCCCAACACAATAACTTCAGCAGCATAAAGGGTGCTCCTTTCCGTAGGGATTGAGATGAACGCTCAAACCTACTCGAAAAGGGGCGCCCTTTGATATTGCGTCGGCTTATCGAAACTGACGGACTACCAAGCGGGCTACGCGGTGGCCTTGCTACGGCGATTATTGTTTGCCGAGGATGTGGCGGGCGATCACCAGGCGCTGGATTTCGCTGGTGCCTTCGCCGATGGTGCAAAGCTTGACGTCGCGGTAAAACTTCTCCGCCGGATAATCCTTGATGAAGCCGTAGCCGCCGAAGACCTGCACGGCTTCGTTGGCCACACGCACGGCGGCTTCGCTGGCGTAGAGTTTGGCCATGCTGGATTCGCGCGTGAAGCGAATCCCGCCTCCGTTGGCGTTTGATTTGTCGGCGAGCCAGGCGGCGTGATAGACAAGCATCTGCGCGGCCGAAATTTCCGTGACCATATCCGCTAGCTTGAACTGAATGCCCTCGAATTCGCTGATCGGCTTGCCAAACTGCCGTCGTTCCTGCGCGTATTTCGTAGCCGCGTCGGATGCGCCCTGCGCCATTCCCAGCGCCAGCGCGGCGATGGAGATGCGTCCGCCATCGAGCACCTGCAGGCTGTTCACGAAGCCGTCGCCTTGCTTGCCGAGTAGATTTTCCTCGGGCACGAGGCAATCGCTGAAGACAACTTCGGAAGTATCGCTGGCGCGCATGCCCAGCTTGTTTTCCTTTTTGCCGGGACGAAAACCGCGCGTGCCCTTTTCGATGATGAAGGCGGAGATGCCGCGCGAGCCTTTTTCGCGGTCGGTAACGGCCATGGCCACGCAGACGTCGGCGTAGTGCCCGTTTGTCGTGAAGGTCTTCGCGCCATTGAGCAGCCAGCCGCCGCGTGTACGGGCCGCAATGGTGCGCGTGCCGCCGGCGTCGGAGCCGGCTTCCGGTTCTGTGAGCGACCAACAGCCGAGCTTTTTCCCTTGCGCCAGAGGCAGGACGTGTTTCTGGCGCTGCGCTTCGCTGCCAAATTTGTAGATGTGGTTGGTGCAGAGCGAATTGTGCGCCGCCACGATGAGCGCGACCGAGCCATCCACGCGCGCGAGTTCCTCGATGGCGATCACATATTCGATATAGCCGAGGCCAGCGCCGCCGTAATGTTCCGGGAAGATGATGCCCAGCAGGCCGAGTTCGGCGAGCTTGGGAATCAGTTCGGCAGGAAAGCGCGAGGCTTCGTCCCATTCCATGACGTGCGGCGCGATTTCCGACTGCGCGAAATCGCGCACGGTGCGCCGGAGCTGCTCTTGTTCGTCGGTCAGGGAGAAGTCCACGCGGGTTGGGCCTCAGGGATGCCTTTGTGCACGCACATCTAATATTCACATGGTTGGATGCCCTAAGCGAGACGCTCGGACGAGAGGGTAAACGAGCAGGTAACGCTGGTTGTCATTCTGCGGTCGCCGCAGCGACCGAAGAATATCTAGCACCGATGCTAATTCTCTCTCGGGACGGCATCCTGATCGGATGGTCAATTACACCGCGGCCAGGAGGGCGCGGAATTCGGCCAGGGCGCGATCGATGGCGGCGCGATCCACATCGCAATGCGTGAGCATGCGGATGTCGTACTTGCCCGTGGGATTCGCGAGCACGTTGCGCTTAGCCAGCGCCGCGGAAATTTCCGCGGCGGTGCGGCCCGTAGCGCTCACGTCGAAGATGATGATGTTGGTTTGCACTTTGCGCAGATCGACTTTGATGCCGGGCAGCTGCGCGAGAGCTTCGGCGAGATAACGTGCGTTGGCGTGATCTTCGTGCAAACGCGACGGTGATTTTTCGAGCGCGACTAAACCGGCGGCGCCGAGAACGCCCACCTGCCGCATGCCGCCGCCAAAAAGCTTGCGGTAGACGCGCGCTTTCTCGATGAATTCGCGCGAGCCGACGAGCATCGAGCCCACCGGCGCGCCGAGTCCCTTCGACAGGCAGAACATGATGGAATCGAATTTGCGCGTTATGTCGGCCACGCTGCGGCCGAGATAGACGGCGGCGTTGAAAATGCGTGCGCCATCGAGATGCACGCGCAGGCCGGCGTCGTGGCCGCGGTCGCAGATTTCGTCGCTGACTTGGGGCGGATAAACCGTGCCGCCGGCCATATTGTGCGAGCTTTCCAGACTGACGAGCGCGGTCTGCGCGCGATAGTAAACCTTGGGACGGATCAGCGGCTCGATGACGTCCCAGGTGAGGATGCCGTCTTCGACGTAGGTGGTGCGCGGCATGCAGCCGGCGATGGCGGTGATCGAGTCCATCTCGTATTGATGGATGTGGCCGCGCTCTTCGATGATCATTTCGTCGCCGTGATGCGTCCATGTTTTCACGGCAATCAGATTGCCCATGGAGCCTGTGGGCACAAAAATGGAGGCCTCGCGCCCGAAGACTTCGGCGGCGCGCGCCTGCAGCTTGTTGATCGTCGGATCTTCAGCGTAGACATCGTCGCCGACGACGGCCTCGGCCATGGCGCGGCGCATCTCCGGCGAAGGCCGCGTGACGGTGTCACTGCGCAGATCGACGGCGGCAGCGCTGGCGGGCTGCTTCTCGGGCTCAGAAATGGTTTGCGTTGCCGAAACTGGATTCATGGCGGACCCCCTTGTGCATCCCTTTTTGTAGTGGCAGCCCCGAGGCAGGAGGCCTCTTCATATGCCGCCCTAAAGGGCGCCGCTACATGAAAAGCGTCCGTGTATTATGTAGCGCCGGGATTCAGCCCGGCAAGGCAGAGAAGCGTACCGCCCTCAAGGCGGCGCTGCCAAAATGGCCTAGGGGCCGGTATGCCGCGTTTAGTGCTCGAAGGACAGGAACGCGGCATTGTCTTCGCAAACCTGTTCCATCAGGCTCCAATCCGGGTGCAGGCGAAAGAACAGACTCGAGGTAAACGGCCGCGTATAGGCGACCCGGTCCTCGATGGTGAAATCGATCCGCAATCGGTCCGCGGTGATGCGGCGGAGCCGCTCGACGACGTGGAGCTGATCCGAATGCGGATGCCCGGCGCGGTCGAGCCAGGTCTTGTCATTGAATCCCACGGTGTCGATGACAAAGGAGTCGCCGTCCCAATGGCCGATGGAGTCGCCCATGTAAGTGGGCGTGAGGTCCGGCGGATGCTGACGGCCATCGGTGTAGACATGGCGCACGTTGTGATCGTATTCAAAAACCACGATGACCTCCTTGGGCGTCGCCACGATCTGCATTGGAAAAGGATGCAGATAGATACGCGGCACCCCCGGCGGGAAGCACTGGAAGGCGGGATCATTGGTTTCTGCCACCAGTACGCCGCGTAGTCCAAATGCAGGCTTGGTCTTGTCGAATCTTTCTTTGGACCAAGGCGTCATCGGCGGATCGCCCGTGCCGAACTGCGAAACGTAGATTTCGAGTTCCGCCTGTGTGGCGTTGGGGGGAAAGGTCATGTTCCAAATGCCGGATAGATCGTGCGCGTCAAAGTTGGCGGGCGCCTTGGCGGCTTGGGATTGGTTCGCAGATCCCTGGGGAATCGCGCCGCCGCTTGAGCTGGTGCCGACCTGCGCCAGCGCGGCGTAGGAGAGCGCCAACGCAGAGCCCAAAACCAGAGAACAGATTTTTATGCGGCCCGACATTTTGTCTCCTTAACTGTAGCCAAGAGATTGTAGCGGAAGACCGGATCTGGCGCAGCCCAGACGCGGCGCAAAAACAAGCATGAGAGATTCCGCGCGCGACCGACGGCGACCTCGGAATGACAGCGGGGAGCGCAGTCGTCCCCGTGAAATCAGCACCGCGGCTAGTCGAGCAGGGCGACGAAGACTTCGTTGGAGACGGCCAGGCGGGCGGAGGCGAGCCGTACGCGGCTACCGGACCGCTCGACCAGGCCCTGGGCGCGCAGTTCCTCGATGCGCGCGCCGATATCGGCATTGATCTGCGCGCGATATTGAGCCTCGATGGGCGCGAGGTCGATGCCTTCGAGCTGGCGCAGGCCGAGGAAAAGCTCTTCGTTAAGCGCCTGCTTCGGGGTGACCTCTTCGAGCTGTTCGACAGGAAGCCGGGCTTGCTCGATCGCGGCGGCATAGGCGGCGGGATCGTGAGCATTGGCCCAGCGCCAGTGGCCATCGAAGGAATGCGCCCCCGCGCCGAATCCGAGATAGGGTTCGCGGCGCCAATATTTCAAATTGTGCCGCGAACGAAATCCCGGCAGCGCCCAATTGGAGATTTCGTAGTGGTCGTAGCCGGTACGGCTCAGGCGTTCGCAGGCGAATTCGTAAGAATCAGCCATGGCATCGTCGGTGGGAACGGCCGCGGCGGAGTAACGGGTGCCGCCGGCGAGGAGTTCGCGGCCGAGCCGGCTGCCTTCATCGATCTCGAAGAGATAGATCGAGATGTGTTCGGGACGCAGGCGCAGCGCCTCTTCGACGGAGTCTTGCCAACTTGCGGCTGTCTGATGGGGTAGGCCGGCGATGAGATCGAGGGTGATGTTGTCGAATCCTTTGGAGCGGAGCTGAGCGATCGCAGAAAAGATATCTGCGCGGCGGTGCAGGCGACCTGCGGCTTTCAATTCAGCATCATGGAACGATTGCGCGCCAAGGCTAATGCGGTTGACGCCGGCGGCAAGCCACGCGGCCGCTTTTTCCGGTGTGATCGTTTCGGGATCGGCTTCGAGGGTCACTTCCCTGCCTGCATCGGCACAGGCGAATTGTGTACGCACCGCTTCGAGAATACGGGCGAGGTCTGCGGGATCGAACAGGCTGGGCGTCCCGCCGCCGAGGTAAATGGTGTCAACGAAGGCCGATTCGAGAGAAGCGGCGGATTCGAGATGGGCGGTGGCGAACATCGCGCGCCAATCGCGGATTTCGCGTTCGACGGCGCGGGCATAAGGCGCATAGGCCGCGCGCGGGGCGACTCCGGTGTGAAAATTACAGTAAGTGCACTTGGTCTGGCAGAAGGGCACCTGAATGTAGATCCCTACTGGACGCATACTGATCGCAGTGCTAAGAGGCTTGTCGATGGGCGCCCATCCCCCGTTTTTATGTAAGTGCTCATTCTGGTGGCGGAGTTCCAGTTGTCAATGGAGTGACAATTCGCGCTTTGACCCCTCGTAACCCCCCTCGCGCAAAAGCCCCACCGCGCAGATCAGGGGCCGCTCAATTCAGGCCGGGCAGGGCCCACGAATTCACCAGAAGCAGGCATATCTATTATATCGCGCGAGTAAAGAGGCTCAGTGTTAGAGCGAATCTGAAGAGATCCACGCTTCGACCAGCCCCACACGCTCCGAACGCGATCTGCTCGTTTGAACCCGCTGCCTTGGTGACCGCTATGACCAGCAGGACCACGCCGCCAACCCATAACCCGATGGGAGCAAGAACCGCAAAACGGTGATGTAGGACCTTTTTTGTCCAGAGGGCATAGAGGCCACCCATTGGCTCAAGAATGCGCTTACGGAGATGGTGGGCTTAACGCGCTAACCGCTTGGAATCGCAGTTTCTAAGAAGGCCCTTTTTCGCGTCCGATTCGCGGAGTTTGGCCGGTCGGAGCCTCGGTGGCCGGCGACGATGGCTGCGGAGTCGAGTAACGCAGATCGATGTTTGCGGTAAAGGTCCTGGGCATGAAGATCGAGAACCGATTATTCAACGCCAGGATGTAGTTCCCTGACTCGGTGATGGGAACGCGGAACTCTCTTGCCTTGAAGCCGTCGGTAGCGAATAGCACCCTGGCTTCGTTGCCGTGAATCAAGTTTTCAAGTTCGTACTCGGTGGCAAGCACCAGGGCGATGTCATTTTTTGACCCGCCCGAAGCCTGGAACCAACCGGTCACCACCGGCCCAAGCATCTTGCTGGTGTCTATTTTGATCCAGTATCGAGCATCTCCGCCGGCGCGTACATTGACTTGGCCCGATACCAGCTTCTTTGACACGGCGCCCACTTTCGCTGGCGCGGGTTGAATCTCCGGGGCTCCATTCTCGATACCGAGACCCTGTGCGACCGTCTGAGTCCTCGTGAGGAGGGCCGTGGCCCATTCGAACAGGCGCTCGCCGGCATTCGCGAGCTCGCCGTTGAGACGATTGAGGAATCCCAAGTGTGGAGGAATCAATAGAGTGTCGCCGCGCCCCACGACGGCTGCGATCCTGAGAATGCTCTCTTGGTTGGTCATCTCAATGGTTTTCACGACTTGTTTGAGGGCCGCATTGACGTGCGCAGCCACGGCCGATGCCACGGCCTGCTCGGCCGCCTCTCGAAGTTTCTTTTCCCAGGCACGAATCATTTCGTCGGGTGGGGTTGCCGCATTCTCGCTCTTGCCCGGGCTGGGCTGAGAGGGAGCCGGTTCGGGCATGGACCAGGCCAATGCGGGGACGAAGAACTCGCTGAAGTCTGGCGGAATGCGTTTCCCTTGATCCGGCGTCGCAGTTTGGATCTCAGGAACGGGACCCGCCGCCTGGGCGGCGCCTGCCGCGACACAGGCGGAGTCGGAATACGGAAGCCAGTCCTCGGGGACTCGCTCGAATCCCCAAACGTTGGCCGGCGTCTCCAGTTCGACACCGACGCAGTAAAGCTCGCGCGGATTCCCAGGCAAGCGAACAAACCTGACCTGTGCCCGCACGGGGGGCGATTTCGTCCCGGATTGCTGGTTTGAAACTTCCAGGGTCATCCACGAGTCTTTTCGGTGCTCGTGCCGCGATAGAAAGACGCACCCATGACAGTTGACCGCTAGCGCCGAGGTCAACTCGAGCTGTGGGGTCCCGATTCTGCTTTCCCCAAGGATTTTCAGGCGCACGGGCTCGAAGACGCGCGTGCTGCGCCGCGCTTTTGAAGGCGTCGCGAGATCGGGTGTGCTGCTCTGAGTTAAGTCGCCCGTCATCTTGCTTCTCGAACCGTGTTCTTAGCCTAACACTCCATCCGCATCGAAAGGGCACGACCGTTCAGGTTGGCCGCGAGTGAATTACTCCCGGAAATGGTTTTCCTGCGTCGATTTCCGAGGCTCCCATAAGGCTCGGTTTCCTTGCCTGGAATCGACACTTTATGTGTGCTAAGAAGCTACTGCACCAAGCCATGCCCGAGAACTATCTTATTTACTTGCACTTCAGGAGCGAGCTATGAAGACCGTGTTGAAGATAGCTGGAGCGACCGTGATTTGCTTGGTCCTATTGCTGGTGGTGGTGAGCATAACCGGCTTTGAGCCTCGGCAAAGAACTCCGGGTTTGTGGCTTAAGGGGAATCTCGTGACCACTCCAGTGTCGGACTGGACGTTCACCGACCAAGTCTCCACTGTCGAGGTTCAGACCCGGACCTGGTATCTGCTGCCTCATTCGGTAACGACTTATTGTGTCGTCTATCAGGGCCAGCTTTACCTGGACTCGTTTTATCCTCCGGGGGTCGAATATCCCCACGGGAGAAGTTGGAATGAGAATGTAGCCCGCAACCCGCACGTGCGTCTAAAAATTGGAAATAACTTGTATGACGTCACTCTTTCCCATGTTACTGATCCAGCTGAAAAAACAGCCTTGCGCGAACTGAAGGCGAAAAAATACCCGCAACTGAAAATTCCGCCGGATCCGCAGGTGCAGTTATTTCACGTGATTGGGTGACCAAGAGCCGGGGGCGTCGTCGTGCAGGACTCGAACCCGCTCCTGAACCTGTGATAGAGCCAATCCCGCCGCCAGTCTACCCTGCTCGGTCCCGCTCTCGCCCGCAAACGCCAGCGGCTGAGGAACCCGAGGCGGTCCTGGACCCTTATCCGGTTTACCAACAAGGAGGATCGAATTTGTTGCTAAAGGAACTCAGTGCACGAAGCGCCGGGCATCTCCGCCAGATTATTCACGCGCATCTGCGGGCTGAACAAGGTGTTGTTCCCGAGACGATGAATCGAGGAGCATTGATTGCTCTGATCACGGAGCGCGTCCGAGCAACCTCCCGTTCGTCCAATCGACAATAGAATCGGCTCAGCATATGAGAACCGCCCCCGAATGTGCCGCTGGTCGGGCACGGTTTCGAGACCACCGCCTAAAATGTTGACAACTCCCGATCATCCCGTCTGATAAGGCGTCTTACAACAGCTGTCATTGCATTTCGTGATCGCTGCGTCGGCTCTCGAAACAGAGCGCAGTATCTCGCCGTGATTGCATTTCTTGTTGCCCGAAGCCCGGGCAAGTTAACCTTGATTTGATCGGGCTGAGTGTCATACATTCGTGCAAAGCAGAAATTCTGGAACAAGGTGCTGTTCGTCCGGAAGCGGAAGAAAGCTGCGAAGGAGAGCCCATGGATTCGAAGAAACCTAGTCGAAGGAGATTTCTAAAAAGTGGCGCCGCGGTGGCTGGTTTGGCTGCTGTGCAGTCCGCAAGCGGTCAGACAGCAACACCGGAAGCGCATCCTGCAAAAAGTCTCCAGGACCTAATCGCGTATGGCGAGCGCTCGCGTTTCGTGAGCTCGATACGCGTACCCGTGGTCGAGAGACCTTCGCCCGATGCCTTCGGCCTTACGTTTCATGTATTGAGTCCGCTGCAGGATTCGGCAGGCATTATCACGCCATCCTCGCTCCATTTTGTGGGTACGCACCGTGGCTCCATCGTTCCGGACATCGATCCGAAGGAGCACCGTCTCATGATCCACGGCATGGTGGACCGGCCGCTGGAGTTCACCATGGAAGAGTTGAGGCGCTTCCCTTCCGTATCGCGGATTCATTTTATCGAGTGCCTGGGGAACCATTCGAAGCCCGAATATAAGACGGTTCAGGAAACGCATGGGTTGACCAGTTGCAGCGAATGGACCGGAGTGCCGCTGTCTGTGTTGCTCAAGGAAGTCGGCGTGCAAAAGGGGGCAGCCTGGGTCGTTGCGGAAGGTTCGGAGGAAGTTAAAGGCGCCGGAAGCATTCGGCTGGCTAAGGCCATGGATGACGTTCTTGTGGCCTACGGCCAGAATGGCGAGGCGCTGCGTCCTCAGCAAGGTTTCCCGCTGCGCCTGGTGGTTCCCGGCTTCGAAGGAATTTACAACACGAAGTGGCTGAGGCGAATCAAGGTGGTGGACCGGTATTACATGACCTATAACGACTACGGGCACATCTCGAACGATCCCAAGGTCGCCGCGCTGACCTTCCGGTGGGGACCGAAATCGGTCATCACCTTTCCCTCCGGTGGACAGCAACTGCCCAGTCCCGGGTTTTACCAGATCACTGGCTTGGCCTGGTCGGGCGGCGGTGCCGTTCGGAGGGTGGAAGTCTCCACCGACGGCGGCCTGACCTGGAAAGACGCCGAGATTCGGGGAGCGGTACATCCAATGGCGCACACGCGGTTTGGCATGAGCTGGGAGTGGAAAGGGCAAGAGTGTGTGCTCCAGTCGCGTTGCACAGATGAACTGGGCGACGTTCAACCTACGCGAGCCCAAGTAGCCAAATTCTTTAACGTGGCCCCAGACTATTACAAAACACACGGTGTGCAAGGCTCCGACAACACCATTCAACCGTGGAGGGTCGCCAGTGATGGAAGCGTCCACAATGCGATTGTTTAAGCTTCTCCTGCCTGTGGCGATCGTGGGGCTCTCCCACGCCGGGTGGGCACAGTCGCCCACTTATGGTTTGGGAAGGACACCGAGCGCGGAAGAGATTCGCGCCTGGGATATCGCGATCAGTCCTTCCGGAAAGGAACTCCCGCCGGGGAGCGGAACCGCCAAGGAAGGTGCGCAGCTCTATGCGCAGAAGTGTGCGGCATGCCACGGGGCAAACGGGTCAGGAGGCAAAGCTCCTACTTTGATAAGAAGCAAAAGCCCTTCCACGAACTCTGGGCCTTGTCTGGCGCCTTGTGTGCGAGAGGGAAACGTAATGGCGACTCACTCGCCGT
>QHYS01000052.1 GCA_003223325.1 Acidobacteriota bacterium
TAGCGACGATCCGATGGTTGGAGATGGCCACCCGGTGCGTGTAGCGGCCGACGTAGTTCACCACTTGCTGTGGTCCAGCGAAGGGTGGTTTAGCGTAGACGACCCATTTCAAGTTGCGCACCGGATCCAAATGACGCTGGAAAGCCTGCGGGTCTCGCAGGGCCTCCAGCGAAGTGAAGAACCGCAACTTGCCGGAGTCAAAGGCCTCTTGCAGATACTTCAAGAACAATCGGCGGAACAGGCGGGAGAGTACCCGCACGGGCAGGAAGAAGTGCGGGCGGCAGGAAATCCACCGGGTGCCATCGAGGGAGATTCCGCCGCCCGGAACGACACAGTGGAGATGGGGATGGTGGACCAAGGTCTGTCCCCAGGTGTGGAGTACGGCAAAGAAGCCGATTTCAGCTCCCAGATGTTGGGGATCGGCAGCGATGGTGGACAAGGTCTCGGCCACGGCTCGAAACAGAATGTCGTAGACGACCTTTTTGTTCTGGTAAGCGATGGAAGCGATCTGTTCGGGGACGGAGAAGACCACATGGAAATAGTGCGTGGGGAGGACTTCGGCCATTCGCTTCTCGACCCACTCGGCACGCGCGAGGGATTGGCACTTCGGGCAGTGGCGATCCCGGCAGCTGCTGTAGCAAGGCCGCTCGTAGCTGCAGCAATCGCAGCGCTCCAGATGACCGCCGAGAGCGGCGGTGCGACACACCTCGATCGCAGTCATGACGCGTCGCTGGGCCGTCGAGAGCGACCCATCATGCCGTTGACGGTAGGCTTCGCCGTAGCGGCGGAAGATGTCCGCCACTTCCAGCTTCGGGCGATCCATCGCGCCCGGCGGTTAGAAGTGTTGGGGTGGTTTGGGCTTAACCTCCATCGAGACAGGACGAGGCAGCAAATCCAGCGGACTCGATGTCGAGCAGACTTTGTTGGTCGCAATGCGGAGATAGGCGGCCGTTGTAGCCAGGGAGCGATGGCCGAGCAGCAGCTGAATCTTACGAACGTCGGTGCCTTGTTCGAGCAAGTGCACGGCAAAAGCGTGCCGAAGCGAATGCGGCGTGATCGGTTTAGGGATCTTGCAAATACGGCGGGCCTTCTGGCACTCCTGCTCAACCGCAGATCTGGTGATGTGCTGGCCCGGGAAGTCTCCTGGGAAGAGCCAATCCTTGGGCTTTTCGACTCGCCACCAGGCTCGCAGGATCTCGAGCACTTTGGGCGAGAGCATCACATAGCGATCTGATTTTCCTTTGCCCTGCTCGACACGGATGACCATGCGCTTGCTGTCAATCGCGGGAGGTGTGAGCGCGACGGCTTCGGAGATGCGCAGGCCTGCGGCATAGCAGGTAGTTAAGATGGCGCGATGTTTCCTGCTCCTGACGCAGTCAAGAAACTCAACGACTTCCTCGGGGCTGAGGATGATGGGCAGTTTTTTAGGCACCTTGGGAGCCGGGATGAGATCGTCAAAGGACCAGTTTTTCTTGAGGGTGACTCGGTAGAGGAAGCGAAGCGCTGAGATGGCGACGATGATCGAACCTGTCGAAAGTTTCTTTTCATTCGTCAAGTAGACCTGGTAGGCCCGGATCTGCTCAGGCCCCAATAGTTCAGGTGACTTCTGGAAGTACTGTGCGAATCGTGAGACCTGTTGGATGTAAGACTGTTGGGTGTTCACAGCTAAATTGCGGATTTGCATGTCTTCGATCATCCGCCGACGTAGAGAGGTCATCGACAGCTCCTTTGCGAAGTGGAATTTGCTGCTGAGAGCAGCTGCTCCATGCTTTCGCAAAGAGGCCTGCGGGTGGAAATGAGGTGTTCAACGGAAACAGCACCGAGGGTGACCGGTTAAGCCGACACGACTGTCGCACCACCAACTACCGCGTAGCGGTTTAGTCGTGTGCCGGGCATGTTCAGCAGCTAGGAGGTGCAAATCCTCTACCCAACCTGATGGAGGTGAAGGGTTAGCGATGACGCAAGGGCTATCACCGCAAGGGAGGTCTGAAGGAAGCGTCAAGCAAATGTGCGAGTCGATGGACAAGAACCGAATATAAGG
>QHYS01000053.1:0-5191 GCA_003223325.1 Acidobacteriota bacterium
GAAGTCAGCAGAGGGTGTAGTAGATCACGTCGTCGGCAAAACTAGTGAGGCACTCCAATACCGAAAGGTGGAGCCAACAGATAGGTTGAGCCGGGAACGGTGATTGAAGACCCGAACGAGAGGAGAGGCGAGTAGGACATGGATCTCAAGCGCGACAAGCGGCAGAACATCCAAAAGAAATTGGACTTCTCATCGGGGCAGACGGGTGAAGCCCGGCAAGCCGGAAGGGAAGAGACCGAATCGCGTCAGGCGATGCATGAATCCGAAAGCCCAGCTAACGCCATCCGACTTATGGAGGAAGTATGTGAGCGAGGAAATCTGTTGGAAGCATTACGGCGGGTGAAGGGCAACAAAGGTAGCGCCGGGATCGACGGGATGACCGTCGGACAACTCAGTGGCTACCTGAAGGAGCACTGGCTCACCATCCGGGAACAACTGCTGAACGGGACCTATAAACCGCAGCCGGTAAGGCGCGTGGAAATCGAGAAGCCGGACGGAGGAGGGATGCGCAAGCTTGGTATCCCCACTACGCTGGATCGATTTCTGCAGCAAGCGGTGATGCAGGTTCTGCAGCGGCGGTGGGACCCAACGTTCTCCGATCACAGCTACGGTTTTCGACCGGGACGATCCGCGCATCAAGCAGTAACCCAAGCACAGCTGTACCTTGCGGAAGGTTACGGCTGGGTGATCGACCTCGACTTGGAAAAATTTTTCGGGATCGCGAAACGTGTTGAGGACAAGCGGCTGTTAAAACTCATTCGGGCGTTCTTGAATGCCGGAGTGATGGAGAACGGGTTAGTCAGTCCAAGCGTGGAAGGGACTCCGCAAGGGGGCCCACTTTCGCCACTGCTCAGTAACCTCGTGCTCGACGAACTCGACCAGGAGTTGGAGCGCCGGGGCCATCGCTACGTTCGCTACGCGGATGACTGTAATATCTACGTGCGCAGCGAGCGGGCGGGTCAACGGGTGATGAAGAGCATTACGCGCTTCATCACGCAAAAGCTCAAGCTCAAGGTGAATGAGGCGAAGAGTGCGGTGGCACAACCGCAGGAACGAAAGTTTCTTGGATTCAGCTTCACGGCTGGTCCAGAGGTCAAGCGCGTCATTGCGCCCAAGGCTCTGGATCGGTTTAAGCGGCGAGTCCGTGAAATCACGCGTCGGGCCAAGGGTGTCAGCATAGAAACGACGATAGAGGAACTAGCTCCGTACATGCGGGGTTGGCGCAGCTACTTCGGTTTCTGCGAAACACCTACGGTACTGCTTTACCTCACCCGCTGGGTCCGATTGCGACTACGAGCGGCCCTGTGGCGGCAGTGGAAAACACCGCGCCGTCGCCGGGCGGCTCTTTTAAAGCTCGGGGTTTCCCCGCGTCTGGCCCGCAACACGGCCAGCAGCGGGCGTGGCCCTTGGCCTCTCGCCCGAACCAAGGCTCTCACTGTGGGGCTTTCTAATGCGTACTTCAAATCCCTCGGACTTCCGACTTTGGTCGATGAGTGCAGCGTAACCGTCTCGAACCGCCGTGTACGGACCCGTACGCACGGTGGTGTGGCAGGGGTCGGCGGGTGACCGCCGCCCCTATGCCGATCAAACATCTTTTCTCGAAAGCGGCTACCGTCGAGGACAAGATCCATCGGAGTCAACTCCTGAGAACGGGATTTCCGATAACTGCGATTTGGGGTGCGTCCTTTCCGAAATCGCGACTTATCAGGAGTTAAGAGAGTTGAACGTTCCTCGCTCGCTGAACCGTCCTTGGTGTCATTCAGAATCTGACTACCCGGTCACAATGGTTGCCTTCCGGGTGCGCGGTTACTCAGCTTGGGGGTGCGGTAAATTACTCATGCTTTGCAGTGATCGCTTCCTCCGCCTGGAGCTGTCTTTGATACTCCGTGCGGTCGGTCTTCATCCACTGATCAAGCCAATCCAGAACAGTGTGATACCACGCGATGTTGTCCGCGGGCTTAAGCACCCAGTGGTTTTCGTTTTCGAAGTACAGCAGTTTTGACGGGACATGCTTCGCCTGAAGCACTTGAAACATCGCAAAACCCTGACTCTGATCGACGCGATAGTCGTTGCCACCGTGAATAATTAACATTGGGGTTTTGAAGTTCCTGGCGTATGTGACTGGCGCCTGGTCGATCAAAGCTTGCGGATTTTCCCATGCCGTGCCTTTGAACTCCTGCATTGTCCCCCCCCAACAAAATCTGTCGAATAGAGCATGGTTGTGAGATCAAACAGACCATCATGGGAGACGATGGCACGAAAGCGGTCCGTGTGTCCCTCGATCCAATTAGCCATATAACCGCCATAACTCCCACCTGCAGCCGCAATGCGCGTAGCATCGATATAGGGCCACTCAAGTGCTGTATCGACCGCTATCATGTCGTCTTCGTACGGTGCGCCGCCCCACTGCCCCTTAATGGAATCCATGAACTTCAGGCCGAATCCCGATGAGCCATGAAAACTGGGTTCAATCACCACATATCCGGCCGCCGCAAATAACTGTGCGTTCCAGCGATAATGGAAGAGATTGTCAAAGGCGTTTTCCGGTCCTCCATGCATCAGAAGCAGTAACGGATATTTCTTGTTCGCATCGAACTGCGGAGGTTTTATCTGCCACGCTTGCACGGTCTCACTGTTCCAGCCACGGAACTCGAAGCTGGATACTTCTCCGAATTCGATCTCCTTTAGAACGTCCAAATTCATCTGCGTCAGTTGTATCGCCGTGCCGGCGGCCGACGAAAGATTGAGCCGGAACAAATTTGCCGCATGGGAGAGGTCCATCTTGGAAAAGACGAGGAACGCGCCATCTCGTGATACATCAACGTCGGCGGAAGTACCCGACATGACCAAAGGGGTCAGTTTCATAGTGGCTATATCGAGGCGCGCGAGAGGCTCCTGCCCCTTATCTTCGAAGGTGACGTAAAGACTCCTACTATCCGGCGCCCATTCGTATGAATCGACGGATCGATCGGCGGCCTCGAAAATGTTCTTGTGCTCTCTCGTCTTACGGTCATACAGGAAGAGCCGCACCAGATCCGACTCCTGCATCGGCCGCAGCGTCGCACTGTAGGCGATATAGCGCCCATCCGGCGAATACAGCGGCGTGCGATCGGTGTCGGCTTGGGCGTGCCGCCATCTGCTGGCATCACGAATAAGTCGCTGTTCCCGGTTAGCGCCTCGTTTTCGACATAGCGGGAAAAGCAAATCTCGCGGCTGTCGGGAGAAAAGGCCACTTCCTCGCTGCCCTCTTCCGTCCAGATAGGCGAATCGACATCGCCCGGTGTGATGTCGGTTGCCGCGCCGCCATCAGCCGGCATAACGAAAATGTGGTTCCGTTTGCCATCGACCCAAGTGTCCCATCTCCGGAACGGCATGTCCGTGATCACACGGAGCTTCACCGGATTCTCGCCGCGCTCTTTAGTCATTTTCTCGTTGCACGCCATATCGCTACAAGAAGGAAACACGTTTGCCGTAATGGCGATTGTTTTGCCGTCGGGAGATAACACGTAACCCGCGACGCCGGTAGGAACGTTCGTGATTTGCTTGGCCTCACCTCCGGCAATGGGCAGCCGAAAAATCTGCTGCTTATTGTCGATCCGGGAACTGAGAAAATACAGGGAGCGCCCGTCCGGCGACCAGTGGAGATTGCCGTTGAATCCTGATCCGCAAAGGTCAACTGCCGCGGTTCACCGCCGTCCATAGCGACCATCCAGACATTCGTCGCGGATTTGTTCTTTTCAACATCGCTGCGTGCCACCGTGAACGCAACCCATTTCCCATCGGGTGACACCTTCGGTCCGCTAATGCGTGAGAGCTTTTGCAGATCCTCTACATGGAAGGAATGCGCCGCGAATGACGTCGAAACAAAAGATAACAATGCGAGCAGACCTATGAGTGTTTTCATATGTCCTCACAAATCTGAGATTGAAGCTAGTGGTTGATCGGACGAAATTGCGCGTAGGCTCATTGGAATGTCATCACTTGCCGATGAAGGATGGCATATTATAGGCCAGTGAAGGACCTTCCGCCTTATCCCAGGTCGAAAGCGTCGAAAGCCTGAGAATGCAGCAGAACGTCATTCTGCATCCTTAAGGCGCGATGAGACTTATCGGGATTTGCGCGCCAGTCATAAGGTGCCGCGCTACGATGTTTACCGGTATACACTGCATAGCTCCTGATAAACAAACGTTAGTGCTTTACCGGAAAACGAAACAAACGGCCTTATCGGAGACTGTGATTTCGGTTCAAGCGACATTCCGAGAGGGAGACTCAGGCTTGGCTGGTCGACGCGATGCCACTTGTAATTACCAAGACCCAACGATAGTGTAATTTCCGTTTGTGTCACCGATGAAGGAGATCACACCCCAAATGGCAACAATGTTGAAGACTGGCCAGTTCGCGAGAACAGCGTGCCCCGCGCTTCTGTTCGCAATCGTGTGCGCAGTGGGCTCTGCCGTGTGGGCGCAGTCGAATGCGATAACGATCACCTTGACGGGGCAGTCGATGATCCGGTCGGATATCCGTGTGACCGCGCCAGCAGAGGTCCCGGTGATTCAGGCGCTGCTGAAGGGCGACGTCATTTTCACCAACCTGGAATCCGCGGTCGCCGAAAAAGGCGAGACCATCCAGGAGGGCAGGGGCTTTCTCACGCCGCCTGAAGCGCTCGATGCGCTGAAGACTTGCGGCTTTAACTTGTTGGCCCTGTCCGGCAACCATGCATTCGATTTGAGGGTAACGGGCATTCGGAACACGCTCCGGGAAGCGGACAAGCGGAAGATGGTCCATGCTGGAACGGGAAACAACTTGGGCGCGGCTGTAGCGCCAGGTTATCTACACACGCCGAAGGGCACCGTTGCTCTGATTGCGAGCGCGTCAGGCTTGATTACACCCGGTGGCAGCGCGACGGCCGACCGCCCCGGTGTGAATGAGCTTCGCGTAGAAGCCGGCGATAAAGAAAATGAGGCGACGGACGATTTGCCCGGTGCGCCCGCCAACACGCCGAATCTGGAGGATTCTCAACGCATCCTTCAAAGCATTCGTGATGCCCGCCAGCACGCAGACCTCGTGATCGTGTACCAACATAACCACGTGTTCGGAAATCACTCGTTCGCGACGATTTTTACCGAAGGGATGGAAGAGCGGCTGGCGCCGAATGATTGGCTGAAGAAGTGGACGCATGAGGAGATCGATG
>QHYS01000053.1:5256-50512 GCA_003223325.1 Acidobacteriota bacterium
CGCCTCTATTGCACGGTGTGGAGATTTATCACGGCCGGCCCATCTTCTACGATCTAGGCAATTTCATTTACAACACGCCGCCGACGTTGACTTACATTGACGAACCGATGAGCTGGGAAAGCGTGGTCGCATACGTCGAGTTTCAGGGGAAGAACGTCAAGTCGATTTCGCTTCGGCCGATCGCCTTGAATGTTGTCGGCGAGGGCCAGCCCGATATTCACAACGAGTACACCAATAACCAGTTCCTTGATACACGCGGCTTGCCCGCGCCGGCGACTGGTTCGAGAGCGGGCTATATCCTCCAGCGCCTGGCCGATGCGTCAAAGCCCTTTGGCACCAGGGTTGAAGTAAAGGGCGAAACGGGGGAAATAAAGCTGAAAGCCGGAAGCTAACGCGGCTATTGCTCGCGCCTGATTACACTTAGCGGCCACTTTGGAGGAGTTGGGCACGGCCCGAGCGACTTCGGCTCGATAAAACCGAGATAGTGCTCGCCTTCTTGGAATCATCGGCCCACGCGATAATCCAACTCCGACGCATTGACGGACGGGCAATCCACGAGTACGCTAGGCACTCGTTTCTAGGGTGGTAGAGGCAATATCGTGGTTCGGGCTGACCAATTCGAAACTCAGTTACAGCCGGCGTTCGGGTGTAGCTGTCGCTGTAGGCAGCCATTTTCGGGCGCGTGGAGGCGAATGAAGTAGAAGAATACTTCTGAAAAGATCGCAAACGGCCACTCGCCACAGCGATATCGGGCGGTGGCCGATTTTGTTTTTAGACCGAGGATAAGCTCGTGAAATCTCTGCCGATTGTCCTTCTTGCGGGATGGTTATATGCCGCCGGTTCGGGAACGCCTGTGGTTCTGGCGAATGATTTGAAAGTTGCGGACATCGATTCATGTTCTCAGGCGGGAGAAAATAGCCCCTCGGATGATTCCGCGGAGGCGGCATCCACCGCCCAGGTCTCAGAATCTGCCTCGACGTCAAATAACCCCGGCGGCGCTTCCGATTTGTTCTGGAAATGGTTCAGGATGGGAGAACGCATCCAAGCCGACGAGCCGGACTGGCTTTCTCCGTTAGCGACAACGTCGGGGCGCCTCAAACAGGAATTTCGTTATGACGTGTGGCGTCAACCTGGAACGGCTGGCGACACGGATTACAATTTCGGAGCCGGAAAAGGAATCGAATTCATTCTGGCTCCGCGCACACAACTCATGGTCGGACCTCCGCCCTATATAGCGCACCAAGGCGGCAGAACCCCCGACGGGTACGCAGACATTCCGGTGATGCTGAAAGTCGGATTGGTCGCGGCGGGACTGGGAGAGGGCGATTACCTGGTGACGCTGATCTTGAGCGCCACCGTGCCCGGAGGCTCAAACTCGATGCGCGATGCCATCATTTCGCCGGGAATTGCGCTCGGCAAAGGCTGGCGAAAATTCGATGTACAAACCACACTTGGAGGGAACCTGCCTACCGGTGCCACAACCGTGCTAGGGAGACAACTGCTTTCCAACACGGCCTTCCAGTACCGCGCGCCCTGGATGCTTTGGCCGGAGGTCGAAGTCAATTCCACATTCTTTCTCGCTGGCAAGAACGCGGGGCAGACGCAGGTGCTCTTGACGCCGGGACTGGGGTTCGGCCGCATACGTCTTTGGCGGGCTCTGAAGTTCTCCACCGCCGCTGGCATGCAAATCGCGGCCACACGCTTTCACACCTACAATCACCGTGCGGTCTTTTCCGTTCGATACTCTTTCTGAGTGGTCGAGGGACTGATAACGGCATTCTCGGCAACTGCGATTTTGAAGCGCCCACAATCCGAGAGGGGACGCAATATAAAAGGGCGCCCTCTGGAGTAGGTATTGAGCGTTCGCCGCTCAATACCTACAAAAAGGAGCACCCTCTATGCTGAGCACGAAATATATCGGGATGGATGTTGCTCCACATCTTCCCGCCATGCGGCGTCAACGTCAGACGGTTATAGCTGGGGGTTGTGGTAGAGTTGCGGTCCGATGCGGATTTTCGTTCTAGGAGCCGGTGTCACCGGCTCCTTCCTCGCACGCCTACTCGCTCGTCAGGGACATACAGTCTGGTGCGGTGATCGCGACATCGAACGCGCGCGCCGATTCCTCGGCAAGAAATCCGAAATCGAAATTCGTGACGCCAACGCACGGAATCTCTGGTCCATCGTCCGTGCCGCGCAAAGCGCCCACCTCATCGTCAACGCGTCCCCTGCCATCTTCAACCGAATCGTCATGCGCGCGGCGCTACGCCTGCGGTCGCATTACCTCGATCTTAATTCGCACCTGGCTGCCAATCCGTTCAAACCCGAGCAATTCCAATTTCACGAGCGCTTCGTCGCCAAGAACCGCCTCGCGTTAATCTGTACCGGCGTAGCGCCCGGTCTTACAAACCTTCTCGCCGCACGCGCCGCCGAACTGCTCGATTCGGTCGAATCGATTCACATCCGCCTGTTCGAAAGCACCGAAAGCAAGGACCCGATTTCGACTTGGTCCGCCGAGGTGGCATACGACGCGGCTATTTCGCGTCCGGTCATTTATCGCAACGGTCGCTTCGCCCTTGCTCGCCGTTTCGATGAGCGAGAACTTTTTCGTTTCCCTCCTCCGATCGGCGAAACGCCAGTTTATCTCGCCGCGCAAGACGAAGTCTGTATGCTGCCTTACGTGATGAAGGTTTGCGATATAGATGCAAAAATCGGCGGGAACGATTTCGAGCGGTTGCGCCGCTGGTATCGGCAGGGCCGCCTTAACCGCTCTCAGGGCATTATCCGCAAGCGCTTTCCCCATACTCCGACGCCGCGGCACGTCGCTAAACTCATCCGCGAGGGCACTCTCGAAAATGCCCGCTTTGCCGCTGCGGTTGTAGTCCGCGGCAAAAAACGCGACGAGCCACTCCTCTTACGTTGGGATGCAAGTTTCCCCAGTCTTTACCGGCTTCGTCAGCACGGCTCAATATCGACGCCGATCGCCTACGCGAGCGCTCAACTCGCCGCACTCTTCATCAGGAACTTCCCGCGCCATTTAGCGGGCGTAATCGGTCCTTCGACGCTACCGCTAGCGATACGCCGCGCCATTCTCGCCGAGGCCCGCTCGCACGACTTCCGCATCAAGCTGAAAATCACTCGACTGAAAATAGACGAAGAAGACGACTTCTGATTATGTGAAGGTCTCGGGCCGGGCTCAGCGGCCTCCCAATTCACGCCACCGGCCGCTATAGACCAGCCCAAACCGCGCTAGCTGTGTGGGTGTGCGGAGCACGTGGTTAGGGATCTACCTCCATGAGGCTCGAGGGCTAGCAAGCCGCGATACCAGCTTCGGGCCCCGTAAGCCGAAGGACCATCGGCGGTCTCAGCAACCGCGAGGGACGTTCTCCCCGGGCCATGTCTGCGGCGGATTCATGCCGACGCAGATTGGGCTCTCACTGGTCCTTTCCGCCTAACTGTATGCGAAAGCCGTCTGGATCCTTGATGTCGAGACTGTTCGCGGTCGACTGCACCTCCAGGCCGCGACGCTTTAGCTCGGCCCCCACCGCACCCCTAACACTCTTATCTTTGTCCCAGTCGGCAATTGTGAAGCAAATGTGGTCGATGATTGGCGTGTTGGCGGACTGCCGGGTATGAAAAATGACCAGCGATTCGCCAACTGCGAGATTGGCTTTTTTCCCGTCGTCTAACACGACCTTCATCCCGAACAGATCTGCATACCAGTCGCGGCTCTTGGCGTAATCGGCCACCTGATAGCCTACATGGTTGAGATACGCGGTTTTGACTGTGTGGCTATCTGCCGCGGCTGCCGGCGCCGCGCTCGCAGCAGACGCCGCCGTTGCGGCTAGCGCTAGGCTCTGAATCAGCTGACGCCGGGTCATCTTTCCCTGTTCAAACTTCTGAAGCAGCTCTGCGATGAGGTGTTCCATTGCCATGCTCCTCGAACTCGCAATCTTGTTTCGGAATTTCGGATTCGGCCTTCCCTTGGGGCCGCAGCATAACCTGATCCGCTTCATGGTTTCAAGCGACAAGCGTAGCTCTCGTAGTGGATGTGGTGTCTCCATTTGTCAGGTAGCGGACCTAATTGCAGATGGGTTCAATACAAAGGAACTGGCGAACACTTGGTGATCGATGTAAGCCTGATCCAATTCGGCCCAAGCTAACGAGTCGAAACTTAGGCTGTCCGACGGGAGAAATGTGTCACACGATGGCCGCGGCTGCGACGAGCGCGTGCGCGTTATCTACACAATGCCCGGGCGCTTCTTACCGAAGCCAGTGGCCTGTTCGAACGCATGCGCCATTTGTAGGACGCTGAAGTCTTCTTTGTCGCGACCAACGATCTGCACGCCGACCGGAAGTCCCTCAGGCGTAAAACCGCCCGGCACCGAGGCCGCCGGATTGCCCGTCGCTGAGATATACCAGCAGGACTTCATCCAGTCGATGTAGTTATCGAACTTCACGCCAGCGATCTCTGTTGGGTATGGCGTGTTGACGTCGAATGCCGGCAACTGCGTGGTGGGCAGAACGAAGTATGCGTACTTTTCTAGGAATACCTGAAAGCGCCGCCAGAGCTGGCCGTGGGCGGTCTCAGCGTGCGCTAGATCCACACCTGTCAGTCGCAACCCTTCCTCGATCTCACCCTTGAGCGTATCCTTGAAAGCGTCGGGGTGCTCCTTGAGCCGTGCGGCGTAGGTATTCGCCGAATTCCAGGAGCGCAGCACGCGAAATGCCGTTTCCGCGGGGCCGAAGTCCGGCTCCGCCTGCTCGACGATGCACCCCAGCGATTCAAATGTCTTCCGGTGCCCATCCACCACGGTGCGCACCCGCCTGTCGAAGGGCACCCCGCCCAGGTCCTTGAACCAGGCCACCCGCACACCTTTGAAGCTGCGGCCGAGCGGGCGCACGAAAAGTTCTCCCGGTTCGTTGATGGAGAGCGGAGCGCGGGAATCTGGCCCCGCGATCGTGCTCAGGACGAAGGCGAGGTCGGCCACCGAACGCCCCAGGCATCCCGAGGTACTCAGCGTCGACCACGCGAATGCCGCTTTTGGGTTCGGTACGCGGCCGATCGACGGCCGGAAGCCAACCACGTTGCAGAATGCAGCGGGATTGCGCAGCGAACCCCCGGTATCGGAACCGCTGACAACGGGCGCGAGCCCGCAGGCCAACGTGACGGCGGCGCCGCCCGAAGATCCGCCGCATGTCTTCGTCAGGTCGTAGGGATTGTGCGTCGTGCCGAAGACCTTGTTGAATGTCTGCGATCCCGCGCCGAATTCTGGCGTGTTGGTCTTGCCAATGGTGATCGCGCCCGCGCGCCGCATCCGCTCGACAACAATATCGTCTTCGGTGGGGATGTAGTCTTTATAGAGCAGCGATCCAAATGTAGTGCGGATGCCGCGTGTTTCGAGCAGGTCCTTATGCGCGACAGGCAGACCATGCAGCGGGCCCAGAGTTTCTTTGTGCGCCTGCATCTCATCGGCCTTCGCGGCAGCGTCGGCGGCCATTTCCGCCACCAGAGTCACGATGGCATTGACCTCCGGGTTTACACGCTCGATCTGTTTCAAATGCGCCGCCAATGCTTCACGCGCCGACAGCTTCTTGGTGCGGATCATCCGGGCCATCTCGACTGTGCTCATAAAACAAACGGAGGGAGCGATGGCCTGAGTCTCGAGGGTACGCTCGAGGAGAAACGCACCCGCCATTCCCAGTAGGACTTCGCGGCGGGTTGGATGGTTCTCACTCATAGCGCTGTGAGTTTATCACGCGGCGGTGTTTTTAGCCGGGCGCGCGGATTAATCTCGAACAGGCTCCGCGCAGCACAAGCAGTTCTTGAGTCGGCGAGCTAATCCATCTCAGGCGACGGTAACTCTGATTCGTCCGAAGGGCACTCCCTTTCAAGGGTGACCACAAGCTGCTCCCAGCTCTCTGTCATCTCCTTCAGGCGAGTGCGGCGTTCGTCGATCAGCGCGGCAACTCGAATGGATTCCTCCGCACTCTTGAAGTTCCCCAGCTCCAGTTCCAAGCTGGTGATTTCCGTCTCGCAACGGGATATCTCCTGTTCTAACTCGTTGCGGTGCTTTTCCATTTTGCGCACGGAAATTGGAATCGGCCTCTTGGGGCGCGTTTTCTGCTCATTAGAAGCCCGCAGTTCACGAGCTTCTACCTTACCGGATGAACCTGCCGCCTCCGCTGCAAGCCGTTCCCTTTGCCACAGGTAGTCTTCGTAATTACCCGGATAATCCTGAAGCCTACCGCTTTCGATCTCAAAGATGCGGGTAGCCAGTTTGTTGATGAAGTAGCGGTCGTGCGAGACGAATACGACTGTTCCGGTGAACTTCCGCAGCGCTTCGAGTAGCACATCCTTGGCCTGCAGGTCGAGGTGATTGGTGGGCTCGTCAAGCAACAGGAAATTCGCTGGGCGCAGAAGCATTCGCGCGAGCGCGTAGCGATTGCGTTCACCACCCGAAAGCACGCCGATGCGCTTGAATACATCATCATCCGAAAAGAGGAAAGAGCCAAGCAAGGTGCGCAGCCGCGTCTGGTTGCTTACGGCTGTGGGGGCAAAGCTCGTGAGATCATCAATCAAGCGAGCGTCCGGATCGAGCGCCTTGTACTGGTCTTGCGCGAAGTAATCGCGTTCAACATTGTGCCCCAGGCGGAAGTCGCCCTTCGTCACCAGTTCCAACCCGGACAGCAGCTTGATGAGCGTGGACTTCCCAGCACCGTTAACGCCCACTAACGCTACACGGTCCCCCCGGCTGAGTACAAAGCTCACTCCGTCGAATACTCTCTTCTCACTATAACTCTTGGCGACGCCCTGCAACTCCGCCACCATGCGCCCGCTCAAAGGAGGCTGTGGGAACGAGAAATGAATGTCTTTCTCCTCCCCGGGAAGTTCGATTCTTTCTATCTTCTCCAGCTCTTTGATTCGGCTCTGCACCTGTCTGGCCTTCGTAGCCTGGTAACGGAAACGATTGATAAAGGTTTCCAGGTGATGGATGTGCTCTTGCTGGTTTCGGTAGCTTGCTTCGAGCTGGGCGCGGCGTTGCGCCTTTTGTTGGAGGTAGCGGTCGTAATTGCCGGTGTAGAAATATGTGCGGCGGTTCCAGATTTCCAGGATCTTGCTCACTGTGACGTCTAGAAAATACCGGTCGTGAGAGACCAGAACGAAAGCGAAAGGATAATCGTTCAGGTATTGCTCTAGCCAATTGCGGGCTTCGAGATCCAGGTGATTGGTCGGCTCATCGAGCAGCAACAGATTGGGCTTGGTCAAAAGAAGCTTGGCTAACCCTACGCGCATTTGCCAACCGCCGGAGAAATCCTCTATCGGGCGGGCCGAGTCTTCGCGCGAAAAGCCCAGGCCGTTGAGCACCGCGCCCACTTGTGCTTCCAGCGAATAGCCATCGCTTCGTTGGAATTCAGTCTCGATCCGATGGTAGCGGTCAGCAACTTTCTGATATTCATCGCTATCCGCGTCAATCTCCGCCATCTTGTGAGTGAGTGCTTCCATTTCCTTTTCAATGTCGAGCAGACGCCCAAAAACCGAGAGGCATTCCTCTAGGACGGTGCGGCCGGAGAGCGATAAGCCGTCTTGGGGAAGGTAACCGGTGGTGGTGCCCTTGGCGGCGGAAAGAGATCCTTCGTCGAGGACTTCTATTCCCGCCAGTACCTTCAGCAAAGTCGATTTGCCTGTTCCATTCCCGCCCACGAGCCCGACACGCTCGCCGGGCCCCACGACCCAGTTGAGGCCTTGGAAGAGAGTTTTAGAACCGAAATGTTTTCCCGCTGACGAGAGTTGAATCATGGGTGCTGAATTTGCCGCGCAGTCGCAGACTGAGATATGGACTAACCGTGTTTCAAATATATCAGTCTGGCTGCTCATCGGGCGCCGGAGAGACGTACGGGCACCTAGGAGTTAGTCTAATAGAGCCTCATCGATGCTGCTTGGGCAGCTTCGGCTGCTTGCCCGCCGCTCGTGCCAATATACTGCATCGTCGAAGTGATGCTCCGAATTTAACGAAGCTGGTTCCCAGCGGTTCCGAGCGGCGCGGGGCATGTAGCGGCCGCTTACGACAATTTGAAAATTCGGGCATCCACCAATGTTCGCAAGTCTGCCTGCTTGTCGGGCACGACCCAAGCGGAAACATTGGCTACCAGTTCTTTGAGCGCAACCTTGGCATCACTGTGTGCGGCCACTTCGACTTTCCTGAACGCGGCGAAGTATTGGTCCACGAGGGTGCGCCGTCGCGTCCTAGCGTCCTGGCGGCGGACAAAGGCAGAGCCCGTAAGGTTGATCAACGCTGATTTCAGCTCGCCCCATCCAAGGTCGATGACGATGGGCTTGACCAGCATTAATTCGCCCGTCAGCTGAGACAATCCGGCTATCTGCTGCACGAAATAATCCTTGTCAAAGCCGTGCGGTCCTGCTTCTGTGTCGAGTTGCGCGTAGGTTTGCGTCCAGCCACCGGGCCAGTCGCCGGCGAGCCCAATTCCCGGGATCTTGTACGCCCGGCCCTTATTCATTGGGCTCTTTACCGACCCCTGAAACCCGCCGTTGAGGCCTGGTTCCACATTACCGGCCTTCACGTCAACTCTGGGCCAATGATGGTCGGTGGCAGCTTTCGCGATTGCTTCCACGAGCCAGATATTGTTGTTATAGACGTCCATCAAGCTGGTGATGACGCCGCCGTTTTCTGGAAGCTCGCTCGAATAGACGTAATTGTTTCCCCCCGGCCCCGCTTCGACCGTCTGTCGGCCTCCCATGTGCTCCATCCCGAGCGTGGCGACGATGGTCTTCAGGCGCTCGGGGTGAATCGTGTAGTAGTCGAATTGCGGCCAGGCCGCCTCGGCACCTGGCATGAAGTGCCGGCAATCAAAGTAGAAGATCAGCGTTCGGGGTCTTGCTGTCTTCGGAATGTGATTGAAATAGGACATGATGCCCAACAGGCCCAGGCCGCCGTTCTCCTCGATCAACGACATCGCATCTGTGTGCGTGGCGAGCAAGACTTGCTCGTCGCGCGGCGTGCCGTAATTCTTGCCCGGCAAATAGGCGATGATGGCCTTGCCCGTGTTCCGCTCGAAGTGCGCGCTCAGCGTCAAAGTAGCCGCCTTGCCCGCCTTCGCATCCACCAGCACCTTCGCTCCGTTTACGCGGTCGAGAGTGAGGGTCGGGCAGTTGACGTAGACCGCTCCGAGTCCCGCTTTCCCGTCGGGCGTATAAACGCTCCGTTGAGCAAGCCCGAATGCTGCGCCGGGCGAGAGGTCGTAAACGACGACCATGCCGGCAGCATGTCCCTTGATGCCAATCGCGGCAAAAGCATTGAGCTGACTCCAGACCCAGCGCGAATGATAGGAAGTCGTTGCGCTTGTGTGCGGCGGCGTAAAGAGCGGCGCCCATTTACCGGGCGAACGCCATTCGTAGTCTGTGAGCGTGAAGTTATCCAAGAACGAACTCGTGTAAGGAGGATCGGGATATTGCACTGTTTGACACACGAGTATTTTGCCAGCGATTTGCGCATTATCCGGGGGATGAGTGGGATCGTAATAGACCATCGGCGCGGTAATGCCTTCGGCTGGCGTGAAGCCAGAAGTCATGCCATACGACGCCACCACCGGCACGGGCGTACCGTCGGAGATGAGCTTCTCAAGTGCCATGCCCGAGTCGTAAATGTGCGTCCTTCGATCTGGCCAATCGTCCACGATATAATGGTCGTAGGGTATTTCGACGTAGTCCAAATCGACGGCTCCGAATTCTGGCATTTTTGAGATCAGAAAATCCGTGTAGCGCTTCCAGCCCGCGCTGCCCGCGTAAGTGGGGCCTCCTTGGCTCTTAAAAGAAGCCCAGTCCCACGCCTGATCGGGCGTGATCATGAAATGCGGATTGACTTGAGGCAAGAAATCGCGACTCGTGGCGCCTTGGGCCCTAGACGAATCTCGAACTAAAAACGCGGCGGCGGCAACGCCTGCGGTCTGCAGGAACTTCCGGCGGGAAGAATCGGCCTCCCCACGCGCTCGGTTTTTCTCGTTGTTGGGAGACACTAGCCCCATGATCTTTGCTCCGAAAAGGGTATCACATCGGATGCCAATGGGCGGGCCGGAGCGCCGTGCCTGGGTCGGGAATTTAAGCGAAGGTCGTAAACTGCACTGGGCACAGCGGAGGGGGGTGAGAATCGAATTGTATTCCCCCCAAAGTCTTGTGCTTCGATGGCGTTGCCGTTCGCTCCAGGGTCAAATGAATTTAAATGGCGTCAAAATGTATGGGTTGCCGAATCGCTGGAAGGATGCGGCTAGATCACAACTGCGTGATTGAAACTGCAGAAAAGCGATCACAGGTTGGTGAGTGGAGAGAGTCGAACTCCGGACAAGCGGTTTAGGAAACGTTTCTTAGCTGCATGCTTGAACAGAAGGCGGAAGGCTCTGCAACCCTTTCTGGTTCAGTGAGTTTAGTCGCTGTGGCGTAGAAATGTCGTGAAATGGTTCGAAATGTACGAGGGGAACCCATAAAAGTCATAAAAGTCCCCCCATGTTGTAAATCAGCTAACATTGCGAGAGCGTTCCCTACCAGAGCAGCTTGAGCCCGAACTGCACTTGGCGCGACGAAGTTGATGTGCCGGTGATCAATCCTCCTACGCCCGAAGATGTGGGCGTCGTGGAGCCGGGCGCAAGAACGGCAACGATAAGGCTCGGCGTATTGAAGTTGGCGCGGTTCAGCAAGTTGAAGATTTCCGCGCGGAACTGCACGGTCGTACGCTCGCGTATACGCGTGTCCTTCATGACCGAAAAATCCCAGGTGCCGAGCCCAGGGCCGATTAAGGCGTCCCGACCAAGATTTCCGAAGAAGCCACTGTTGTTGGGGACCGCAGTGAATGCCGCAGCGTTGAACCACTCGGTCGGAGTCCCAAGGATTACCGGGCCAGTGAAACTCGGATTGACGAACGGCCGAACAGGGTTGCGCGTATCCCCATCATTTGAAGGGTTGTAACTGAGTTGTGGCGTAAACGGGAAACCGTCCTGTAACGTCACAACACTGTTGACGGCCCACCCGCTAGCTAGCGCCCCACCGAAGGCATTCGTGCTGCCGAGCCAACGTCTTGCGTGTCCTATCGGAAGATCATACGTTGCGGTGATGACTCCAGCGTTACGCACATCGAAAGTTCCCAATCCCCAGTCCGCACGGATGTTGTAGGGATTCGATACCAGCCCCGGGGCGTTTCCGGCGGCGGTTCCGTTGTAGGAATCTCCGTCGTCGACAACTCTCGAGAACGTATAGACTCCGCGCAACGACAAACCTCCACTGAAGCGGCGATTGATATCGACCTGCAGCGCGTTGTAGGAGCTGTTGCCCTCGGACATCCAGGTCCACGTATTAGCGAGGGCAGGATTGGGCTTCGCTGGGGATCCTCCGCCCGCTTTCGGCGCAATGAAAAACGTACCCGCAGGTACCGGCAATCCCGCGAGAGCGCCATACGCCGTAGTATTCGGGAACGTTGCTGGGCACGGAGCCGCCGGACAGACCACAGGCAGAAGCGCGTTATCGTCCACGCCTACCAGTTCGTGATAGGCGTGATTGCCAACATAGCCCACGGTCAGCGACGTGTTCGGCGAGAGTTCCTGTTCAATGCGCAGCGACCAGGTCTCCACAGTGGGCGTATACATGTCGGGTTGCACGCCGCCTGGCACGAAGGAGCCGGCGAACGTCGAGGCCTTCGGTGAGATCGGGAGCTTGAGATTAGCGATACAGCCCACGGTAGTACACGCAGCAACCGTGTACGTAGGATTGAACGGCGCGTTCTGATCGGCGCGATAGCCGAGCGCGTCCTGTATATCGTTGTACATGCCAATGCCAGCACGAATCACGGTCTTTCTTCCAAAGGGACTCCAGGCGATGCCAAGCCGCGGTTCAGGCAGGAACTTGGCGCGATTGACGCTGAAAAACGATGAGCTCACAGCCGGGAGGCACGGTCCGGTCGTCGACTGGCACTGCGCGACGCCATTAAGGAGCCGGTAATTTGCCGCACGACCGTGCACTTCGTTCCAGCCGGTGCTGGATTCGCCGCGGAAGCCGAGCGAGAGCGTCAATCGTGGGCTCAGGCGAATCACGTCCTCGGCGAAAAACGCGCCGAAGAGAGACCGCCATCCCAGTGGCGTGGGCGTGGGACTATACAGGAAACTGGCCTCGCCGTTAACGAGTGCCCCGAGACCTGCGAAGGTCATCTGGCCGTATTGGCTGAGCGCGATGTTCTCATTGGATTGGAAGCGCTGCAGCCAAATACCCGCTGTCCATTGGTGCCGCCCATGGATTACTGAAAGCTGATCGGTATAAGTTGAGAGATTCCGAGCGATATGTAGATTGCTGCCATTGTTGCTTCCCGCGAGTCCTATCTGCGTCTGTGGATTGGAAGCCTGACTGCCTCCGACCACCACGGCTCCGATGGGGAGTCCTGACAAAAAACCGGAAACGCCGGCAGCCGGCGTCCCAGGCGTAGGTTCGCCGGTGAAAAAGTATGCTGCACGAGAGAATCCGACGCGGGCCGTGTTCACGATGCTCGGCGAAAACACGTGCTCTTCCTGCAAGCTGAAGACTTGTTCACGAAGAGCGATGAGGTCGGTGCTGAAAGGATCGAAAACGGTCGCTGTGTTGCTATAGCTGTCGTCAACCGTGTAGACAGTGTCGACGGAATCGCGCTCGGAAAAGACGTGATCCAGCCGCGTGGTTCCGAAATCCTCTTCAATGGTTTGCGGAGGGCTGCTGGAAATCTGCTGTATGCCATCGTTACCGGAAATCTTGGTGTCGAGTGCGTTCACAGGCGCTGCCGGCCAAAGATTCATCAGTCCCAGTTGCTGCATGATGGGCACGGCATCCACGCGCGATTGCGCATCGGGGACCAAGGCGACGGAGGTTTGGTGGAGGGCCTGCCGGAACCCCTCATAATTGGAGAAGAAGAAGGTTTTGTCCTTTTGGATTGGGCCGCCGGCCGAAATGCCGAACTGGTCTCTTTTGAAGGGCGGCGCAGAAGAACCGGCATCGAAGAAGTTGCGCGCGTCAAACGCGTTATTCCGCAGAAACTCGTACACCGAACCATGCCACTGATTGGTGCCGGATTGCGTGACGATGGAGACTTGGCCGCCCGGCTTCTTGCCGTATTCCGCGCTGTAGGAGTCACGCAGGATATTGAATTCCCGCACCGCGTCGATGCCCAGCAACTGGCCGCTCGCGCCGCCGGGTGTTACGTTGTTTTCCGCCGCGCCCGTGTACTCGATGCCGTTAAGCAGGAACAGGTTCTGCTGTGGTCGGTTGCCAGAAACCGAAAACATGTTCGCGGTAGTGGAATTGGAGATGCCTACTAAGCCGCCCGTTTTCTCCCAAGTGAAGTTGACCACGCCGGGGTTCAAAGTCATCAATAGGTCGAAGCTGCGGCCGTTCAGCGGGAGATCTTTCACCTGCTGCTCGCCAACCAAGCCGGAAATGTCCGCGTTTGTGACGCTCACCGGCGGCGCGTCCTCATTTACCGTGATCTGCTCGCTGGCCCGTCCGAGACGCAAGGCGAGGTCAACCTCAGCTTCTTGCCCCACGACCAGATGGATTCCCGTACGTACTTCTTCGGGGAATCCTGGCTGCTTGACATGAACCTCGTAAAGGCCTATAGGCAGGGAAAACAATCGGTACCGGCCTGTATTGTCGGTGACCACAGCGCGCACCATTCCCGTATCCACATTCGTGGCCGTGACGTTTGCTCTAGCCACACCCGCACTCGATGGATCTGTAACCGTGCCTGAGATAGCGGCGGAGTCTTGAGCCGAGGCCAATGGCGCAAGCAAAAATAATAGAAAGGACAAGATGACGCCGGTAACAAATCGCAAGCCGTGAAGTTGCGAAGGTCGGTTGATGACGTGCCCTCTGTCTGTGTGCCTCGAGACAAGAAGAGCTTTGAAGAAATACGATCTCATTTCGAACTCCTTTTCCGCTCAAGTAAGAGGCAGTGGAACGTACCCGAAGGCTTACGTTTTAATACGTTAAGAGTAGAGAAGTCAAGTCGATCCGATGCGATGTAAGTGAGGGTATCGTTGCTAAAGCTGGCGTTCTGCGTTGCAGCCCCCACGTTAATCTGAACTTTTATATGGATGCATATATAATATCAACCTGTCTCAATACGTATTGTAGATAGGTGAATTAATACGGTTTTTGAGAAGCAATGGTGCGCGAAAAACTAATTACGCCTCGCGAGGCAGCTCAAACTTTGGGAATCAGCTATCCGATTCATAAAGCAGTGGATTTACAAGAAAAAGCTGCAAACCGTTAAAACAGCCGGCGGGCGGCGATGTCAGTCAGCGAAGATCGACGTTCCGACGCATAAGCGGGCGGAATCAACTTATTGGTAAGTGATCAGTATCAAGATCGATTGCTTAATGGCTCAAGTTAGCGTCTTGATCGCAGGTCAGCGCATCAACGCGATTGTGACCGCGGATGCTGTCCGGAAGTGCGACTGAAGATAGGCGAGACCATTGCTGCGCTGATCAAATCACAGAAGTAATGCTCCTTCTACCATAGGTCGGTTCTAGAGCATGGGAATTATGAATCCATCGCTCAGGTCTAGACCGCCGCTTGCGAGTGCGGAGGATAGATGAAAGCCGTTCGCCTGATCTGTTGTCTCTTGCTCGGTTCCCAGCTGTCTGGAATCGCAGCTGCGCAGCAATTGCGGGTCGCGGCTGCGGCAGACCTGCAGTTCGTTTTTCACGAAGTTTCAGCTAGATTTCAAAAGGAAACGGGCCACACTGTTGAGCTCACCTTCGGCTCTTCTGGGAATTTCTTTTCGCAAATTCAGAACGGTGCGCCCTTTGACATCTTTTTCTCGGCTGACGTTGACTACCCCGCAAAACTAGAAGCAGCGGGATTAGTAGAACCGGGAACGCTTTCCCAGTACGCTAATGGGCGAATAGCGTTGTGGGTGCGGAAGGGATCGCGCATCGATATAAATCAAGGGCTTCGAACATTAACCGAGCCCAGGGTACTTAAGATCTCTATCGCGAATCCGGAACATGCCCCCTACGGGCGGGCGGCCGTTGCTGCACTGCGACACGAGAAAGTGTATGACAAGGTGCGCGACAGATTAGTGATGGGGGAAAACATCTCACAGGCTGCACAGTTTGTTGAGTCGGGCAATGCGGATGTTGGGATTCTCGCACTTTCTCTTGCGTTAGCACCTTCTTTGAAAAGTGAGGGAAGGTACTATGAAATTCCCACATCCTTCTATCCAGCGATTGATCAAGCTGTTGTGATCCTGAAATCCTCAAAACAGAAGGACATCGCTCGGCGATTCCTGAGTTTCCTCAAGCGGCCAGAAATCGCCGGATTCATGCGCGGCAACGGTTTGACCGTGCCAGAATCGCAGCCGGAGCAACGGAAAGTGACACCGTAACGTTCAGGAGTCAGAGAATGCGCGCATTACCATCGGCTTTCTAACATAAGAAGCATCTCGCTAATGGACTGGTCGGCAATTCTCCTTAGTTTGAAGCTCTCCTCGGTGGTGTGTGGATTTCTTCTGCTAATCGGTACGCCGATTGCGTATTGGGTGACTTTCTCAAGGTGGCGCTGGAAATTCCTTGTCGAATCGGTTGTAGCGCTGCCGATTGTGTTGCCGCCAACCGTTCTCGGCTTCTATGTCCTAGTGGGGATCGGCTCGCAAAGTCCTATCGGGCGAGCTTGGGCAGCATGGTCCGGTCATGGACTCGCATTTACCTTTGAGGGCTTGGTGATCGCGTCTTTTCTGTACAGTTTGCCCTTCGCCGTCCAGCCGATGACCGTAGCATTTTCCCAAGTTGAGCATCAACTAATCGAAGCCTCGTCGGTCCTTGGCGCTTCCAGGTTGCGGACATTCATTCGTATTATCCTGCCTCTTTCCAGGAACGGTGTGATAACCGCTACGGTCCTCAGTTTCGCCCATACGATGGGGGAATTTGGCGTCGTGCTGATGGTTGGTGGCAACATTCCCGGTGTTACACGGACCGTCTCGATCGCGATATATGATCAGGTCCAAAGCCTCGACTATGCCGCCGCCAACAGAACAGCATGGTTGCTGCTGCTGTTCTCTTTTGCGGTGCTTTCCGTGGTATATGGGCTCAACCGAAAGTCCTTGGCGGTGTGGCCGCTGCAGCGGTAAGACGGCGCCGAGGAACAATGAAGCTTTCCGTCGATCTCCAAAAGCGCCTTTCGGCGAACTTCGCTCTCGACGTGAAGTTCTCTATCCCCGCAGGCGTCACGATCCTATTTGGCGCATCAGGGTCCGGTAAGACCACGCTCCTTCGTTGCGTCGCTGGCCTGCTCCGCCCGGACTCAGGTCAGATCAAAATTGGTGACCAAATCCTCTTCGATTCGGACACCCGGGTGGATGTTCCCGTACGTGAGCGCAAGATTGGTTTCTTGTTCCAGAACCTTGCGCTGTTTCCTCACCTGAGCGTGGCGAAGAATATAGAGTATGGTTTGGATGGATGTGAGCGGACCCCTGCGCAGCAACTCACGGAGAATATCCTGGAATCGTTTCGCATCTCAGCTCTTCGCAATCACAAGCCAAATGAAATTTCCGGCGGCGAGCGCCAGCGCGTAGCGTTGGCACGTGCGCTTGTCACCGATCCCCGCGTGCTGATGCTTGATGAGCCACTCTCCGCCCTTGACTATCCAACACAGTCCCAAATCATCGAAGATTTGCGCGCCTGGAACGCTGCTCGAGATATTCCTATTCTTTACGTTACCCATTCTCAAAGGGAAGTATTTGCCCTCGGTGAGCGGGTCATCAGTCTCGAAAACGGCAAGATTCTGAGTCAGGGAACGCCCCAGGACGTGCTGGAGGCGCCCACACATGAATCGCTCGCTCAACTTGCAGGGTTCGAGAACTTCTTCGACGCCACCGTCGTTTCTATTAGTAACGATTCTGGGACGATGCTTTGTCGGCTGAACGGAGCAACAACGGAGGTTGAAGTACCGCTGTCCAGAGTCGAGGTTGGTTCCAAAATCCGTATCGCAATTCGCGCGGGAGACATCATAATTGCTGGTGAGTTTCCGCGCGCGTTAAGCGCCAGAAACATCGTGCCGGCCAGAATAATATCGCTGAGACGAGAAGGCACGATGGTCATCGCGGAAATAGATGCAGGCAGGAGCTTCGAAGTGCATCTGACGCCGGGTGCCTGCGAATCGCTGGGCCTCAAGCCGGAGCAGCAAGTCTGGCTTGTAATCAAGACGCACTCGTGGCGTCTTGTAGCCGCAAGGATGGTCTCAGTTCGCCAGCGATAAAGCATGTAATCAGGCTCGGCCGCCATCTATTCAACGATCTGCGCGTGTCAGGAAAGGGAACTGAATCGTGCGCCGCCTGCCATCGACAAGAGTTGGCGTTGAAAACAGCAGAAGGAAGGTCGCGCTCTCCGGCCTTTGACGAAGAGACGGTTACGGTTCTGGGGGATTGAGAGGTCGGACGGTGTTCTAAACCTTGCGATAAACACGAAAGATTAGATCGCAAGCGATAGATTGTCGACCTGGTAGGCATTTTTCTTTGGCCAGCAAAGTCTTGAAATTATCGGAAAAGCAGAGAAGCCCGTTATTGGTCTGTCAGATCTTTAGACTGTCGGAATCCGCCAATTGTCGAAACGCACCACCCGAGCTCGGAACAAAGCTCGTGAAATCAGCCTATTAATCCTGGCATTCCGCTTGCAAACCTGAACCAAGAGCACTGAATCAGTTCGGGCGCGAGGTCCGCGGACCTAGCCATCTGGGTGATGTGCAGCACAGTTACAACTATTAGGCTACACATTCCGCTGACGGGTCAGCGGATGAACGGGTCTGCGGTGGCCAACAAGAAAATGACTTCCTGTTTACACCATCGCAACAACCTGAACCGTGAATTGCGCTATCAGCTCCACACCAACGACGCAATTCCGTGGAAGAGGTAAAGTGTAATGGAGACACTTAAAGTAAATGGCAAATCGATACAGCTAGAGATCGACCCATTAGACATTCCCAACATCCGCGTGGATTTCAAGCTTCTGCAGGTAGTTCAAAGCAACTGGCACGACTATTCGGTCCTCCGAATGCCTAAAGGATCCACTTCGCGGTCCAAGGTTTCAACCGCACGTATTGGGACTTCTATGTCGGTTTTGGATTCCTTATTTCCGTGTTTCTAGTATTCGCGGCGATCTTAGCGTGGCAGTTGGGCAGACTCCCCAGCGCCACATTGGCCAGCATGCGGGGCGCGGTTTGGGCGCTCGCCATCTGCTTCGGGATTGTAACCATCTTGAGCTGGAGGTATTTTTTCGTAGGGCCGATCGTGTTTTCAGTGGTGATTACCGCATGTTTGACTGCTGCAGCACGGCTTTCGGCTAAGCCGAGCTCTACCTGACATGTGTCTCCTGATCTATCCTCAACGATTGCTTTTTCCGACTCCGGCGCCCTCCTCTGAAAGAAGTAGCCCATAGCCCCACGCAAACAAAACGACGAGCAACCCGAGGGCGATAAACCAAGGCTCGTGAATCCATGTTCCCACGACCATGGGAATGAGGCCTAGGAGCCGAACGACCTCAATGGCTGGACTCATGTACTTCGATACGTATTTGCCCAGTGAAGAGTTCTTCAAGCTTTGCAGATCCGGCGGATAAATCATCATCGCAACTGAAACGGCAATGGGCGGAATCAGACCTACAACAAGGGCTGCTTTAATGCGATGATGCCAAAGGAACCAAAGGGAAATCGGGGTGACAGCGATGTCGGTCGCCAATTTCAAGGGGTGAATCTGGTGATACAGCATTTTGTCCCGGAAATCCATCACTCTGGAACTCCATCCTTCGACATATTTTGTGTCTGACAGCGAGAGCATGCACTCGCACCCTGATCACGTCTCGTATCCATAAATGGCTGAGCACAGGCGATCCAAGGCAGGAGTTCTTGCCTCTGTCGTACGTTTTAACTCGCGCCACTCACTAACAAGTTCCTTCATTTCATCGATCGCAGCGCGAGCGTGTCGAGCGATAGTCTGATCCCCCTTTCCGAACCTAAGTATCTTTTCCAATACCTCACAGCGACGACCGGCGGCAACCAGAGAAACAGGATTCGAAGCTTTAGTGGAATTACCGGAATTCCTTGTGCCTGCAACGCTCCGCCAAGTTCAGGTCGCCAATCAGGACTGTGCAGAAACGATGTTGAATCTTCTCGCAGGAGTTCAAAGATAACTTCAGCTACGATTCTGCCGCCTACGTCGCCGAGGTGCTCTCCGCGCTGCTGGACATACGCCTGGGGGGTACATATAGCAGGAAGCCCAGAATGGAATTGGGGACGGGTCCCTGGTGCCCCTGGTCACTATACGAACTAGCTTCTCAGGGCTATTATGAACCTGCCAAAATCGCTCAGGACAGCGCCCATAAAACGAGGTCCGAGACGTGCGCACCTGACTCGCGGTGCAGTCGGAAGTTGCGCGAACACGGGGACATACAGTGTCGAACAACGAAGTTAAATACCAGCGAACGCGAGAGACGCGTTCTATTTTTGTATTTATGCTCGGCGTGGGTATTACGATTACCGGGTGCTCGAAAGGCGTACCCTCTGGCGGGCGGGTGAACGCCAGCGCGACGATCCGTATAGAGAGTGTTACCGCGCGAGAGGAGACTTCGCCGCGGCGCGTGGAAGCCGTCGGGTCGTTGCTGGCTGTCGACGAAAGTACGATCAGTTCTCAAGTAGAAGGTCCGGTAACACAAATAGCTGTCGACGTGGGCGACGTAATGAAAGAAGGTCAGGTCATGGTTTCCATCGACCCGACCGAACTCCAATATGCCGTGGAAACCCAGCGAGCGGCCGTTCGCCAGGTGCGAGCGCAACTAGGCATTGGGCCTGACGATCCTCCACCGAGCGACCCTTCGAAAGTTGCCCTCGTGCAACGCGCGGCTGCCGATCTATTTGATGCCAAGCAGAAATTCGACCGCGCTCAAGCCCTCTTTGAGGCGCAGTTGATCTCGCCAGAGGATCGCGACTCCGCTTCTGCGCGGTACGACAACGCCCGCGCATCGCGCGATTTGGCGATTCAACAGGTGGATCAGCTGGTCGGCCAGCTTCAATCGAGCGAAGCGATGCGGCGTCTCGCGGAAAAGAAGGTCGCCGACGCCTCGATTCGCGCTCCATTCAACGGTGCCGTGAAGGAACGGAAGGTTAATCTCGGTGAATACCTCAAGGTGCAGAGTCCCGTGATGGTTTTGGTACGCATGGACCAGTTGCGCGCCCGGTTGGAAGTGCCGGAGAAATGGGCGGGCGCCGTGCACACCGGCGCTACTGTCGATATTCACGTGGGCGCCTATCCCAATGAGGCATTCCAAGGGAAAGTTACGCGCATCAATCCCGCCGTGAACCCGGATTCACGGACTTTCGAGGTGGAGGCCATGATTCCGAATCCGGAAAGCAAACTCAAGCCTGGTTTCTTTGTCCAAGGTTCCTTGCCGAGCGACGTGGAAGAAAAAATTGTGACGATTCCACAGGATGCGATTAAGTACGTTTTCGGTACGTACTCGGTTTTTGTAGTGAACGGGGGGCGCCTAGCCGAACGTACGATCAAACCAGGTGCGGAAAATCAAACGCCGCAGGGCATACGTGTAGAAGTGATCGAGGGTTTGCGCGCGGGAGAGCGAATTGCGATGGCACCCGCCGGTACAACCCTGTATGACGGGGCGCCTGTACACGAATGACTATTTGCGTTAGTGAAATAAGGCTCTACCAATCATCCGTGAAAACGGCCAGCGAGGCCCTCTCGTGAAGATCGCCGAGATTTGTGTCAAGCGGCCCGTCTTCGCGGTCATGCTGATCGCATTTCTGGTGACGCTGGGCGTTTTCTCGTTTCGTTCCCTGGGCGTCGATCTGTTTCCCAAGGTCGACCCTGCCACGGTAAATGTCACGGTCAACCTACCCGGATCGAGCCCTGACGAAATGGTCTCCTCGGTCGTGCTGCCTCTCGAAGATGCGATCTCGTCTGTCAGCGGTATTGACGAAATGATGGTCCGAGCCACGGAAGGATCCGCCAGCATTACCACGACCTTCAAGCTAGAACGCGACATCGAAACCGCAACCCAGGACGTCAGAGAGAAGGTCTCTACCAGCCTGGGAAACCTCCCGCCCAACATTCTTCCGCCCATCATTAAGCAGGTCGATCCCGATTCCGATCCGATTCTGACCGTGGTGGTCTCGGGATCCATGAACCGCCGCGAGCTCACGGAAATCGCGGACAAGATAGTGCGGCGTGGGATTCAAACGGTGGACGGTGTGGGTGCTGTTGACCTGGTGGGCGGCCAGAACCGGGAGATTCGCGTCCTGATCGATGCGCAGCGGCTTATAGCGCACAGCCTGACGGTGACCCAACTGCGTGACGCTCTGGTCAATGAAAACATCGAGGAACCGGGCGGGCACATGATCCGCGGCCCGGAACAGGTGGGCTTGCGGACGCTGGGGCGGATCACCAGCGCCGAACAATTCGGAGACGTCATCGTCGCCTATCGCGGCGGCGCTCCTGTGAGAGTGCGGGACGTCGCGCAAGTAGAAGACGGTGCCGAGGAACTCCGCATCTGGGCGATGCTAGACGGTAAGGACGTCGTCAGTGTCCAGGTGACACGCCAGGCGGGTACAAACTCGGTGCAAATTGCCGATGAGGTCAAGCGGCGCGTCGAATTGTTGAAGAACCAGGTGCCCCCTGGGGTGCAACTGCAGGTTATCGGCGATATTTCCACCTTCATCAAAGCATCCATAGATTCCTTGCTCGAGCACCTGATCCTCGGCAGCGTGATGGCAAGCATCGTCGTGCTGCTGTTCATCCGCAACCTCCGCGCAGTTGTCATCGCATCGGTGGCCATTCCCGCTTCGGTCATCTCGACGTTCACGTTGATGAAGTACATGAACTTCACGCTGAACAACATGACGCTCCTGGCCCTGACGCTCGCTGTAGGGATCGTCATTGACGACGCCATCATCGTTCTCGAGAACATCTTCCGCTACATGGAGGAGAAGGGTGTGCGGCCGATGGAGGCCGCCATCCAGGGGACGAAGGAAATTGGTTTGGCCGTCATGGCGACAACGCTGTCGCTCGTGATCATCTTCCTCCCCATCGCCTTCATGACCGGCTACGCGCGGCGCTACGTCAACCCCTTCGGGTGGACCATGGCACTGTCGATTTTGGTCTCGATGCTGGTGAGTTTTACCCTGACGCCGATGATGAGTTCACGCTTGCTCAAGGTCGACAGCAGCAGCGGCCACGCGCGTTCCCGCGAATCGAAATTCGTGCAGTGGCTCGAACGGTCGTATCTTCGCGCACTCAATTGGTCCCTCGATCACCGGCTCGTTTTGGTCGCCGTATGTGTTCTGGTATTTCTCTCGTCGATCCCTCTACACAATCTGGTGGGCCGGGATTGGGTCCCGTTCGATGACCAGAACGAATTGAACGCGGGCGTGGACTTCCCGGAAGGGCAATCCCTCGATCGCACGATCGCCGCGTTCACGGAGATGGCAAAGCGGGTTTCGACGATTCCCGAGGTTGTGTTTGTGGAAGCCTACACACAAGGACTCACGTACCACGGGCACCTCTACATCAGCCTGAAAGACCGCTCGCAGCGCAGCCGGTCCAGCGCCGACATCGGCCAGGACGTGCGCAAGGTGCTTGCACCGTTTTCAAACGCCGCGGTTTCCGTCCGCCTGCCTTCGGTGCTCGGGGGAGAGAACTACGCACCGATTCGCGCTATTATCCGGGGCCCCGATATAAAGAAACTCGCGGTCTATGGGCAGCGCGCAGCCCTGAAAATGAGCGAATGGCCCGGCATGCTGGACGCCAGCCCCGATCTCAAGCTCAACAAGCCCGAACTGCAGGTGAAGGTAGACCGCCAGAGAGCTGCCGACCTGGGTGTGCGCATGACCGACGTGGCATCCGCCGTGCGGTTGCTGTATTCCGGACAAGACGAAATCTCCACGTTCAAAGAAGGTTCGGAGCAGTATCCCGTCACGATGCAGCTGATCCCGGAGCAACGGGACAATCTGGATGTACTGGCTCAGCTGATGGTGCCCTCAGCGAAGCAGGGCCAAGTCCGACTGGAAAGTCTCGCCTCCATCGAGCGAGGCAATGGCCCCATCACGATTTCGCGCTACAACCGCCAGTTCCAGGTGGGCATCCTCGCGAATGTGGCGCAGGGATACCCGCTGGATGCCGCGGCCGACACGACGCGACGAGCCATCCTCTCACTGCATCTGCCGCCCGGTTATTCGTTTGGATTTTCCGGCCCCGTGCGCATCCTCGATGAAACCACTGTGAACATGATCCTGGCCGTCTTGCTGGCCTCGATTTTCATGTACATGGTGCTCGCCGCGCAGTTTGAAAGCTTCAGCTATCCCTTCATCATCATGCTCACGCTGCCGCTGAGCATCCCGTTTGCGCTGTTCTCCTTATGGATCACGCATCGTTCGCTGAACTTGTGGAGCATGCTGGGTGTCTTCCTGCTTCTTGGAATTGTGAAGAAGAACGGTATTCTGCAAGTCGACTACGCCAATCGCTTGCGCAGGGAGGGAGTCCCTCTGCGCGAAGCGCTGCTCGAGGCCAACCGCGTGCGGCTGCGTCCGATTCTGATGACGACTTTCTCGATTGTGGCCGGTCTGATTCCCGTCGCGCTCGGAATTGGCGTTGGATCAGAGCAGCGCGCCGCCATTGCCGTAACCATCATCGGCGGACAAACACTTTGCCTGGGCCTAACTTTGCTCGTTGTCCCGGTCGCCTACTCCTATCTCGCTTCGCTCCATCTTGTGCCGTGGAGCGAATATGCAACCCTGGCCTGGACTCGCATGCGGACACAAGTTACGCGGCGCTTCGGTATCTTCTAGAACAGAGAGCGTTCGAGATTGGCGGTTCGCTTCAAGTAGGCCTTGGCGTAGTCCGCTGCTCGCTCTTTGCCTTGTTCGGCGTCTTCCCCTCTCTCCGAGGGAGCAATCCAGGTGTTGGCCTCGGCATTGTATACAGGCTTGTACTCCGATCGCACTATGTTCTGAAAAGAATCTGAGGTGTCCTCTCACTACCACCTCTCTTATGTCCGAGAACGGCCTGCCGTTACGGGGTATGGCTTGACGTTAATCTCCACGACAGGGGCTTCGAACTTAATTTTCGCCATAGGCACCAACCCGCGCAAGGGTCGAAGAATCCAACAATCATGGGTAACTGGACAAAACCTTTCCTAACTATGAGCTTGCCCCCCGGGCATGGCGTCATCGAACGGCGAAGTTATCTGTCGCTCGGGGGCCGGGCCATGGGTGCGATCGCCGTCCTTCTATTCGCGGCAACTGCCTTGTGGGCAGAAGCGCCGGCCCTGGATGCGTCCGACGCTAGGCCCGGCTATGGAGCGTGCCAGCAAGCCGGAACCACCTCGGCTCCGCCTTCGCAAGCGGAATCGGAGTCGGGCAAAGGAGGCGGCGACAGGAAGCCAAGCGGATCTCCCGAGGTCACCTGTACCTCCAAATCCAAAGACGAATCGGAAGGCAGGCAGACCAACCGCATATTGGGGGTTGTCCCCAACTTTGCGGCTGTGAGCGGCAATACGCAGTTGCCGCCCCTTTCAGCGAAGGGCAAGTTTTGGCTTGCGACAGAGGACAGTTTTGACTATTCGTCGTTCGTTTGGACGGGAATTCTGGCTGGGCAAGAGTTCGGTTTGGAGAACTATCCGGAGTTCGGCCAAGGAATGGCCGGGTATGGGCGCTATTATTGGCACACGTTTGTGGATGGAGTGTCGGGAACCTTTTTCACGGAAGCCATCGTCCCCTGGGTAACTCGGGAAGATCCCCGTTACTACACGCTAGGCCATGGAGGTTTCTTCCACCGCGCAGGCTATGCCCTTTCCCGCGTGGTGCTCACCAAAACCGATTCGGGGGGCACGAGTTTCAATTGGTCGGAAGTTGTGGGCAATGGATTTGAAGCAGGATTGTCCAACGCCTACTATCCGCCCCAGGAGCGGGGCGCGCGCCAGACAGCGATCAATTGGGGAGCGCAGATAGAATCCGCCGCTCTGAACAACATCGCTAAGGAATTCTGGCCAGACGTCCGCCGAATAATCTTCCACCGAAAATAGATCTGCTCGATCGATGAACAGGATTCTCAGCAACTGGCTTTTCGCCGCCGGGGCTACATTCTGAGAAGGGCCTTCTCATGGAAAGACTTACTCGCTTTGTCTCGCGCCGCCCGTTGCTAGACTACGTCCCTCTTGCTAGCCAAGATGCCTTTTCGTACGCTCGATCGGCCGCTGGACGATGGCCGCGCCCGGGTGTGAACTCAAATCGACTCACCTCGATTGGGACGTGTGTTCGTGATCACGGTATGATTGTTGCATAGGTCTCTGTTTGGATTGCGAATATGCTAGGCACGTCGAGGCCAAGGAAAACAGTGTCTATTTCTTATGCGAACGCTCCCTCACTGACCCCACTTTCCCAAAGTATCCACGCTTGCCAGTTCGACAGTGCTTGGGATATGTCAAAGACTCCCGTGGAACATTTGCAACTGATCCGCCCCGAAGGTTAAAGCTAATAACAGGAGCCCCCGTTTCCTGGCAGTTTGGTGAATCTCAACTAATTCGATTAAAGACACAGCTTGCGTCTGTGGAATTCGTTTTCGGTGATGCCAACCCTAAAAGGATTGATCGGCGACCCGCACCGGGGAAGTGGTCCGCACGTGAAAATCTGGCTCATATCGGACGCTATCATGAGATTTTCTTGGAACGCCTGCACCGTATAGTCACAGAGCCGTCGCCTCGCTTCGCTCGGTACCGTGCCGAAGAAGACCCTGGCTGGCAGGAATGGGCATCACGGCCTGTCGAGGAAGTTAGAACTCGACTCGCGGCTCTGCGGCTGAACCTCGTTGACAAAATCGTGGGTCTTCAACCTCGGGAGTATGCCCGAGTCGGGATTCATTCATCGTTTGGAGAAATGACGTTGAGTCTGTGGTTGGAATTCTTTCTCGTTCACGAAGCCCATCACCTGTACGTGATCTTGCAGCGGCTGCGTGAGCGCTAACTGAAAGGTGATCTTGATGTTGCCTCTCCTATTAACACACATCATTCTTCTCGACATCAATATGCCCAATTCTTCTCGACATCAATATGCCCATAATCATTACGGCCAGATCGTCGAATACCTGCGGCTCAACGGCATCATCTCCACCCGCGTCACTCTAATAGCAGCGCCCTTCCTCCCAGAGGACACCATTTGGGGCTGCGCGAAGGGGCATTCGTTTTCATTACGGCGCGCCGTGATCCAGAGTTGGTTGCGGCCGTGAAACAAATCGGGAGAAACGTTTACGGCTATATACGACACGAACTGAGAAAAGGGAAATTGCTTCGAGATCTGCGATTGACGATTCAACAGCTAGTGGATAGAGGATTGCTTCTAAAAGGAGAGGGCATTTGGAACAACCGATCTCAGGAATTCATCACGTGACGGCCATCGCTTCCGACCCCCAGCGGAATTTGGACTTTTACACCGAAGTGCTCGGGCTGAGACTAGTAAAGCGCACCGTAAACTTCGATGACCCCGGCACCTATCACCTCTACTTTGGTGACGAAGTCGGAACTCCAGGCAGCGTTTTGACCTTCTTTCCTTGGCCGATGGCCGTACGCGGGAGCTCGGGCGTGGGACAAGTCGAGGTGACTTCCTTTAGTATTCCGGAAAACTCGCTGAACTATTGGGAGCGACGGTTGCTTTCTGCCGGGATGCCGGCGGAACGGGGGAAGCGCTTCGACGAAGAGGTTTTGACATTCATTGATCCGGATGGTCTGAAGCTGGAGTTGGTGTCGCATCCTCAGCGTGCCGGCGCAATTCAGCCGTGGAAAGACGCTTCCGTGCCAGCGGAGCATGCGATCCGTGGTTTTTATTCCGTTACGCTGTGCGAGCAGGGATATGAAAGCACGGTTGACGTACTCGAAACCATGGGATTCAGGGAGGCTGGCCAGCAAGGGAATCGCTTCCGCTTCGACGTTGGCGAGGGAGGCCCAGGTGCGCGGGTCGACATACTGTGCGCCTCCGAGGCCTCCTACGGAAATGTTGCCGTGGGAATTGTCCATCACGTCGCGTGGCGCGTGGTCGATGACGACTCGCAAAAGTCCTGGCGCAGGCGGCTGGTCAACCGACATCTGAACGTCACGCCGGTGATCGATCGCTGCTACTTTCACTCCATCTATTTTCGCGAACCGGGCGGCGTGTTGTTCGAATTGGCTACTGATCGGCCAGGTTTCGCCATCGACGAACCTTCCGGAAAACTGGGTGAGGCGCTCAAGCTGCCGTCATGGTTGGAGCCCAGTAGGAAGAGAATCGAACAGGTTCTTCCGCCGATTGAACTGCACAAACCAGCAAAAAGAGCAGAAGCATGATGAGATCCAACGCCGATGACCCGCACCGCGATCAGCCCGTTCTGCAGCGGGGAGCGGCGCTTAATTCCGCGATGGGCGCCGTCGTCCTCCTGCACGGTCGAGGCTCCTCGGCGGAAGATATTTTGGGACTCGCGCAGGAGTTTGACCTGCCCGAACTGGCGTATCTTGCTCCGGAGGCTGCCGAACACACGTGGTACCCATATTCGTTCCTGTCGCCCATTGAACTGAATCAGCCGTGGCTAGACTCGGCCCTCAACCTGGTGGCGGAAACGCTTCAACGCGCGATTACTGCGGGAATCGAACGGCCCAAGATCGCGATCGTTGGATTTTCTCAAGGCGCATGTCTGGCAATGGAATTCGTGGCGAGAAATGCGGCGCGTTACGGTGGTCTCGTGGCATTCACGGGCGGACTTATTGGTCCGCCCGGAGCTAGGTTCGTTTATTCTGGCGAGCTTTCAGGCACTGCCTGTTTCCTCGGTGCGGGTGATCGCGATCCCCACGTTCCATGGAAGCGAGTGGAAGAGACGGCATCGGTGCTCTCAGGTCTCGGCGCAGTCGTAACGTTGCGACGCTATCCTGGTCTGCCGCACACGATCAATGAAGACGAAATCGACCACGCCAAAACAATTCTGCGGCGGCTTATCGTTAAAGACAGAGCTGTATAGGAACCTGTCTTCCAGGGCTGAGCAGGATAATGAACAACGCCGAGACTCCTCGTGGCAGGGGACCTGGGCTTTGAGGAACGATAAGCCAACAGCCATGGAGGTCACACAATGAAAGCTATCGTTGTTCACGAATTCGGGGGCCCGGAAGTCTTAAAACTCGAAGAGATCCCCACACCACGTCCGGCGGCTGGTCAAGTGCTTGTGCGAATTCGCGCCGCAGGCGTGAACCCATACGATACGTACATGCGCAATGGTACGTACGCCATTAAGCCCCCATTGCCCTATACACCCGGCTCCGATGGTGCCGGCGACGTCGAAGCGATTGGCGAGGGCGTGAACAAGGTGAAGCGAGGCGACCGCGTCTATACCGCGAAGACCCTGACGGGAGCGTACGCTGAGTATGCGCTAACGCTGGAGACCCAAGTTCAGCCGCTCCCAGCGAAGATTACTTATGCCCAAGGCGCGGGCGTCTGGGTGCCTTATGGCACCGCGTACCACGCGCTTTATCAGTGCGCGCAAGCCCGCGCGGGCGAGACCGTGCTGATTCATGGCGCGAGCGGCGGCGTGGGCGTCGCGGCTGTCCAGATCGCACGCGCAATAGGGCTGACCGTCCTTGGCACCGCCGGCTCGGAGAAAGGCCTCGAACTAGCTAAGCGCGAAGGCGCGTACCACGTTTTTGATCACTCTCAATCTGGATATTTCGAACAGATTCTGAAAGCGACCAACGGTCGGGGCCTCGATCTGATCCTCGAAATGCTCGCCAATGTGAATCTCGGCCATGACCTAAAACTCCTCGTTCCTCACGGCCGTGTTGTTGTGATCGGCAGCCGCGGTGATGTCACCATCTCCCCGCGCGACTTGATGACGCGGCGTGGCTCTATTCATGCCTTTACCCTGTGGGGCGTCACCGAAGCCGAAGAAAAAGAGATTCACGCTGGACTAATCGCCGGGATGGAGAATGGCACACTGCGGCCTGTCGTCGGGAAGGAATTGCCTATTGCTGAGGCTCCCCGCGCACACAAAGAAATCTTGGAGTCGGGTGCCTACGGCAAGCTCGTTCTGGTCCCCTAATCTGCGGGCCTCAGCGTTTGCCTGCAGGCTGACCTTCATCATCTGCAGTCCTCCACCAGCCCCAAAATCTTTTGCTTAATGCCGCATCGATTGTACACTCGGGTGTACATTAGGAGTCGGACCGTGACCACAATTAGCGTCGGCGTGCGCGAATTCCGCAAGCACGTCGCCATTCCCTTCCGCCAGCGGTAATAGGTCTGTACCGTGATTTCGGCTTCCTTACAGGCTTGCGGGGTCGGCTTTCCGTTCGCGATTCCTACTTCGATCTGCCGCAGCAGATTCACAATCTGCTCCGGCTCGTACCTCCTGATGCACATGACCGGTCCTCCCAGATGAAATTCTCTCTCACTTCACCTGGTACAAAAATCACCAGTCAGGTCAGTTGCCGTGTGAACCAGCCGCAGCAGCCAAACTATTTCTTTTTTGAGTTAGCTATGGCCGGGCGGCTCACTTGCTTGTCAAATTCCGCCTGCTCTGAGGGTGAGCAGATCATCTCCCGGAGATCGAAATCGGCTGGTTGCAACCGCAGAGGGAATTTATTGAGGGCATTCCAGGGTTTCGCATACATCTTCGGATCGATGATCGTTAGCGTGAGCTCCAGGATGTCGTAGTTCACGCGGTGGAAGCGCTCTTCCACTCGCAAGTCGCTGCTATGCGGACGCCCAACATTATCGATCCAGGTTCGTTCATCGAGTCCGCTCGTCTCGACGACAAACGTGGTATCGTCCTCCCACTTGCCGATCGAATAGCCGTACCATCGTGGCTCCGAAATATCGTCAGGGGGAAACCCTCGCCCGTCCGTCCAGATGCTGCGAAATGTCCGATCATTTTGATAAAAGATCAACACCTGCTTTTCAGTCTGAAGGATTTGTATCGCTCTTAGGTTAAAGAGTTCTATGCGCGGAAACCCGATTGGATCGCAGGTATCAAATGGATCGTTATTGAGCGCGATGGGAACCTCCGTGGTTCCAAATCCCGGCTTATGAGATTTCCATGTTTTTTCCCCCAAAGGCGTGAAAGGCAATTCATGCTGGGGTTTTCCGTCTGATGGGTATTCCTTCGCGCCAAGAAATTGGACTCCGTCCCTCCAACCCGCGGCCGGTTCCCAAATTCCAGACAGGTCATGGCGAGGCGCTAGCGCCGACTTCTGATCTTTCGGCGGCACGGGCACTTCCTTGTACCAGCCGTCGACATGCTTCTCCTGGTTTTGGGCCACCGGCGGAGCATTTGGATCGGGCGCAGGAAACGGCGTTCGAGCATTTTGAGTGCGCGCAGGAAGTGAAAACATCGATGCTGCAAGTACCACTGCCGGGATCACGAAGCGGTTCAACATGTCGGAAATCCTTTGCTTCGTATAAATCTGAACTCTGGATTCATACAAAGCATCGCTTGAATACGCATGACCGCTCGGGTCGAGGGGCTCCCCAGTCTACCCGCGTAACCACGTGCCGTTGGCGAGCATGACCCGCTGGATACGCCCGACCGGCGCGCCGTTGTCGGGCGTTATGATGAAAACCGTGACCTCATCCCCGGGCTTGAACGTCTTCTTGTTTATGCCAAAGTTGATGAGGCTGGACGGAGCGTTCCACTCAACAATCCAATTAACTACGCCATGGTCATCTTTTACATCAATCTTCAGCAAGGTATGGGGACTGAGCCAATCCCATTCCGTCACGGTTCCCTTCAAAGTGAGTTGTTTGGCATGACCGTATGACGCGTTCCCGTGGTGTGCGACCACCGGAACGGAAACCGCCAAAAGACCAATCATCAAGAGGAAACTCGCCCCATTTTTCATGTCTTCCTCCAGATTTCTGCCCGAACGGTAGGACTATTCTACAGGCTTGCCGGAATATACGCTTTGGCTGTCTCCGCGGTCAATTCGTTTGGGGAGGGGGTGCAACTTGGAGGGGTTCTATCTCCTATCCCCTCAAGTGATTGACAGTTTTATGACAATGCTGCGTTTTAGGGCAGCCGACTCGATGACCAGCGGAAACAGAACTCCTTGCGAATCAATTGGGAAACTGGTGGGCCTGGGGAGAGCTGAACTCCCGACACGCGGTTTAGGAAATGTTTCTGAGCAATTTAGCTAAGTCTCTGAACGGAAGGCAGAAAGCCCTGCAACCCTTTCAGTTCAGTGAATTCAGTTGATGTCGGGATGTGGCGAATTTCATGCGGGGTCCCCACAAAAGTCCCCACAGTTGCGAGAGTGGTCGGGATCCTTCGCTAATAGCTGGCTAGGCTGCTAGGCCGGGATGGAACTAGCACAATGTGTTAAAAAGGAGTAAGCTCGGGCTTACCCAGTTCATTAGCATCTTTCCGTGGCGTCCCGTCGCTCCGGTTCCGTGGATCCGTTCGCGAGAGTGTCCCATGCCGTTTGAATTTGTCATTGCCTGTGCGCTGTGTGGCAAACAATTCACGCTCGTCTGGCTGATGGACCCGGTGCGAGTTGGCCCGGAGAGCACTGCGGAGATTACTTGCCCAATCTGCGGAAAGAGATTCCACCTGGCTCCGGGGAACCTCCTGCCGGTCCCTAACGCCCCAAACAATCTTGCCGCCAGTCGTCCAGTACGTACCACCGAACTCGTCTACGATTGCCCTTCGTGCGGGATGCGCGGACTCACTGTAACCCTTGTACACACGGATTTGTCTTGGGAGGAATTGTCCCGAGAAACCATGGAGCTTTGTGTGTGTAGCAACTCTCCGTGTCCCAAGAGAGGATTGCAACAGAACTTACACCCTACGCGCACCGGATTCGGAGCGCTGAATCCTTCCCTGGCATAGCTCGCTCGTTTAGGCTCATACCGCTTCTTTTCCGTCCACAGCCTCGCCGCAGACCTGCCACTGAGGTCGAGCTTCTAGAATTGTTCGCACGCCACGTCGAACTGGTTCGTGGGCATCCGCGAGCAGGATACGCATCATTGTTTTAATCCCGACCCTCGAAACTGGCAGTTTCGCGATTATGGACGTGCCGTGGCTGTTTGAGCCGATTTTCAGAGTTCCACCCCGGTGCCTCCCCTCTCTTGCATTTCGCGGAGACCTACTCCGATAGTTCCAGGTAAGGCCAATGTGGATATCTTTTTGATATTCCTTTGCCTTCGTCGCTCACTTCACACGTGATCTAGCCGTCCGAGCGTCTGCAACGAATCGAGGCTGTCCGTACGTGGGCCCAACAAAAAGTACGAGGCCAAGTAAAGTTTTCGCGATGGAGAATCTCCTGGCCCGGCTGCCGTCCGCTACAGCTTTCTATATCTCTTTGTGACACACAAACTTACTGTTTCTGTGAACCTGAGCCCGCCCCGTGGCTGTTAACGTGCATCATCGATTAAACCTCCGGCGACCTCGAGGTCACGGTGGTGCGTGACGCGCAGCGGGTTTCGCTTCCGCGGGACCAGGCGCAGATTTCCTCGGGCGCCCTGAAGCGCGTGATGGGTTCCCCGGAGTGAACTCATCGTCGATGAAACCGAGGAAGAATCATCCATGACTCGAAAGGCGAGTATCGCGGCTCGAATTGCAGTCCGTCGTAGCCATTCCAGTTAACAAGTTGGCCCGCGTCGAAGCACTCGAGGCGACCATCACGGAGCGTCCAAGCGAATTGTCGGCGTCCTCTATCTGCCGTTGGCCGCTCTTCAATCTCGATCGCAAGGTTCTGCGGATGCGCACTGGCGAAGCTATCGTGGTCATCGAGAACGCGCGGTTCTTCACGGCTGCGCGCGAAAAGGCTCGTCTGGATTATGAAGTGGAGATCACCGGCCAAGTCCAGCGCCGGTTGCAGCCGACCCAGTTCCCTCGGCTCCCGGAGCTCGAAATCACTGGCTTCGCGGTCGAGTGCCACAGGGTGAGTGGCGATTGCTTCGATATTGTTGAACTCCCGGGCGGGCGCCATGGATTGTTTGTAGGCGATGTCGCTGGTAAGGGAATTCCGGCTTCGCTACTCGCCAGCTTGCTGCAGGGTGTAATCGGGACCATCGGAACACTCGATCTTCCACCGGAGGAAGTTGCCTCGCGGGTGAACCAGTATCTGTGTGAGCGCAGTGCCGAAGACCGGTACGCAACTCTCTTCTATGCCATCCTCGATTCGGCCGGGCGCCTCGATTACGTAAATGCAGGCCATGTGCCTGCCCTGATCCGCCGCAGCTCGGGGGAAGTGGAAGCCCTCGAATCATTAAATTTTCCAGTCGGTATGTTTTCCGATACGCAATACACACGTGGGAAAGCCCAGATCGAACCAGGTGACTTCCTTGTGATTTACACCGATGGCATCCCCGAGGCCCGGAACAGGCGTGGCGAGTTTTTCAAGGAGGCCGGGGGACTTCGGCAGCTTTTGCAGGAGTTTAATGGCCAGACAGTCGATAGCCTTGCCGAGGCCGTCCGTACTGGAGTGCAGACCTTTACAGAAGGCGCGCCAAAATCGGATGACATCAGCGTTCTCGCGGTGCACTATCGGGGACAAGCATGCTAAAGCAACCACCTTGCCACGACACTTGTTGCCTGGCTCTGCTTCTTGAACTCCCCTAAGTGTCCGTAAGCGTACAGTGCGCCTCATAACGGTCTTGGCTCCATGAGGAGTCCCTGACCGGGCATGGCGGAAGAACTTAACAACACCTGTGAGCCAATCTGCCTCCTGTTTCTGCTTTATGAAGTGGGTACGAGACGGACCGTGACGAGACGAATCAGCCCAACGAAGACAGAACTTCCGCTATCAAGGAGGATGGACCTTGGCATTCAGAATAACGGAACAAGAATTGGACGGCATTACTGTTGTGAGCATAGAAGGCCAGATTGTGTTGGGAGAGGAAAGCGGCGCGTTCCGCGAGAAGATCGAGGGGTTGCTCTCGGCGGGCAAAAAGAGCATCGTCCTAAACCTGGCGGATGTCAGCTACATCGACAGTGCCGGCGTGGGCACGCTGGCGGCTTCCTTCAACAGGGCACGTTCGCACGGCGCTACGTTGAAGCTGGCCAACCTTGGGTCAAGATTCCGCGAGACACTCCAGGTGACAAGACTATTGACCGTCTTCGATACCTACGATAGCGAAGCGGCTGCTATCCAGAGCTTCGCGAAGTCACGACACCACTATGCATGAATAGTGGGGCTAGGGAGGGGCGGACAAGGTAGTGCCGCCAATCCCGGCGCGCGGGCTCCTTCGAGTTCCACCGGGAAGGGGTGGTTGCTTTTTCGCGTGCGTATACGCCGTCCCCTCAAGCGAATGACACCTCGAAACCTACGCGCCTGGACTTGAACCGTTCTGATCCGTTTTGGACCGATAACTATGACAGTTTTATGACAATGCTATATTTTAGGGCAGTCGAATGGATGACCGACAGAACAGATCTCCTTGCGAATCAATTGGGAAAAGTGGTGGGCCTGAGAAGAGTCGAACTCCCGACACGCGGTTTAGGAATAGAAATTTCTATCTGCGGGACGTGTGTTTTCAAGAGGATGGAGTCTTGCGCTGAGGGCGAAATGCGGATGTTTGGGCTGGTGTGGGTTCGGTGTGTGCAAAACTCAAACAAATCGCGATTGACGGTCGTTCTTGCCGCGTAGATCCGAGACGTCCGTGATTCAGGCAAGAATTTAGTGTTGCGGTTGAACATCGGGAACATCGGTCTGCGCATCGAATCGCCCTTAATTCACTGGCTCGTTTGTAGCAGTCTCAAACAACGCGTTCATCTTCTCCGCCGCCCGAGCCGCTTCTTCCGGGATGCTCTTTATATAGTACTGGGCCGTGGTCAAGACGTTCGAGTGCCTGAGGAGGCTCTTGGCCGCGAGTTGTGAATCGAGCGAGGTGGCTAATGTCGCGCATCCGCGTCTGCACGCATAGAAACCACGCCATTCTGGAAGCGGCTTGAATTCGTGGCCGTTTTCGTCATGCTCTTTTCTGCCTTTGTGGCATTCCGCACACAGCGCCAGAGCTGGACATATCGTGCGGAAAGCCAGGTTGTGAAGGTCGACGGGTCGCCCGGTTGGAGACGCAAGGATAAATTCCGAAGTTCGCGGCGGACATTCTCAAGATTGAGGCGCACGTCCTTACCTGCTTCCTGATCCTCCTTGAGTTTCATCCAGCGGTCCTGCCAAAAATCGATTTCCTTGTCAGCCGCTCGTGTACGGCGGCGAGTGTCTTTTCGACGTGGGCGATTCGGCGGCTGGCCACCTCGTTGTAGTGCTCTGGCACCAATGTCGCGGCGGCGAGCGCCACTGCACGCCCCTCCTGGTTGGTGGCGACCCACGGCACGTCGAGCACGTCTTTCAGCAACGTCTGCTCGGACCCAGGCAGCGGTTCAAGGTCGAGATGCGGCGCCCAGCCAGCGAATTTGGCCTCGCCATCGGCTCCCACGCGAACGAATTGCAGGCGCTTTGAGAGCACAAGTCCATCTCCCGACTTGACCTCATGGGTCAGCAGGAAAAGGAGCCACGGCTCCGTGCCCTCGTCTGCCGGGTCCACCAAAATCGCGCCTTGGCGCAGCAGATTTGCGTGCTGCTCAAGAATCATGTCGGACATGGAGAGCATCAGCGGATGGCCGGGATGCATCAGCACGGCGCGACTGAGGCCCGCTTTTTCAAGCGGCTGAATAGCAGTGCGCTCGAAACAGATGCGGTCGTAGCGTTTCAACACAGGCTCCTGCTCCCGGCGATTGCGGCCTGTGATGCGGTGGTCCCGCTCGCGTATAGCGACCGGAACATGAGCGATCTCGTAACGCCCCGCTTCACGGGCATGAGCCATCCTGCCGAGCGCATCTAGTGCCCGGAGAAAGAAGGCTCGCACGAAATAAGGCTGAAGTCGCCGTGCCTCAGCCTTCTCCATCTCTTCCTTCACCGCGAAGATGCGCTCCGCGCTCATGGTTTCTTGCGCGAGGGCGTTACGGTCGAGGAGAGATTTCAGGTGATCACGGTCCAGCGCCTGGCGACCTTTTAGTCCGAGTTTCTCGTCTCGAAGGCGTCCTTCAAGACGCTCCTTGCGGCGCTTGAGTGATTGGTAGATTGCTTCGGGACTTGAGGCAAGACGACGCTGCAACGCCGTCAGCGCGAAGCCGACCGAACCCTTCCGTGGGCCTTGCAGCGCGTCAGCCTTCCCCATTTCGGCCTGCACATAGTGAGTGGCGCAGTCATAAAGCGCGGCTTCAAGGTTTGAAAGCGTGTAGTTGACCGTGTACGCCTTGCGCTCGGGAAAGAGTGGTGTACCGTCGAATTTCAGCAGGTCCTCTTTCACCATGCGGCGCATAAGATCAGAGGCATCGACCTTGTGTACACCATCGCGGAACTTGCCGTAGAAACGGTCAGAGTCGAGCAGAGACAGGAAAAGTTGGTAGTCCTCTTCCTTGCCGCTGTGCGGCGTGGCTGTCATCAGCAACAGGTGGCGCACCTGCGTACCTAGCTTTTCCGCAAAGCGGAACCGTGCCGTCTTTTCGAGCTTCGAGCCGAAGTAATGGGCGGCGAGCTTGTGGGCCTCGTCGAACACAGCTAAATCCCAACCGGCCGCGCACAGCTTTTCCTGCATCTCCTCATTCCGCGAGAACTGGTCGAGGCGAACAATCAGTTGGTGATGATTGTCGAAGGGATTTCCGCTCGGCGCGGCCTGCTCCAGAAGCGCCGAGTAGATGCTGAACTCCAGGCCGAACTTCTCGAACATCTCGTCGCGCCACTGCTCGACCAAACTCCCCGGCGCAACGATCAGGATTCGGCGGGCATCCGCGCGCATGATGAGCTCGCGGATGTAAAGCCCGGCCATGATCGTCTTACCAGCACCAGGGTCGTCTGCCAGCAGGAAGCGCAGCGGCTGGCGCGGCAACATTGACTCATAGACAGCAGTGATCTGATGCGGCAGCGGTTCCACGTTCGAGGTGTGAACCGCCATCATCGGATCGAAGAGGAACGCTAGATCGATACGTTTCGCCTCACAAGCGAGCTGGAATGCGGCGCCGTCACCGTCGAACGAAAATGGTCGCTCGACCGTTGCCACGCTGATGGATTCCTCATCGGCGCTGGCCAGAAGCCGCTCTTTCATTGCTCCATCAGGCGTGCGGTAGATTAACTGCAAGGCGCCGTCGCCGAGCGACACAGTCGCCACCACACTGACGATCTGTGTCGGCTCAACGCCACTAAGGCTCAGACCCGCCGTGATTTCTTTCAGCTTCATGCGGCGAAACCCGGGAGAGAAGTTAGCATCATTACCATCCCCGATCCTTACGTTGAACCACTGCACGGAAGCTGATTTTGTGCCAGGCGCGCCGACTTTACTGATCAAAGCGTGAATACTACTACATCGTGATGGTTCTATTCGTCCGGTCAATCAACCAAGTGGCTCGTTCGCCAGGGTGTGCGATGCTGCGCGGAAGGATTCTGCTGGCGCGGCAAAAACATCACTTTTGGGCGCAGCAAGATTTGCCTTCAACCGTCGTCCAGTTCTAATGATTTAGGGCAGGCTGTCTCCGGGATTTTTGGCGCGAGGTGCATTCCTCGCAGTAAATGCAACATTACGTCAGCGATGCCATTCGATCGGCATTGCAAATGTCCTTCAAAATCGCCTCATGTACGCTGCCGAATGCAACAGAACCGAGATTCTGTTGCAGTTTAAAGCCGCGAAAGCCAGTTTTCGAGAAGCAACCGACTGGGCTTTGCCTAGACAGGGATGGAAGAAAGTTGCGGTGACGTGCCGCCTAAAGAATGAATAACTTAGCAGCCACTTTCTTAGGAGACGACGCATTATAGAGGGGCGCCCCTCTAGAGTAGGTTTTGATCGCTCGCATCAACGCCTACACGGTCGAAAATCACTGCCCTTGCGCTGGGCTGGGTGTTGAAACTGAAAGTTGTAGTCTAATATCGCAATATCGCATAGCTCTCGACTAGGATCAGAAGTCTGTCTGGCCAACACAACGCAGGTATTACGGCAAAACCTCGTATATATCGATCTTCGCCTCGACCTGCCCGTGATGATTTACGGCTACATAGTATCTGTTGAGTTGAGGCACAAAAATTGCCGTATTCGCGTGATAAGAGGTAGGAATCTGGCCTAGAAGCTGATAGGCGTTGGGGCTGCGCTGCTGGAATACTTCCAGGAATGGAGTCCCTGCAACATATAGACGTTTCAGTGTGGGATCGTAAACCGCGTCGTCTGAAATATATTGGCCTACGCATGGTGCGGTGGCAATGATTTTCCCCGAATTCGAATCGAAAACAATTACTTTGTTCGGATCGCGGGAGACGACAAAGAGCCGCTGATTGGCTTCATCGAATGCCATTGGTCCATTCGCCCGACCTTCCTCCGCATTGGACCACGTCGCAATCACGGTTCGTTTCTCGCGGTCAATCACAGCCACAGCGTTCTTGGACGTTAGATTGATAAACAATCGGTGCCCTGATCGTTCGAGCGCCATGGCCTCGATATGGTCTGCATCCAGTTTGATCTCGCCGACCACCTTACCTGTCGTTGTATCCACAATGCTCAGCAAACAATAATCTTCGTGAGCGTCTCTGCCACCGTTGCCAACATAAAACAATTTCGCGACCGGATCATAGATACTCACGTCGGCATGGGCCTTCATAGGAATTTTTCCCAGAAGATTGAAGGACGCCCCGTCGTAAATATCGACCCGGTCCTCATCAACCACGAAAAGCTTTTTGGATTCGGCGTCATAGACCATAGAATGTGGCTCATTTAGACCTGTAATCGTGTGCGTAACTTTATTGATACGCAAATCGATTACTTCTACTGCAGCGTTGTCCTCTGCAGCGAGGAACAACCGCTGACCTGGAAGGTCCACCACAAAGTGGTCGAAATCGCCGTCGTGGAGTCCCGGCAGAGGAATAGATTGAATCATTTGTAGTGGCTCGGTTACTTGGGACCGCACCTTAAGGGCAAATATAAGGATAACGGCCAAGCAGATTGTGATTGATTTTCTCATTTTCTCTCCGCGAGTGAATTTTCCGTGGCTTCACCTAAAGGATAGTATTGCTGACAGCCTGAGCATGCGCTCGGACTGACCACTGATGCTTTGCATAGGCTCGCGAGCGCAGTGGAATCCTTGCGAAATCATCAAATCTCGGATTGATTCCGACCACAATTTTAAGTTAGCTCAACCCGCCGAACCGCTCTATTCCGACCCCCATTTACGGTAGTGTGACAGGGAAAGCGGGCGACCGTTTACCTACAATAATGTGCGTCCAAATCCAGCTCTGTGCCGTCCAGGTCAGGTTGGCAGCTCGCATTCTACTTGAGATCGTTCCGGATAATCTCCCCATCCTTCATCACAAATTTCACTCGCTCAAGCTCTGTGATGTTCTCCAGAGGGTTTCCAGAGACTGCGACAACGTCGGCATACTTGCCTTTCTCGATCGTCCCAATTCGGTCCTGCCAGCCCATCAGTTCCGCCCCGACTGCGGTCGCGGCGCGGAGAGCTTGGGCGGGTTTCATCCCGTATTCGACCATGTATTCGAAATCCTTGGCTTGTGATCCATGATCTTCGGCGCCACTGGAAGCATTGGCCCCGAAAGCGATCTTCACGCCAGCCTTAAGAGCCCTCTGAAAGCTAACCTTTTGCATCGCTGCCTGATCCAACTTACCCTGCGTGGCCTTAAGCTCGAACTGCTCCCATGATCTTTTATTGGAAATGTCCGTCACCAGGAACGTGCCCTTCTCAGCCATCTTGCTGATTGATTCCGGGTCGAGGTCGACGGGAAGTTCGATCGAATCGCAGCCCAATTCAATCGAGTCCCGCAAGGTTATACCTCCGGACGTGTGGCAGGCTGTTTTAACACCTATCCGGTGCGCTTCATCCACAATCGCCTCTTCTTCCTCCCTGGTCATCGTTGGCTCAACCCCCAGCCTTCCTCTGGATCCGTGGTTGCCAGGGAAGAGCTTGATAAAATCGGCGCCGTACTTGACTTCCTGACGCACGGCCTTACGTGCCTCCCAGGGGCCGTCAAAAACGAGGTGCATAGTGGGGACGATGACTCCTGGAGGAAAGGCTCTTTCGGAAGGCATCCCGATCGACCCGATAAGCGGCAACGTCGCCACCTGCATCCGCGGCCCCGGAATCAAACCATCGTTGATGGCGCGGCGAACATCCACGTCGCTGTACTGGGCGCCCATGCTTCCACAGTCGCGTAATGCGGTAAAACCCGCCTCGAGATCTTTCTTCGCATTCACGGCGGCCTCGAACATGCGGTATTGCGAGGTATGAAGCATCTGCACGTCAAGGCTCTGACTCTTCCACTTGAACACATGTGTGTGACCATCGATCAGCCCCGGTAACACCGTGGACTTCCCCAGATCGACTTCCTGCGCGCCCGCGGGAACCTTGACGCTTCCGGCCGTTCCCACGTCGACGATACGATTGCCTTGAATGACGATCACCTGGTTGCTCAACAGCACATCGGACTTTCCGACGAACAATTGTCCGGCATGAATCACCACCACCTTCTGACCATCAGCCCCGAGGCAAGTGCCGACGAATCCGCAGACGAGTAACACCAAGCCGATTACCGTTTGCCGTTTCATTGAACAACCTCCAAAAAAAGGGATCTGAGTTCTTATCACAGACTGCCGGTGCTTACAACAATTCACCAACGCCTGCCACAGCGGAATCCGTGATCTCGGTCTCAATCGTCAATATTCCACAGAGGTGAAAGCTGAGCTCGTGGGGCATAACCCTGCGTCCGTTTTTTAGTCAACTTCTTGGCGTGCACGATCGTTACAATCCTTCGCGCGAAGTTACCCGAAGTTTTAGCTTGACTTCCTATATATTTCTCTAGAGAATCCCGCCACTTTATTCATTACACTGGCGTTCTATTCACTGCACCTTGCCGGTTTTAACCGGCACATGGAGGCGGAATGATTTTTCCGAAGGCTTGGGGAAAGATTGGGGTGGGCCTTCTAACATGGGGTTCGCTGGGATTGGCCCTCCTGCTTTCGGCTTCAGTCCGAGCGCAGGTCACCGGAGCGATACTCTCCGGTACGGTGACGGATGCGTCGGGCGCGGTCGTGCCTCAGGCCCAAATCTCTATCAAGAATGTGGCAACCGGCGTAAACACTTCGGTCAAGTCGGACGCCGCGGGCTTTTACTCGGCGCCGAATCTGCTCCCGGGAGGTTATGAAGTGTCCGCGTCTGCCCCTGGTTTCTCAACGGAGGTGCAAAACGCGGTCACTCTTACAGTGGGAGCCCAGCAAGTGCTGAACTTCGCCCTGCGAGTGGGACAGGTCACACAGAGAGTCCAAGTAACTGGCGAGGCGCCGAACGTGGAACTGGCCTCTTCCGCCATCAGTGCCGTGGTGAGTTCCAGCACAGTTGTCGAGTTGCCGCTGAACGGGCGAAGCTGGTCTGATCTCGCGACTCTTCAGCCCAGTGTCACCGCGCTGACGACCCAATGGCGTTCTACGACCACCGTCGACCGGGGTTTGCGAGGTTTTGGAGCCGAGGTGAGCATCTCCGGCGCCCGCCCCCAACAGAATAATTACCGGCTGGACGGTATCAGTATGAACGATTATGGTAACGGTGGGCCTGGCAATGTTCTCGGTGGGAACACAGGCGTAGATGCTATACAGGAGTTTTCCGTTTTAACCACCAATTACTCCGCAGAATACGGGAAGACAGCCGGAGGAGTAATCAATGCCATTACGCGCTCTGGAACGAACCAATTCCATGGAAGCGCTTACGAGTTTTTGCGTAACAGCGCGTTGGATGCGCGAAACTTTTTTGACGTCGGCGGTGTTCCACCCTTCAAACGCAATCAGTTCGGAGGATCGGCAGGCGGCCCGATCCAGAAGGACCGCACGTTCGTCTTCGGAGACTATGAAGCGGTCCGTCAATCGAAGGGCGTCTCAGTTCTTGACATAGTACCTTCAGCGGCGGCACGGGCGGGGAACCTCTGTTCGGTCCCGAGTACGCCTACGGCTTGTTCCCCGAACACGGTGGCGGTGGACGCATCAGCCCAAAAGTATCTTCCTTTGTATCCTCTGCCCGACGGCGGGCTAGCGCCCGGCGGGAACGGAGACACGGGGTTCTTCACCTTTGCAGGGAACCAGGCGGTCAAGGAGAACTTCGTGACCTCTCGTGTCGACCACAAGTTTTCCGAAAAAGACAGTCTGTCTGGAAGTTTTATGTTCGACAAAACGCCTTTTACGGCGCCCGATACCATGAACGACGTGTTGAAGAGCAGTTTGACGCTGCTGCAGCTATACTCTGTTGAAGAAACCCATATCTTTAGCCCCAACCTGGTTAATACCATCCGGGGCGGATTCAATCGCGTGTCCGCGGACGTTTTTGTTAGTCTTTCTGCAATCAATCCCGCGGCGGCCGACCCGTCCCTGAGCGCCCAACCAGGGCGGGACGCCGCTAGTGTAATCATTGGAGGAGGCTTGACGCAATTCCCCGCAGGTTTAAACGCTGCTTCACAGAACCTCATCCGTTGGAATTCGTTTCAAGGCTATGATGATGCTTTCCTCACGCGGGGAACTCACTCTTTGAAATTCGGCGGTGCTGTCGAGCGAATGCAAATGAATCGATTGAGCGGAAGCTTTCCCGGTGGAATTTTCACCTTCAGCACGCTTACGAACTTCCTCACCAACAATCCGAAGCAATTCCAATCAGGCATTGCCAGTACGATCACGCCACGGGGTTATCGCCAAACTCTCTTCGGCGCATACTTCCAGGACGATTGGCGGTGGCGCCCTAACGTGACGTTGAACCTTGGGATACGCTACGAGATGGTGACGGTTCCGACGGAGGCTCAAAACAAGCTCTCCAACCTGATCAACCTCACGGATCCCACTCCCCACTTGGGTAGCCCCCTTTTCATCAACCCTACCCTCCGCAACTTCGAGCCTCGAGTGGGCTTTGCCTGGGACCCCTTCAAGAACGGCAAGACCGCGGTGCGCGGCGGATTTGGGTTGTTTGACTCACTGCCGCTGCCTTATGAGATCAGTACCGACGGCAATTCGACTCCATTCTTTTTAAAGGGCACGATTAAGGCACCCCGATTGCCGCCAGGGTCTTTTTTTGCTGGGGCGGCACCCCTGCTGGCGGCAAACGGCAAGCAGCAGGTGGGCTACTATGAACAACATCCTCGTCGCACTTACGTGATGCAATGGAATCTTAACGTGCAGCGGGAAATCACCCGCAGCCTGACAGCCCTGGTCGGCTACGTTGGCTCGCACGGCGTCCACTTGCCTTTCGTAGTCGATGACATAGATATGATCATTCCCACTAAAACCTCTGCCGGCGTCCTCTGGCCCTCACCGATAGGGAGCGGGATCAAAATCAACCCAAATTTCGGTGCGATTAATGGAGTTTTCTGGAAGGGGAACTCTGTCTACGATGCGCTCGCGATAGGAATCACTAAGAGAATGAGCCACGGAGTTCAGTTTCAAACTTCGTACACTTGGGGCAAGAGCATTGACAGCAACTCGGCGACCCAACAGGGCGACCAGTTCACCAATGGTATCACCAGCCTGGACTGGTTCAATCCCAGTTTGACCCGCGGCTTGTCGGACTACAACATCCCGAGAACGCTGGTGATCAATGCAACCTGGCAGGTTCCGACTCTCAAGTCGCTCTCCGGACCTGCGGCTTGGGCGGTGAGCGGCTGGAGGTTGGGAGGGATTTTCAAGGTGAGCGACGGCGAGCCCTGGACTCCAACATGGGGGACGGGCGGCGATCCGCAAGGAATCGGGAACAGCGACGATTACGCCTTTCCGAATCGCCTGACCGGACCGGGATGCAACACTCTGGTCAATCCAGGGAATCCGGATAATTACATTAAGACGCTATGCTTCGCTATCCCAACGGCACCGTCGCAAGCCTTCTATAACGCGAATTGCGACCCGACGGTCGGCAACCCCGCCCTCCTCGAATGTTTTAACCTTCGGGGCAATGCCGGCCGCAATATCATCCATGGACCGGGGCTGGAGAATCTAGATTTCTCGGTGTTCAAGGACAACTCCATCAGGCGCATCTCCGAGAACTTCAATATTCAGTTCCGTGCGGAGTTCTTTAGTATTCTGAATCGGCCCAACTTCGGGATACCGAACATATCGAGCGGAGAAGCCGACATCTTTGATGCAACCGGAACGCCGATTAGCACCGTAGGGAAGTTAACTACGACAACTACCGACGCCCGGGAGATCCAGTTTGCACTGAAGCTAATTTGGTGATTCCATATCCAAGTGCAGAATCCCTGCTGCTTTCCTGCCAGCATCGAGGGGAGAAAGACCTTGCTTAATGTTCTCTACTCCGTGTTGGGTGTAGAGAACAAGGTGACGTAGCGGGGCATAATCGCTCCTCCCTCGCACGTTAAAATGAATTCCGATTGGGGACTTTCGGTTCGAAGGATTGTACGCTTCCGCGATGCGGGACACAGCGATTTTGCCCGCACAGCCGGGCTCAGCGTGAAAGCCGATGTTATTCGCTAGTACGATGAACGGCGTGCACGACGCTTCGCCACGTCCCGTTTTGCTTAACGTAAACGGTAACCGCTACCGTGGGGTTAGACGTCACTTTACCGTTTAAGTCGAAGTCTTGGATGTGCTTTGCCGTTACGACGGCCAGTTTTCCATTATCGTAGACGTGAACCTTTACATCTTCCTCTTTCAAAGAGACTATTTTCCTCTGAGCAGCGCGCGCGGCCTTGACACGTTGAGCTTTAGTCAGGAGCTGGCCATTTGTCATAAGGACGAGACCGTCGGCATCGTTACTCTCATAATACTCGGCAGCGGCGTCGTTGCTTTTCAACGAGGCCGTGACCACTCGTCCTCAAGCTTAAGGACCTCTTTCTTTGTTTTCTCGGCTGCGGGTCCTGTGATTTCTTGTGCTTTCGCAAAGCCAATCACGGAAAAAGCCAACACCATAGATAACAGAATTCTTTGCACTACTTTGTTCCCCTTTTTAAAAGATCCAACGTAAATTTACTGCTGCCCTTCCCTCACCTGAACTCTTGCAACGCGCCCAAAGCTCTCAATACAGGTGCACGTCGAAAACCTATGGGCTTTTACCTACTGAATCTCGTATAATACAGTGACAAAGAAAAGCATATCCTCTATACTGACGGTATGCATACACATCCTTCTCCTCGACGAGATTTTGAAGGCATGGAACATCGACGGAAACGAGCAGCCCGCTTGTTTGCTGCTGGCCGGCTGATT
>QHYS01000318.1 GCA_003223325.1 Acidobacteriota bacterium
GAAGAGCAGGCAAGGTGTCTTGGAGCGGGCTTCGTGAAAGAGGCGCTCAATCGCCTCGGGGGCGGCACCCGCGTATTTGCTAATGGCACTTTCGAGGGGAACGCGGAGCAAGTGCAGGCCGAACTCCTCGGCCATCGCCTGTACAAAGAATGTCTTGCCGCAGCCAGGGGGGCCATAGAGAAGAATCCCGTTTCGGACGACGCCATAACGACGCGCCTCCTCCTGCCGGACGTGCACGATCTCGACGATCCGTCGAATCTGACTCTTGAGATCGTTCATCCCACCCACACGCGCAAACCCAGTAGGCGGCCCGCTGACGTGCCACCTGCGCCGCTGCGGCTCCGCTGTGCGTTTCCGTACAGGGTGACGTCCGCGAGCAGGCTTGCGCGCCGGCATCGGTAGCTGCGCTGCAGGGTAGCTTGGCGTCTCACGTGGCCCTGCTTCGACAAGACGCCAGTAGAGCGCGCGAGCAAGCGCACCTTCCAGATACACGCGTGTCAACCCCCTCGCCCAGCGCAGTGTATTGCTTCTGTCAGGCTGCGTCGTTTCGCGCGGAGTACGGATTACTGGTCCACCTTGCACCGGCGTGAACTCGATCCAGCCATGCCAGTGGTTGGCCCCATCACCGGCACTGCCACCGCACACGCGGGCGATATAGGCCGTCCGGTCGCGCGCGAAAAGCGGTTCCTCGAATTCCACGAGCACTTCTCTATCCAGTGCGAATGGTTCGCGCCAATGGCCCACATGCAACTCCTCACCGTCATCGATAATAACAATAGCGACCCGCTCCGACAAAATCGACCTATTTTCCCATCTGGGCGGTGGCACAAACGGGATAGCCAGAACCCTCGACTTTTAGATGCCCACATCCGAGAAATCGGCTGTGCGCAAGCGCAGCAATTCCAGCGCCTCTGTCACGCCAATTTAGCAGAGTCGGAGTGGAAGGCATTGCAGTATCCTCTTTCACAAGAATCGATCACAAGAGGTTGGGCGCGATCTCCTCGGCCTGTTTTGGTGAGTCCGGACCGGGCCCTGCACCTGGACCGTCCGCTTCTCCTGTCAAGGGTTTTCGCTGCGCTCCGATAAACGCGAACTGCGCGCCCTTGACAGCGCGGACGGCCAGGCGCCTTGCCTCGCTATGAGGTCATTTGGTTTTTATGCGCCGCTTTCTGCAGTTGTGATTACCGAGAATTCCGTCCGTATGTCAACCAGCATCCTTATGCCACGCTAATCGCAGATCTCGTCGATCACACTGGTTTTGTTGTTGGCAAGCATATCGGAGTCTAAAGACTGGCAGTGTCCGCCTCGCTCAGTCGACGAGTGCATCGAAGTGCAGGGAGTTCGTGTCGCGAAAGAATCGCGTTTGGATCAGCAAAAGTGTGGTCAAGGAAAGCAGACGTGGACGAAGCGGCTTGCTCGGGCTAAGCGGCGCGTCTCTGGTATCGGTGGTGTAATCCCCCGACCTGAGGAATCGCTACCACGCGCCCCTGCGCCGGCGGTTCCACCGCTCTGGGCTCTGGCGCGCCTTTGCCCAAAGCTAGTAGGCAAAATAGCTTTGCAGTGTTCGACGCAACGATCTTTGGTTGCACACCATAACGTGGATGGAGCCCACCAACCGTTCCGCAAAGGGATTTTGCCCGTACATGCGGGGGTGCACCCCACAAGGGGTTCGCTGGGCTCCTGCGCCGAATTAGATCCCGAATGTTCCAGGCAACTTCCGGCCGTCCGGGAAGGCGGCGCGATTTTCTAGTCCCATGGCAGGCGAAAGCTCTGCGGTGCCAACGGAGGACCGTGTCGGGCTGAACCATCTGCAGACATCGCCGCCAACCGGACCAGAATCGCGACCACACAACCCACAAGAATCGGTCGCAGCGGTGGAAGCGCACACGACGCGGGGCGTTCTTTTGGAGAACCGCCAGTTGGTGACCAAGCGCGAGGATCTCCGCCTGCAGGGCCGCACGGGGTTCGAAAACTAGAGGCTACCAAAGCGAAAAGGGCGGCGAAAAGAGAGCTCATCGTGGTCGCCACCATGATCTCACGATTGATCGGAACCTCTTTGTTTTCAGATCGGACGGAATTTTCGGTAACCACAGGTCCGGGGATATACGTCGTTCGCTGTTCAAAAGAACTTTTCTCAGTAATTCGCGCCCCTCCGGCTGCATCGTGCGCAGGCTAAGAAGACCCGCCTGGTCAGCGAGTTCGCTCAGCTCAGGAGTGAATCGGGTTCGCACGCGAACGGGCTAACAATTCGCAATCCGTCGATCTCTTGGTCGTGCTGCAAGTCCTCGGTAAGCAGATAGCGGCAGGAAGAGGATTGGGCGGCAGCCACGATCAACGCGTCCCAGAATGACAATTGAAAACGATCCTGCAGCCGCCACGCACGTTCCAAGATCTCGCCTCGGATCTCCACGGGCTGCCATGTAAGCAAGTCGCGAATCTCGCCACGCGCCGCTTCGCGGGCATTCGGCCATTTCTTCATGACCTGAACATAAAATTCTTCCAGGACTTGGAAACTAATTCTGCCCAGTCGGCTCTTCCATAGCGCATCCCTCCACAGCCGAGCTGCCGTCTGCTTCCGCTGATCGGCGTGGTCTAGGGCATAGAGCAAGACATTTGTATCAACGAAGATGGCGGCGGTCATGCAGTTCCTCGCGAGTCAAGAGGGATCTCCCAAGCTTCAGAAACGGCTTGCGCGCGAGCGCCCGCTGCATCGCACGCTCGTATTCGTCATGTTGGTTCATGCGCTCTTCAAGAATGCGCGCTAGCAGCTGGGACACGCTTGTGTCTTGCCTGGCCGCCTCAATCCGCGCCCAGCGAGCGACCGCCTCGTCGAGAGTGATGGTGATGTTCCTCAACCGCCGCATGACACGATTATAGTGTTACACTGATTCTGTGTCAAATGACTCCTCGCGGCTCCTCGCGCTCACCCACAAGCCCGTGAACTCTGGCCGTGTGGCTAGGAAGAGCAACACCCGGCGGCGGGAGTTCCTTGTCGGTTCGAGCAACGACATGGATGAAACCGGGAAGGTTGCGATTGCGTTCGTTCTCGACCGGCTCCTCGGGCCGGGTCGGCGGAGGGCCTTCGATTTCGAGTGTGTCGAGTGCGACTTGACGGTGAACAAATTCTGTCTCAGGCGGGAGTGCGATTAGGTCGGGTGGTACCATGCGAGGGGCAGATAGTGAGGCGAGCGGGCGAAGATCGGCAGCCGTGCGGTACACGCGACTAGGGGAAATTGAAATCGCAGAGGAGGTCTTCACCCAAGGCCGTGGCGGGCCGGAGATACGACCTTTTTCGGCATCGGCGGAAGTGCAGTGCCGTGGCTATTCGGAAGGCCTACAGCGAGCCATGACCGATTTTGGTGCCGAGAATGCCTTTGCTGGGGCGGCGGTGAAGCTGAAAGAGCATTACGGAATTG
>QHYS01000049.1 GCA_003223325.1 Acidobacteriota bacterium
AGTCTTGCGAATGTGGTCTCGCTCTGCGTCCTCCAGGGTAATTGCCCCAAGGGATTCCACTTCGGCTGCAATCTTCAAGGTCGCGAGAGGTGGGTCCAGGACGGTAGTCGAACTGAGGATGACGCTCCGCTCAATGAAATTCTGGAGCTCCCGAATGTTCCCTGGCCACTGACACGAGACAAGGGCAGACATCGTTTCAGGAGGAATGTGTTCGATTTGCTTATCCATCCGGCGGGCATAAATCTCGACAAAATGTTCGACCAAGGCGGGAATGTCTTGCCGGCGTTCCCGCAACGGTGGCAGTGGGATCGGAAACACATTCAGACGATAGTAGAGGTCGCTACGAAACTCGTTCCGCTTCACCATGTCAACCAAATTCCGGTTGGTCGCAGCTACCAAGCGAACGTCCACGTGGTGAGTCCGAGTGCTGCCCAAGCGTTCGAACTCTTGTTCCTGCAGTACGCGCAACAGTTTGGGCTGCAAGGCCGGCGGAATATCGCCTACTTCATCCAGGAACAGCGTGCCTTTGTCGGCCAGCTCGAAACGGCCAATCTTCTGCGCTATGGCTCCGGTGAACGCGCCTCGTTCGTGGCCAAAAAGCTCGCTTTCCAGCAGATCGAACGGAATAGCAGCGCAATTCAATTTAATGAATGGGCGTCCGCACCGCACGCTCAGATTGTGAATCGCTCGCGCGATCAGCTCCTTGCCCGTGCCTGTTTCTCCCTGGATAATAACGGTGGAATCCGTAGGAGCGACGCGTTCGACCTGCTCGAGTACCGATTCCAGAGCAGGACTGTTGCCGATGATCTGCTCGAATCTGCGCCGATTACGATCCTGGTCACCGGATCCGAATCTTGCGACAGCCCCCACTGGGAACCTCCTTACGCAACCTGATGCACACTTCCACTTACGGGCTTAGCTTTCCAGAGCCGCCCGAACACCCTCAAGCAGCGCTTCGTCGTCGAACGGTTTTGCCATGAACTCCACAGCGCCTGCCCGCAACGCCTGCATCCGCATCTTTTCGTCGCCATGTGCTGTGATGAAGATGATCGGAATCCTGCAATTTTCGGCGTTCAGCTGTGCCTGCAGTTCGAGACCCGACATTCCCGGCATACGGATATCGGCGATTAAGCATCCAGCCTGGCGCTGTTGGCCGGATTTCAGGAATTCCTCTGCCGACGCAAACGTTTGTGCCGGCAAGCCAACCGCTTTCAGCAGGCCCTGTAGCGCGCTGCGCATTAAATCATCATCATCGACAATCGCAACCATTTTGGTCTTCTCCAGAGCGGTCATAGGTGGAATCTAGCAGTGTCGCCAAAGCGGCGCAATTATACTTTCGTATGAGAGCCTGAATACCGCACCGAGCTGAGAGGCAACCACAATCTAAGCGAAGTTGAGAAAGCTACAGTTGAACGGGGAGGACTGCGAACTAGCAAGCAGTATCGCGTATCAGCGGAGCGTTGGAACTAAGCTACTTTTTGCCGGGTGAAAGCTCCAGTTTCGACGCCATTCTAACTAATTCTGCCAGCGACTCGGCCTGCATTTTCCGCATCACGTGGCCGCGATGAATCTTCACGGTGATCTCGCTGATCCCCAGATCAAAGGCTATTTGCTTATTGAGCATGCCGGAGACCACCAGGCCCATGACTTCGCGCTCGCGTGCGGTAAGTGCCTCATAACGTTTTCGCAGCCCGGCAAGGTTACTCTGCTGTTGGCGCTTAACACGGTCGCGATCCAAAGCCTGGCGGATCGCATCCAGCAAGTCCCGGTCGTGGAAAGGCTTGGTCAGAAACTCCACGGCACCTGACTTCATGGCCCTCACCGTCATCGGAATATCCCCATGACCGGTGATGAAAATGATGGGAATGTGGACGCCCGCATCAGCCAACTGGCGCTGAAAATCGAGACCGCTGATTCCAGGAAGGCTTACGTCCAGAACCAGACAACTCGGCCCGTCCGGTCGCTTGCTGCGTAGAAACTCTTCCGCCGCTCCGAAGGTCTCTGAGCGCAAGCCCGCCGACTTCAGCAGCCCTTGGATGGCCGCACGCATAGCGGCATCATCATCGATGACGAACACCCTAGGGGCGTCTGCGGGCGTCATTCAAGCGCCTCGGCTTTGGTCGGTAGGGTGACGTAAAAACTCGCGCCGCGCGGAGAGTTCTCCGCGGCCCACAAGCGGCCGCCATACGATTCCACGATGGAGCGGCTGATCCGAAGCCCCATACCGGTACCATGTGATTTGGTGGTAAAGAACGCGTTGAAGATTTGGTCCGCCTGCTGTTGCGGCAGCCCCACGCCAGTATCGCTGACGGACACCAGAGCTTGCTCGTATTCCCCTCGCTCTGATTTGACGACTAGCTCGCGCGTCCCATCGACGTCCCTCATTGCGTCGATGCCATTGATCATGAGGTTCATCAGCACCTGCTGCAGTTGCACACGATCTCCCACGACCTCCGGAAGATCCGCCGCCAGCTTCGTCCGCACGGATATGGAGTATCGCGTTGCCTCGCTGCGCAGGAGGACGATCATGTCTCGAACGACTTCGTTTAAATCAACCAACTCCCGTTCTGGAGTACCCTTCTTGAAGAGCAGCCGGACCCGCTTGATGATTTCCGCCGCACGAGTTCCGTCTTTTACGATTCTCATGGCAGCCGCGCGCGCCTCTTCGAGATTAGGTGTGTCAGCGGCAAGCCAGCGCATACAGGTATTGGCGTTGGTGATGGCGGCGGCAATCGGTTGGTTCACTTCGTGCGCCAGCGAAGCAGTCAGCTCTCCCATGGTGGTCACCCGGTTCACGTGCGCGAGGTCTGCCTGCGCCTGACGCAATCTCTCGCGCTCTTCGTCCGCCCGCTTGCGTTCGGTCACGTCTATCGATGTACCGACATATTCCAGGAGATCGCCGGATATGTTACGAACGGGATGCCCTGTCGAGCGAACGTATTCAATTGCTCCGTCCGGAAGAACGATTCGGAATTCCACGTCAAAGTGGGAGCCTTCGTCCGGCCTTTCAAGAAAAACCTCTCTGCGCACTCTATCTCGATCCTCAGGATGAACGCGCTGGTAAAACACCTCGTCTGACGGTATACCCTCTTCCGGATCGAAACCAAACAACCGGTAATTTTCCTGCGACCAATAGATGCTTCGTCTACTAGCCACGTTCCACGCCCAACTGCCGGTACGCGTCAACCTCTGTGCTTCAGCTAAGTAACCCTCGCTCCGCCGCAAGGCCTCTTCCGCCTGCTTGCGCTCGATCGCGATACTCGCAAGATGGGTGATTTGCCTTATGACACTGTGGTCTTGCGCAGCAGGGCTGCGCGGTTCGCGATAATAGATCGCAAAGGTCCCCAACACCTTCCCTTCCGAGGAGAGTATTGGCGTGGACCAGCACGCTCGTAGCCCGTGCGCCAGGGCCAGATCGCGGTAATTCGCCCACAGCGGATCCGTGGCAATGTCGGAGACGATCACTGGCTCCGTACGGTAAGCGGCGGTTCCACACGAACCCGCTGAGGGGCCGACGACCGCGCCATCAATTGCCTCAGTGTAAGGCTTTGGCAAGCTGGGCGCCGCGCCGTGCCGAAGGCAGTTGGCGTTCGGGTCCAACAAAAGGATCGAAGACAGACAACCGCTGGCCAGTTCTTCGACGAGCAGGCATGCGCCCTCGAGGATGAGCTCGCGAGAATCGCCCCTAGCTATCATCTCGAGAAGCCGCTTCTCCCCGGCCAGCAACACCTCGACCCGCTTGCGGTCCTCGATATCAAAGGCGGATGTGTACCACTTGACTGGTTTCCCTGTTTCGTCATAAAGAGGCACGGCGCGAAACAAGTGCCAGCGATACTCTCCATCGAACCGGCGCACGCGTGCCTCGTGCTCACCCGGTTTACTGGACGCCAGCGTCGCTTTCCATTGATCCCTAAACCCTTGAAGATCTTCTGGATGGATTATCGGCTGCCAGTCCCCACCGTACCTATCGGTCTTCGAAGGCACGGACATTTTCATCACGTCAGCACGGTCCAGTGCCGTCTCCAAGGAAAACCCGAAGTAATCCAGCCAACCCTTATTCACGTAATCCAAGTGACCGTCAGGACGACAACTGTTTATCATCGCGGGAGTTGTGTCCACCACAAGCCGAAGACGCTGTTCGGCAAGAGCTTCACTTCGCCGGAGTTCCTCTTCCGCACGCTTACGGTCGCTGACGTCCATTACTGCTCCAACAAACTCGAGTTCGCCCGAATCATCTCTTTCAGCCCGAGCCACAACGTGGATATGTTTCACCGAGGCATCCGGCATCAGCAAGCGATGCTCAAAATCAAAATCTTTCCCTTCCTGGGATGCGCGTTCGATGATCTGTTTGTTGAGGGCCACGTCTTCCGGATGAACTCGCTGGAGAACAAGTTCCACGGTCGGTTTCGTCGATCGGTCATATTGGAAGATTCGAAAGGTCTCCTCTGACCAGATGATCTCGCCGGTGGACGGCTTCCAGCCGAAGCTCCCCGTATGACTGAGCCTTTGAGCTTCCGCCAAGTACACTTCGCTTCGCCGCTCGGCGCGCCGACGTGCGGTCAGAATGCTAGTTGCATTCTGCAGGGCAACCGATCGCAGCAGCTCGTTTTCGTCGCCCTTCGTGGTCACAAGTCACCTCCGATAAGTTTCTCCGCGAGTTTCGTGCCCAGCACACGCGCCCGGATCTTGGCGAACGCTGTGTCACGGCTCGTGGAAGTGTCATCGCTGAAAGGCGAGAATCCGCAGTCGTCGGTAGTTCCGAGCTGCTCGACCGGTATGTACTCACAGGCTTCAAGTACACGGTCCCGCACTTCTTCCGGGGTCTCAATATGGGGGTCGACGGGAGCGGTGACTCCCACGAAAACTCGCTGATGCAGTTTTCGGTATTTGCCAATGATTTTCAGAGCGTGGCGGCGGTCCCGCTCACCCGCCATCGCGATGTAGAAATTTCCGGCCTTCAGCTCAAACAAGCTAGGCAGCAACTCCGCGTAATCGACATCCGCGCTGTGCGTCGAATCGAGATCATTCCCCGGGCAGGTATGGACCCCGATGCGCCTGCGCTCTTCTTGCGAGAACCGCGACAGCGCGAGATTGTTTAAGTCAATGAAGCTGTTGAGGAGGTTCCCGGAGGGATCGATCTTCACCGCCAGCCGTCCTTCGGTGAAGTCCACCTGAACCTTATGTGCGCCCTTTTTCAGGCAGTGCCGTATCTCGGTTTCATGCTCGTTCAGCAAATCCTCGATGAATTGCTCGCGCGAATAATCCGGAATCCTCTCGGAGTACATTAAACTCAACGCCGAAGGCGATATCACTGCCTGCTTGACCGGCACGTGCGCGTAGCGCATAGCGACATCCAAAAAACAGTCTGCATACCGCCTGTAACGGAAAGGGCCGCGTGTGAGCCGCGACAAGCGGCGCGTATGACCGTCCGAGAACGGGATTATGAAGCCATCTGGGGCCGTGTTCGGAAGCCCGTAGACGCAGTACGTACAGAAATTGTGATACTTCCTCTGTTCGCCGTCCGTCACGACCGGAGACCCCGTGGCTTCAAACCGTTCAATGGTGTCTCGAACGGCATCTTCATAGAGAGGGGCGAGGCTGGGATCCTCACTATCGCCCCTTGTGACTCGCTCGATCAGCTCAACGGGTCTTGGGATGCTGCCGATTGGCTCGGTGGGTATCGTGATTGGCGCAGGCTTGGCCATACTTACCGCCTTGCTCAAAGCATAATTGACCTCTGGGGTGTGAACAACAAAAGGTCGAGTAACTTTCCCCTTTCATCTAGTCACGGCGCTTCAGGGACGCTCCCGTAGAATTCCGAGCCGTCTTCGCGATGGATCTTCACGGTGATTTCGCTGGTCTCGAGTTCAGAAGTCATTTGCTTGTGGAGCATTCCGAGAACCCTGAGCGCCTGTCGGGCTCATTCCTTTGGCTCGATTTTCCTGGGTAGAGCGAAATGAAAACTTGCGCCGCGCGGAAAATTGTCGGCAGCCCACAAGTGCCCGCCATGCGATTCAACGATGGAACGACTGATGCGGAGCCCCATGCCGGTACCGTGAGGCTTCGTGGTAAAAAACGCGTTGAACATCTGGTCCACCTGCTGCGGGGGGAGCCCTACGCCGGTATCGCTGACGGACACCAGAACCTCTTCTTTCTCGGTTCTCTGCGACTTGACGGTCAACTCGCGCGCCCCATCCACATCCTTCATCGCATCGATGCTGTTCACGATGAGGTTCATCAGCACCTGTTGCAATTGCACACGATCTCCCATGATCAGGGGAAGATCTGCGGCTAGCTCCATCCGGACTGTTATGTTGTATCGTGTTGCCTCGCTGCGCAAGAGGACGGTCATCGCTCGAATGGCTTCGTTTACGTCCACCGGCTCCCGTTGCGGAGTACTCTTCTTGAAGAGCATGCGGACCCGACTGATGATGTCCGCCGCACGGTTTGCATCTTTGACGATTCTCGATGCAGCCTCGCGCGCCTCTTCAAGATCGGGCTGATCGCGCGTAAGCCAGCGCAGGCAGGTATTGGCGTTGGTGACGGCAGCGGCAATCGGTTGATTCACCTCGTGGGCCAGGGAAGCGGTCAGCTCTCCCATGGTGGTCACGCGGCTGACCCGTGCCAGTTCGGCCTGCGCCTCGCGCCGCGCTTCTTCCGCATGCTTGCGCTCAAGACTCTCTGCTTGCAACGCCTCGTTGGTGCTCTGGAGCTCTTGGACTGTTTTTCTTAGGTCATCGCGCGTGCGCCGAAGCGATTCTATGGCGCTCCTTTCGGCAGCGCTCAGCGACCCGACAAACAGGGCTGAAACCGTGAATATGACAAGGCGTGGTATTTCGTCGGGCTTTGGACCCAACGAATGGATCGGAGGCAGGAAGTAATAATTGAAAGCGAGAGCGGAGAGTGCCGTCGCGAGCAATCCCGGTCCGATTCCACCGAACCAAGCACTCAATAAGACTGCGCAAAGAAAGAGTGACACGGGAGCATCTTGCAAATGAACCGCCGGCAACCTTGAAATGATCAGGGCGGCAGCGACCGAAAGAACAGCAATCCCATAGCTCCAAATTGCCGGCGGCTTGGGCCACAGAAGAGGATTGGACCTGGACATAATTCTGCTCCGGCGAAGCAAGGTGTTGCTCCGTACAACCAAAATCTTAACATCAGAAAGTGTCCTGCTCGAGCCGGGTC
>QHYS01000051.1 GCA_003223325.1 Acidobacteriota bacterium
CAGAGAGGAATACCGCGGCCGCCAGCCGAGGAGCTCTTTGGCTTTCGCCGCATCGGCGACGAGTTCGGGCGGGTCGCCGGCGCGACGCGGCGCTTCGTGAATCGGGACTCGGCGTCCACTCGCTTGCTCGACCGCTGCAACCACTTGGCGAACCGAATGTCCATTTCCCGTGCCAAGGTTAATTGCCGCGTTCTCTTGGCTCCTGTGCATGTGCCTGAGGGCTGCAACATGCGCCTCGGCCAGATCCATAACATGGGTGTAGTCGCGAATTGCGGTGCGGTCTGGCGTGAGGTAATCCGTCCCGTATATCTCGAGAGCCGGTTTCTCTCTCAGAGCTGCTTGAATGGCGAGTGGAATAAGGTGAGTTTCCGGTGAGTGGTCCTCTCCGAGCTCACCATCAGGGTCGGCACCGGCCGCGTTGAAATAACGCAGCGCTGTCCAGCGCAAGCCGTAAGCCTCACCGTACCAAGCGAGGATGCGTTCGACCATCCTCTTCGATTCACCGTATGGATTAATTGGCGTCTGGACCTGCTCCTCGCGAATGGGGACGCTTGTAGGAATGCCGTAGGTCGCGCAGCTGGACGAAAAAACGATGTGTTTTACCGACATATCTGTCATTGCGTCCAGCAGTCTGAGCGTGTAGGTCACGTTGTTGCGAAAATATTGCCGCGGGCGCTGCATGGACTCTCCCACGTAGGCGAAACCGGCAAAATGGACAACGGCTTGCACCCTGTGGGTTCTGATTACTTCGCGAATCAATGCGGAATCTCCTAGATCTCCTTCGATCAGCGGCCCCCATTTCACGGCCCACCGGTGCCCGCTTGACAGGTTGTCGAGCACGATCGGTTCCAACCCTGAGCGGGCCAAAGCTTTGGCAGTATGGCTTCCGATGTAGCCCGCCCCGCCGGTCACGAGTACCCGCATCCTTCCCTCCTCCGCCAAAACTAGAATCTCCGCCACAACCTCAGCTGGGGCGGAGATCGCAATACTCTATGATTTCAATACTGCGGCACTCTACTAGCGCCATTCATCTCGCATTAACACCCTATTAATGCGGAAGGGCTGCGTCAATTACCTGAAAGAAGTAACCTAGGAGGTTAGTACCGGCTAGGTGGGCTATTTACGAAATGAAGATAAATGGCACGATGAATTAGAGGGCATACTGCAGGCCGATTCGGTACCGGCGCCCGGGCGCCACTGGCTGTACCCAGCGCACTTGAACGAGAGTAGGGATTTTCGCGGGCATCCGGGCGAGCCGAAGTCGGCCTTGAAGAAGCCCAGAAATTTGTATGGGGTGGGTAGCAACCATAGAGAACCCACCGTCGGAAATGTTTGTCACTGTTCCTTGAGTGATTTCTGACCCTTCCTGCCCGCGAAGTGACGGTAATGGGCTGCCCGTGAATCGTCCATTCGCCGGGTGTCGGGAATGAGCGCGCTTTTCCTTACTATTCATAGTACGTATAGTACTGCACTTCGGCGCCGAGGTCATCCCCCTCAGGAGCAAGCGCAGGACGAGCACAGCATGAAACTAGCGGAAGCTCCCCCCATTGATTGCTTGCGATGCCTGCAGCATTTTCCCGATGATGCCGTGCCTGTACTCCGCTCCCACCTTGATCATGACGGATCGTAAAAAAGCCTTTGCCGTGTTTGGACTGATGCCCATCCGGCTTGCGATCTGCTTGGTGCCCAGTCCCTGCACCAGGAAATCGACGGTTTCAGTTTCTCGCGGCGTCATGCGGAGTTTCCGAGCTAAGGTTTGGAGGTGAAGAATGCCTCGGTGATTTCGTTCGAGTAAGAGCGCTACGGCAGGTCGCTGCCCGCTTTTGAGATTCGATTTAACCGGAAAGGCCCGCACCTCGTAGCACCTTTTCCCCGAGGCGAATTCATTCGGAAATTTGGAAGGTGAGAGACCGTTATGACCGCCATTGCTGGGAAGTAGCGATTGAATCCTTCTTTGTAGCAAATTTTCAAACCCTTTGTTTTTGGATGGAACTCGCGGATAAGCAAGGATCGCCAGGGCCTCCTCGCTCGCGCAGATGAGCCGGAAGCATGCATCCAAAAGGATAAATCCCATGCCTAGCGAATCTGCCTGCAGATGACTTGAAACATGACCGTTCCCAGAGCTCATATCGATTGCATGATGAAACTGTTCCGCAGAAACAGCACCGAATCGCCCTAAAGGATTTCGCAGTTTTTCGGGGAATGGCCCTGATGAATTTGACTTTCTCGTTGCTAACATCAGCACCCCCAATTGCGATGGTCACACCCTTCATTAGGACCGATTGCGAAGAACAGATCTGAAAACGTGCGCTCCTCGTGGAGGACGCGCAGTATCTCTTTCTGTGGTCGTTAGCTGTCACCTGTCCGGAGAAGTTTCATTGGGTTCGGCGTCTGAGTCAACCTCTGCCGCTTTGCCGTCCCACGTAGCAGGCCCGCCACGACGCTAAACCTATCGCTGATCGCGCCCCCGCACCCACTCACGCCAGGACACGCCCATAGGTCCGATATGGCGGTACCTCTCGTACCGAGTCGCTACTAGGCGCCGCGGCGAAACCGTGGTACAGGTGCCCATGTTATGACTCAAGATGATCCATTCGAGGCGCACAAACAAGCGGGTGAATCCATGCATCGGAATTAAGTGAATTGCTCACTTCCAAGTGCGTAGATGTAGATTCCAAGAAAACGGCCAATTAGGGTTGAATTAGACCCTTCCCAACAGCGTAACGTAGCGGACCAGACCGGCGCCTTCGTGGATATCCAGCTTTCGCATGAGCCGCGACCATTGAGAAGATTGCCAAGGCATTGCACGTTCGGCTTTTAGAACTGTTGCAAAAATCGGGGTACACGGTATGACTATTACGGCTTACGTGACAAGCGAGGAAACTCTGTAGTTTGCGTTCGGCAAGTCCCTTAGTACTAGAGTCTGACTCCTTTCCAATTCCAAAAGTATACTCGGCGCAGCTACAGGCTATAACGGGGTAGCCAAGAGCGGGAAGAACAGGAAGAGGTAGATGAATTACAGGTATCTTCACCATTCTTTTTTTGGACTGACCTGCTTCTCAAGCGAGGCTGGGAGCGGCCTCGGTGACCGTGACCTCTTGCACGACGCTTCCCACCTGTAACGTCAAATTCACCACGGCTTCCTGAGCCACGACCAGGTTAATTCCGCGCCGCACTTCCCGCCGGAATCCCATCTTTTCGGCTGTCAGTTCATACTCTCCAACCGGCAGTGAGGGAATGCTGTAGTTCCCACTGGGGTCCGCCTCCACTGCGCGCGTCAGCCCAGTCTCCAGGTGTTTGACGCTAACCATAGTGCCTGGCAGCACGGCTCCAGATGTGTCCGTGACCGTGCCCGTGATAGCCCCCGCGAAACCCTGGGCAAACATCCCAGAATTGCCCAATAGGATCAGGCCAATCAGTCCGACGATACTCGCTGCCAATCTCGGCCGCATGTATGAGCCTCTCCCTATGTTATTTGTCACAGCCCCTCCTTTTAGAACGCAACGCATCCAGCTGGAACCATCGCGTCATGTGGCTGACCCCGAAAATTACAATCGCGAGTGGCAGCACTTACCAATCTCCCCGGCTTCGTCGTCCTCTGAGCTCCCCTGGTTTGTCCTAGAGTTTGTAAAACGAGGAGATGGATCAAATTCGGCGAACTTCTCAAGATTCGCGGCGCCGGGAGGAATCCTCATCGCTCACACCTCGTTGATGACCCCGCAGGATTCGGAGAGAACCTTGCCGTCTTGTTAGTGGTTCGTCTCCGACGGTTGATCGGACTTCTACGCTCCTCTGCCGAGCTTGTCAAGGGATGTCAGGGTGTCGAGGGTGCCGGGCAGTCCCGCGTCCAAGCGTCAGGTATGATGTCCTGTTGAGTGCGACAGGGATGAATCCGGGTCAGGCAAGAGAGAGCAAGTCGCATCAGGCGGATGCACTCTCCAACGGTGTTGCCTCCAATTGACTCAAAGGTATGGCGGGCGTATGGTTGCCGCAATTTGACCGTCTGGCGAGTCTGTCACGTGCCCCACTTGTGGCAGTGTGGCGACTCTTGGCAGGTGGACGCCCTCGATTCCAAAGTCGCGGAGGCACCGAAATGAAAGGACGAACGCTAAAGATTGGGGCTGTATCCATGGTTTTGCTCGCCGTGATTCTGGTGACTAACCAGTTCGGCATCGTCCGGGGACAGCAGAAGAAGACGCCCGGAGAAGGGTTCGCGGCTGTCCCCGGACTCAAGGGCGGACAAGACGTTTTCGGCCCATACGATCCGGTGCAGAACTGGCCGAAGCCGCTGTCGGAGAGCCTACCCAACCACGAGGGGTGGACCTGGTCGCAGTCCACCAATATTTTTCCTGAGAGTCCCGACCGTGTGCTTGTGACGCAGAAAGGCGAGCTGCCTGTGCTCCCGACGAGGTTCAAGACCACCTGGCTTCCTGACATTGGGCCCAGCATCAAGTTCCCCGTAGGTCCCGGCGTGCCCCTGCGAGAAACCGCCAGCGCTACCCCAAGCTGCGGCGGCATTCCCAACTCCGCAGGGATGCCAAAGAACCCAAATTGCCCCGACGCCCGAGATGGGCACGACGGCCGGCCGGGCGTTGATTGGCGATGGGAGCACGTCATTGTGGTGTTCGATCGAAACGGCAAAATGATCGAAGACTGGTCGCAATGGGACAAAATCTGGGGCCGGCCGCATGACGTCGAGATCAGCCCCTACGACCCGGACAAAAATATTTGGATCGTGGATGCCGACAACCACTTCGTCAGCGAGTTCACGCATGACGGCAAGCAGCGCATCCTGACGCTGGGCACGCCGGGCGTGCCGGGCGCCGATGATACGCATTTCAGCCGCCCGACGTTCATGGCCTTCATGGACGCCAACACGTCGTATCTGGCTGATGGCTACGACGGCACGCGCGTCATCAAGTACGACATGCATGGCAAGAAACTCTTACAGTGGGGGTTGAAGGGCAATCCTCCGAACGAAACGCGTCCCGGGTATTTCAACAGCGTGCATGGAATCGCCGTCGACCCGACCACGCGGCGCGTTTACGTGAACGACCGCAACAACGGCCGCGTGCAAGTGTTCGACGAAAACGGCAAGTTTTTCGACCAGTGGAGTTTCGGTCCGCGCCCGCCGATGAATATTCACAGCATCTACATGGGCTCTGACCATATTCTCTGGGCCGCCGACCAAGGATCGAACAAGCTCCTGGCCTATGATGCCGATGGACACTTCCTCTATTCGTGGGGAACATTTGGCACGTGCCAGGGCTGCATGTGGGGTGTGCACGGGTTCGCGACAGACAAAGAGGGCAATCTCTACACGGCCGAGGTGAGAACCGGCCGAGTACAGAAGTACACGCCGCGCAAAGGCGCCAACCCCGCGTTTCTCGTGGGCAAACCCTGGCCGGGTGTGTGGTAGATGTTGCCAGCAAATCGCAGACGGTTCAGACCTGCGCGCGGGGGGATGCGCTTGCCGGCCAGTATCGTCCGACTCGGGAACGGCCTCAGGTGGCCGGTGATCTTGTTCTCGTAGTTGTCGAGGAATTGCCCGCTCTGACGCATAGTGTCTCCTCTTATTCCATTTCTCACTGCTTGATAGGTCAGGTTTTCAGAATGTTCGTGCTCACTGCACGTGATGGCTTGCAGGGGGAGTGGCCCCACAATCGCATTTAGATTTCGGGCACGTCGGTGCGTGGCCGAGTAAGCCTTGGTGTTCTTCAATCATTTGTTATTTTTTCTGGTAGCGGTGGCGGCGTTTTACTTGACTAACTAGAGTGGGGTGAGCCTTGCTTGACGCCGGATAACGCAAAGCGTATAAGCGAGACGATTATTTCCCCTTGTGTTTTGTCTGGAGGTGAATCGATGCGTAAGCTATGTGCGGTATTCGCAGTTGCTGGGTTGGTTTTTGCTCTCGGTGCGTCGGCATTTGCTGCGACGCAAACGATCACCGGTCAGCTCATCGACCAGACCTGCTACAAGGCGAACAAGGCGAACACTGGGGTGGATCACAAAATGCCCGAAGACACGCCGGGCTGCGCCACGACGTGCGCTAAGATGGGTCAACCTGTAGCGCTCCTTACCGCTGACGGCAAGGTTTACACCGTGACGGGCGACCTCGCCGCGAATAACAATGCCAAGCTCATCCCCCACATGAGCCACAAGGTCGAGCTGACCGGTGACGTTACTGAAAAGGGCAGCACAATGACGATTGCCGCCAGCAGTCTGAAGATGATCAGCAGGTAGCTAAGGCTAGAGGTGCGATATGAAAACTAAGTTGGGCCTCTTGGTTGGCGGTATCGGCTTGCTTGTCGCGGCGCTCCCGGCGCTGGCGCATCATGCGTTTGTAGCCCAGTACGACGCCAGCAAATCGACGACGTTGCACGGCGTGGTGACCAAGGTCGAGTGGACCAATCCTCACGCCCGTTTCTACGTCGATGTAAAAGACACGAGCGGAAAAGTCATCAACTGGAACCTGGAACTCGCCAGCCCCAACGCGCTTCGGCGGCTGGGCTGGACCAGAGATATCCTCAAAGTCGGCGATCAGGTCAGCGTGTTCGTCGCTCCTGCCAAAGACGGCACCAAAATGGCCAATGCCAGAACGGTTACGCTCTCCGACGGCCGGAAGATGGTGGCCGGATTGGCACCCGAGCAGCAGTAAGGAGGCGCATGATGAGAAAGGATCTCGCTCGCTCGATCGTGACCGCGCTTTCTGTGGCAGCCCTTTTGGCCCTGTCCGCGACTTCAGCCATCGGCCAGGGCCAACCTGAACCGGCAGGTGTCAATCCAGCGGGCGGAGGCGTACCGATGCGTAGCTTGGAGCGCCTGAAGGCCAAGTCGGCCGGGCCAGCGCCGCGCACTGCCGATGGCAAGCCAGACCTGTCCGGACTGTGGGGGCCGGCGCCCAACTTCGGCCGTGATATTTCGGCCACCCTCAAACCTGGCGAGAAGCTCCCCTTACAGCCCTGGGCGCTCAAGCTCACCCAAGAGCGGCTGCCGAAGGACGATCCGGAAGCGAGTTGCCTACCCGCGGGCATACCACGCATGTCTCCGTTTCCATGGAAGATTATCCAGACCCCACAGCTGATCGTCTTTCTGATCGAAGGGAACGTGCATACTTACCGGCAGATCTTCCTGGACGGGAGCGGCCATCCCAAGGACCTGGATCCCACCTGGTACGGCGATTCCCGGGGTACGTGGCAGGGAGACACGCTGGTCGTAGACACGGTGGGATTCAACGACAAGTTTTGGTTCGATGGGCTCGGCCACCCGCACACTGAGAAGCTGCATATAATCGAGCGCTACCGCCGTCTCGATTTTGGGCACTTGGATTTCGAGGTCACCATCGACGATCCCGGCGCCTATACCCGGCCTTTCACGATGTACGGGCAGTCACCCTTGCTTCAGAACACCGAAATCATGGAATACTTCTGTGTCGAAAACAACCAAGACGTCAGCCACATAATCGGTAAAACGAGGTAGGGTCGCCAAGCTCCCTGACCTTTTCTGACGGCGCCAAGCTGCTGTGTCTAACCAAAGAAACCATTCAAACCGATGTCGGGCTGAAACTGCGGCTGGCGGGAGTACGTGTCTTGACAGAGGAAAAAGGCACTGAGCCCTGCCGAAGATAGCCGAGCATAAGCCACACACGGCAACGAGGCCAAGAAATCCAGGAGAGAAAATCATGTGCTATCTTCACACCCGTCTCAAAACATACGCAACCCCCTACCGCGATTGCTACCACGATGAGCAGTCAGAAAGCGGCGATATTTTGGAATACGGCGCAGGGCTCGCGGTGAGGCCAGGTACGCAACCCCTTGGTCTTTGGGCGCGTATTGCCGCAATATGATTGCCGCCACTACGAGGAATGCGACAACGATGGCATAAGCACGAATTTTCATTCAGGCACTTTATCGCAAAGACGCCAGATCGAATTCTGCTGATACCATCTGCCCATCAGGTGTGGTAACCGTAACGCGCAATGGTGCCGAAGCGACATCCTCCGTTCTGAATGCGGACCAGACGTCCCCTCCCACCAGTGTCGAACCGCCGCCAGAATGATTGACAACCCGTAGGACGATTTTGGTTTGAGGTCCTTCTCCTGGCTGAACCGGAAGTGAAAATCTCGGAAGCAGTGTTCAACGAGCGCATGCGTAGTAATACGCCTCCGCAGGCTTCTTGTCGTAATTCCTCCCAGCGCGCATCCCCGGTTACCGACCGCGGCAGATCGGCAAGCTGTAAGATGGAGAAGGTCGCGGTATTGAGGATTTGCACGCGCACCTGGACCGTGTCCGGATTTTTCCTGTAGTCCTGCGCGGCTTGTTCGGCGCTATAGCCAACAGATTCGTGTGAGCTTACGACAACATGCGCGAACGGAGTCCGCACCTCAACTTGTGCGACATGCGGCCCGGTCTTTGGTACGGGCAGATTTTTTGTATAGGCGCTCAGGAATTCAGTGTACCTGCCGCCGCTGCCCATGAAGTAGGCTTCACGGAATGCTGATGATCGAAGCGGATGATCGTAGGCCGCAGCCTGGATTGCGACAAGAATAGTGAGCAACGTTCGTGCAGTCGTTTTCATTCCGTTGGGGTGTGATGCGCAAATGTCTCAATTATCCGGTTTTATCTCAGTTTCGGTGAGTTTTGTTGCAGACTCGCGGTCTACCGAAACTATGAAGTCGAACTCAATGAAATTCACGCCGGATCTAAGAATTCGAGTGAGCTTCATCCCAGCGGGGATTTGGAAAATAACCGGGATTTGCGGATTTCACTGTCTGGGCGTCCTTAAAGTTGATTGCTACCGAATCCGCTCAGTCCGTACTGCAGTGATTGTTTTCCACGGGACCTCAAACTTGTATCCGAAATATGCGAGAGTTGTACCCTCAGCGGTAGAAACCGTGCTGACGTCCAGAGGCAGGAGTGGGGAGTCCAGACCCGTGGCCAAGCCGGCCTGATCTGAGTCACTCCGAGATTTCGAACCTGCGGCCCGAAATAGGCACCGAACGAGCCGATGACCACGACCAGCGTGCTCAGCCAGATCAGCCATTTCCGCATTCGTTAACGTGTCCGTTTCATTGCCTGGAACCCAGAGAGATACGTCGAAATTGCGTCGAGAGAGTTGTTCATTTCCAGGTCAAGCGCTTCCAGTAGGCTGGTGAAGTAGTTGAACGCCCACACCGCGGGAACCGCGACCAAAAGGCCAAGACTTGTCGTGACCAACGCTTTGGCAATTCCGCCCGCCGTTACAGAAAGAATCACATCCGGTGCAGCACTCTAGCCTCTGAAACTGTTGATAATACCTATGACGGTCCCGAATAAGCCCACGAACGGAGCCGTCGAGCCTATCGTTGCCAGTGTGTTGAGCCCTTGCTTGAGTTTTCTGGTGCGTGCGACTGATCGAACACTCCATGGAACGCCTAGCAGCTTCCATAATTCGATCTTCAGATGTCATGTTGACCCCGCATTCGCTCTTTGGGTTAGACACCGACAGAGGCAAGCCAGTGCCATGCTCCGATGCAGCGTTTCATTCGTCTTCGGTCTATGTTTCAAAAAGAACGATGGCAAAGGCCATGGGGCGTTCGTACTACCGCGCAGCACTGGGCAGTGGCCGATTGAGCAAGACGGGTTCGGCGAAGTACCACGCGCCGCTACTTCTGATAGAACACCAGGAGCACCAGCACAACCGCCGACAAAAGTGCGATTCCGCCAAGCAATAATCCCCAAGACTGATCGGGGCTTCTTTACTGGACACCGGCCGCGATCTTTGCATCCTTGACAATTTGAGCGGCGCATTTCGCAAGGGCGTCGTCCCAGCAGGACCCCTTGCTTCCGCCAAGATTCTGACCCTCGGATGCAAAGTCCGCCGTGTAAAGCACCTGGGTTCGCCCGCCGACCTGCTTCCATCCGACGTTGCTGGGGAGCGTTATAACCAATGTTCCTGGCTTTTCCCCACTGCTCAAATGAAAGTCTGCGGACGACCTGAACGCATCTTTGAGCGCGTCTCTGAACCTGACAGTCAATGCATCATCGCCGCCACCCCAGACCTCAACGAGTTGTTTTGGTTTACCCGAAGCCCCTTCTGTCGATCCCAGGGCATGATCGTACGCTACAAAGCTTTGGCTTTGTGCTGACTTTGGTTGCAGGGGCCGAAAGATGGGCTGCTGGTTTTCCGCTGCAATGACTGGCTGCTGGTTTTCCGGTTCAAACGTTGTGACGTCGGAGGCCTGCGGCTTTGGCCGGGGCTGGGTCCGCCGTCCGGGCCGCGGTGTTGATGGCGGCCGCAGCGGCGGCTGCGGGTTTGACGCCTGCGGTTTTTCTGCTGGCGGTTCCCTGATCTCACGGGGCTTCGAGAAAATCACAAAGGCCAGTACCACGATGCCCACGAAACAGAGGGTTCGAGAAAGAATCATCATGTGCGTACCAACTCCGACTCGGATTGACAAAAACGACCCAGGCCCGGGCCGATAGGTGAGACTTCAGAATCCTAGCCGCGGGACTCTAATTCCATTCATTTGCAGCCTCTGTGCCGTTGGTCTTTCTTCTTTGAATGATTACGGCTGAGACACGAGAAGTACGCCCCACAAAACCTCTTTATGAGAGACGTCTAATGCCAGGAAAGCCATCAAACCCTGAATAGAAGGTCATGATTTGCTCGACTCCGTGGTGTTGCATAACGGCAAGATGTACGGCATCGCGCGCAGACAGCTGCCGATACCCCAATACAATTTGTTTCGCAAGCTCTGCGATCGACCGATCAACAGCCAGGACTTGATCCACGATGCCGAGCAGAGCGTCGAACACGGGTTGGATTGCGTCGCGACGGTCGATAGCGACGTAGCGGTGCAGGATCTCCTGGAGAACCTCGGCGTCCGTAACCAGGCGCTGGCGCTCGGTGACCACTTTTTCGAGTAATCGTCTCGCGTCGCTTTTGTGGGCATGAGGAGCGCCAACCAGGTACATGGGAATATTCGAGTCGACCAGAATCACGGATGCGCGCCCGCTCCGTATCCCCTTTCGATCTCGGCCAGCATGCCGTCGATATCACTCACGGGATAGGCATATTGTGCTGCCGCGTGGATGACTTCGAGCTTCTTGCTGACACCACCGATAGGATCGCGGCGGCAGGCTAGGTCCAGCGCTTGCCGGACCCACTCGGCGACCGACATATGGCGTGAACGCGCCACGCGTTGAATCTCCCGGTATTCGGGATCCTTCACAATCACTTGCAGCCGTTTACTCATAGCATGAGCCTATCTGACTCTCGCTATGAGTCAAGTAGTTCCGTCCTGTTGGTCCTGTTGACAGAAACTTCGCATAGCGCGTCTCGGTGATCATTCATAGGTCTGTGAAGACGGCAGTTACCCACCGCAGGTGGTGTGGGGCAGATTCGCACGGTGTTTTGCGCACCGTCGGCGGCATGTCAAGGGCATGAGTGGGCTGTCCAAGCGGCGCAGGGGAACAAGCGGCCGGGCTCAGTGGATGAGTGAGGTCGAGTATAGGCTTGGCGTCGCCCAGTCCCGCCAGAGGGCAAGCTATGAGAGTTGGCTCCGCAAATGGATTGCTGCGGTTTTGGTTCTGGACGTCGACGAGGAAACTACTCACCCCTACGTGGCCATCGGCCTGCAGCTGAAAAAGAAGGGCAGAGCCATTCCCGCCAACGATCTGTGGGTCGCCGCGCTTTGCCGCCAACATTCTCTGCCGCTACTGAGCCGGGACCGGCACTTCGATCTTGTCTCCGGCCTCCGGCGCCTCGATTCGTGATTCGCCAGAGGAGTGCGCGCTGTCGCCATGTGAACCTCCTCCCTATTTGGCGACGCGAAACCGTTTCTGGCACAAATCAAAATCGATAGCGGCATCGGTTAACGAATGCGGATTAAACGGCATGACCCACCAGTTTTCGGGCTGCCAGCGAGAACATAAGACGACTGATCCCACTGAAGAGCATGCTGACTCCCACAAGGGTGCCCAGAACCCAGGCGGTGCTGAAGGGCCAAGTGCGCCAAATCATGACCGCAAGAATTAAGGTAATGACGCCATCCACGAATAGCCAGCCGGAGCCGCGACGAGGCCGAAGTTGGAATCCCAGGACGAATTCGAGGACGGCCTCTGCGAAAAGATAGATCGCAAGCGCTAGGGTGAGCGATGCCATGCCCAATAGCGGATGGGACAGCACGTACCCACCCACAAACGCGTACGCGATCCCCACTAGAATCTCCCAAATAATCGCGCCGGTACCACGCGTATGCCAAGCATAGACAAAATGCATCAGACCGCTTAAGACGAGTAGCCATCCGACGAGGATTGTGACGGCAATTCCAGCGACCGGGGGAATGATGATGGCGAGCACGCCCGCCACAATCATGAGCACACTGAGAGTGATCGACCAAACAATGGATTTCCTAACTAAGGCGGGCAGGCCCATTGATGTGGTGTTCATAACTTCACCTCTCTCTAGTTCAATCCGACAACACGGACCTTAGGAGTTCCGATATTCGGCATATCCTGGCCGTCTTTGATTTTGTCTGCTGGGTAAGGTGCCTCCTTGCCGCATCGCTGGCACCGGATGAGAGAAACCCGTGGATCATCGGCAAGTCGGTTTTCGGGGGCGGGAGTAAGCAGCCCACAAAAAAGGCACACAACTGCTCGGCGATTTTTCCGGCCTGCTGTCTGATTCATGGGCTGTTCCTCCATAAAACATAAAGCTTCTGGGGATCCCGAGGGGCCGCGATAGTACATCCTCCCCAGGCCAATGTCTATCGTGGCGAAAAACGATATTGGGCTTACCGGAAACTGGGCCACTGGCCCACGGTTCTCGCCTTGCTATCCTGCTCTGGTTGCTGCGGAATTCACCGCCTATTGAGTCTCCGGTCCGGGTCGGCCGCTTTTTCGACCTGGAGTAACTGCCCTGGAATTTCCTGCGTCCAATTGTGGCCGCACCACGGACAGGAAATTGTTTCTGTAGGAAAAGAAAGAGCAGCCGTTTGGCTCGCTCGGTAAGTTATTCTCACAGGTTTGCTGCAGCGGGTGCAGTGCTCATCTCTCTTGAACACGGTCTCGCGCATAGTAAAGCCTTATGCTCGGTCGGTCGCAGTTGTTAAAAAAATGCGTTAAGCCTGCCAAACCTCGCGCAGGTTCAAAAGTTACAGGCTTAGTGAAGTGTCAAAGGAATTTGACCCTGTCGTTCAGGGCCAGAATGCTGTTCAGATTGGCCTAACGCTCGGTCCTGGTTCGTGCGCGTCCAGTGAACCCAGGTGAGAGGTGGTTCGTACTTGGTGGATTGAGTGGACCGGGTACGGGTACGGAGACCTGTGAAAAGAGTGGAAGATGAATTAGGAAAAACCCGATGAGCGAGAAATTGAGAGTCAATATGGCTTTCACGTGGCCTCCACCACCAGCATAGCCACGCCGAGTTAAAAGCTTGGAGGCAAAGAATCAATCGGTGCTATTCAAAATATCGTTCCCATTGGGGAGTCAACGCGAGAATGAACTAGAGACTCAATAACGAATCGCAGGAATAATTGATGTGCAGCGAGTCATTTCCGGTTTCGAAAGCGTTAATCCAGTAGCTGTAGGATGTTCACGCGCGAACGGAACCGAACTTTTGGACTGAGATTCTCCAAGCCCCGAGTTCCGGGAAGGGCTGGTGCGTGAACGCGTTGGTAGCGACGATGACTGACCGCGCCAACAGCGAGCCCCCATCGGTCTGGATCACGTGCCGACCGTCGCTCGCGCTATGTATTCGTCGCACGGGCACGCCGGTGTATAGCTCGACCCCCGCATTCACCGCCACCTGCAGCACGCCGTACGCGAATTTCGCCGGATGGTAGGTGCCGTCGCCGGGCACAAAGCGCCCGATGAACCCGCGCTCGAAGCCGAGTTCGTGGCGGATTTTCATCCGCGACCAGATTTCGACTTACGGGTCGTGCTCGGTGGCCAGCCACCTCTTCGCAGATTGCCTGCTCTTCGCGCTCGGTGTGAGCAAGGTAGAGCCAGCCCTTGGGCGAAAATCGCAGGCCAGCCGTTCCTGCTCGATGATCTGCTTGAGCCGGTCCCGATTGCGCACGGCGAAAGAGAAGACCAGCGATGCCTGGCGCCCGGCGTCCACGCGCAACACCTCACGTGGGATGGCTGGGTAACAACGGCTCAGGAAGTGCAGGCGTTCGCGGGCCAGGCGGTCGTAAGTGCCTACCGAATTCTGCGGCTTTCAGCCTGCGCACGTGCTCGCGGCTGATACGCCTGCCTTGCGAGCCGGCGTCGCTAAGAACGCAAAGCAACTTGGCGAGTTCAGCGTGGGAAGTGGACGGAGCAGGACCCCGGCTGGAGGTCTGCATGCTGTGTCAGGCTCGGGGGCCAAGTAGTGCGATAAATTCCCGGAGCGCTGTAAGTTCGCGCATCTGGTATGACTGCCGCGGCTGCGCAACAGCATTGACCGCCTCTAGCCGCGGGGGCGAACATGCCAAGGACACAAAACTCGGTCGCGAAGTCGCGATCCTGGTGGCTGGGCAAGGATGGCTATAGGAACACGACTGTCTTGCATTAGGATCCGGAACGGGAGGATGATAATTCCTAAATTACCCATTCCAAGGGAGAAGCTGATGGAAATCAAGCGAGTCTTGCTTACCGCAGGTGGTGCTCTTGCTGCCATCCTTCTTCAAACCGCGTTTGCTCGACTTCACGCAGAGGCTCGGACGGCATCAGCGTTGAGCGGGCAGGTCGCCTCCGCTGAGGAAGGTCCGATGGAAGGTGTGGTGGTCAGCGCGAAGAAGGACGGTTCGACGATCAGCATCAGCGTTGTGACCGATGCCGCGGGCCGCTTTGCTTTCCCAGTCGCAAGACTCGAACCCGGACACTACGTATTGAAAGCCCGCGCGGCCGGCTATGAGCTGGACGGAGCAAGCGCCGCGGATGTCACCTCAGGCAAGGAAGCCAAGGCTGACATCAAGCTCAAAAAAGTGAAGAACTTGTCCGCCCATCTCACCAATGCCGAATGGTTGATCAGCATGCCCGGCACGGACGAGCACAAACGCTTCCTGCTCAATTGTACCGGCTGTCACACGCTCGAGCGCATCATGAAGTCGACGCATGACGCCGACGGCTTCATGGAAGTCATCCAGCGGATGAGCCTCTATTATCCCGGCAGCACTCCCCTAAAGCCGCAGCGCCTCGTCGGCACTGCAACTCGCGATGTTGAACGCGGCGGCAACGGCAGGAAGACCGCGGAATGGCTCGCCAGCGTCAATTTGAGCGAGGCGCCGACCTGGGCTTTCCCTCTTAAGACCCAGCCGCGGCTCACGGGCAAGTCCACGCATGTGATTGTCACCGAATACGATTTGCCAAATCCATTGATCCAGCCGCACGACGTGATGCTCGATCGCGAAGGCAACGTCTGGTACTCCGATTTCGGTCAGATGTTCCTCGGGAAGATGGACCCGAAGACCGGCAAGGTGATGCAATACCCAATCCCGGTCGTCAAGCCGGGATGGCCGGAAGGCACGCTCGATCTCGAATTCGACAAGGACGACAATCCTTGGGTCGGCGTGATGTACCAGAACGCCATCGCGAAGTTCGACAAGAAGACTGAGAAGTTCCAGATGTGGACGACGCCCAAGGAATGGGACACTGACGGCGGCCAACTCGGGCATCTCGCAATCGAAGGCACTCCTATCGACAATAAGGTGTGGATCAAGAACTCTGATGAAGGCTACATCTACCGGCTCGATCTGATCTCCAACAAGATGGAGAACCTCGGCAATTTCAAGGATCCCCAGACCGGCAAGCGCATCGGGACCTACGGCATCCACTCGGACGCGCAAAACAACGCCTATCTGCTCGATTTTTCGGCCGGCAATATCGTCAAGATCGATGCAAAGACGAAGAATGCGACTGTCTACCAGACCCCGACCCCGGACTCCCGTCCGCGGCGCGGTCGGGTCGATCGCGAAGGCCGGTTGTGGTTTGCCGAATATCAGGGCAACGCGATTGGCAGGTTCGATCCCAAGACTGAACGCATGACCGAGTGGAAGGTGCCAACGCCATGGAGTGCGCCGTATGACGTCGTGGCCGACCGCAACGGTGACGCGTGGACCGGGTCCATGCTAACCGACCGTGTGGCACGTCTTGATATTGAGAGCGGCCAGTATACGGAATACATGCTGCCGCGCCCGACCAACATCCGCCGCGTATATGTCGACGATTCGAAGAACCCCGGCACGCTTTGGATCGGTAGCAACCACGGCGCATCGATTGTCAAGGTCGAACCGCTCGACTAGAGTTCGTTCCGATTTGCGCGTTTGGTTTTGGATGCCTCCGACGAAATGAACTGATCTTCAAGGAATTCATTTCGGGAATTCTTTACAGGCTTCGGTCTTGGAGCCCCGGAATTCGACGCACTTGGCTCGATGCTGGAAGCTTCGGTCTTGGCTAGCTAACTAGACGTCGCCGCAAGTGTAGTTCGCTCTGAGAAAAATACCGGCAACTCCCGTTTACTCAGCTCACCGGACATTAGGCGTTTAGCGGAGCCACAAGGTTGGGCCTCAATGTCGGGCCCTGGTTGCCTGGGAGCACATCTGCCCCTCCGGGCAGGTGTTTGCGCGTCTCCGCGTGTCACAGTGGAGGTTGAGCCCGGAGGAACCACATGGCGCAAACAATCTGGATTCACAAGCTCACTGACGCGCAAAAGGCGGAGGCCGATGGAATGGCCTACATCTGCGAGCACCTGTTTCAGGCGTTGACGCAGACTGGGAAGCTCACCAAGGTAAAGGGTTGGAACCCGTTGCAGAACGCCAGCACGAAAGATGGCACCACGTATCGGGCGCTGTTCTGCGATTCATGTGCAAAGAACTACAACAACGGCCATGTGAGAATGGCAAAGGAGCCAGTGCTGGTGTAAACCCGCTCTTGGCAGGAGTAATTCCCGATTAGTCCTAGTCCGCTAATCGGAATGTGCGCACACCCTGGAAGTTGCGCTTTCTCAGATCGGTCCGCTTCCGTAAATTCGTGTTTCGATTGCTCGACCACATCGCCCAGGAGTTACTCCCGTTCTGTCAGGGCACAGGCAGCAGGGGTTTCTGGCCCTCGGGCAAGCGCTGATCGAACGCGGTCAGCAACGTCGCGTCGGTGGAATGCTGAGCCATCAAATCAACCAGGTCCACCAGGTCCGTCTCGCCGAAGATTTTCAAGGCGCGAGCGTAGGTCTCGGCAGTCACCATATGCTTGCCGAAGAGCTCACGACCGAATTGGATAATAGCAGCTTCTTTTTCGCCTATTCCCCTCGGCGGCCTGCGGTCGCGCACAGTGTCAATAATCATCGGTTCCAGGCCGTCCTCGCGCGCCATAGGCTCATTCATTGTCCAGTCATACTGCTGATCATGCTCGCGGGCCGTCACCAGGATCGCCAGCCTCATCAAACGCTGCCCGACGTGGGCTTCCAGCGACTTGCGTCCTCCTTGGTGGAGCCTGATCTGTCCAGGCCCGGTGCCCGTGGGCGCAAGCTCGCGGCTGTAAAGAATGGCCGGCGTCTGCGTTTGCGTCTTGATCAAGGGCAGGCGGCTTCTCGAATCAGGGTAGATGTCATCGGGCGGAGTGAAAGGCAACGGCAAGAACTGCCTCATCTGAGGGGGCATCTGCTGGTTGAATGCGGTGAGTCTCGCGGCCGTCCCCGCGTACTGAGCCATCAATAAAACGATGTCAACAAGGTCGCTCTCCCCCAGGAGTTTCAAGGTACGTGCGTAGGTCTCAGAGCTGAGTTTGTGTTTGCCGACGATTTCACGATTCAGCTGAACGACTATTACTTCCTTGTCGCCGAATCCTGTGAGGGGTTTGTGATGGCGGACTACATCGATGACCGCAGGATCCAATCCCACGGCGACCGCTTCCATCTCATGAAGCGACCACTCGTACGGCTGGTCGCACTCGCGGGCCGTCGTTACAATAGCCAATTCCGTCAGCCGACGCCCGAGCGGGGACGCCCAGCGAACATCTACTCCTGAACCATGGAGGCGTATCGCGGCTACCCCTTGTGGCTCCCCGGACTTCGAGCTGGAGGCGGCAACGGCGTCGTCAGAGGCCTTCCTGCCGCGTTCATCCAAGCCTTCTCGTTTGATCAGAGGAAGTCGGTTGCGTGAATCCGGAAAGATGTCCTTGGGAAGTGTTCCCTCGGCTTCAAGAACAGCTCTTCCGATACTACCGGAAGGTACCTGCGCCGATAGCTTGAGTTCCGACGCGGCCCCGCTCGCTCCCGCCACAAGCAACAAACCCGCAAGAACCTGGACTGACCTCATCTTTGGCCTCCTCGGTACGCGTCGAATCGTCGCTTAAGCATTGACGCTCAAACCTTGTAGCCCGATCTGTATAGGGTCGCTCCCGTCGTCGACACCTCTTCCGATGCACGCCGGATTTGTATCAAGAGAGTGAGTACTACGTACAGTATTACTTTATTGTGGTAAACGGGCTGATTATCGGAGACGCGGGATGATTAGTTCTAGAAGCGCACGCGGGCGTGGCTCAGTCGCATTTGGGCGCTCGCGTTCTTTGATCCCGAATCTCGCGCAGATGCTGGCGCAGCCGCTCGAGCACCTCTTCCCCGCCCGAGTTACGTGTTTCCCGCAGCAATTCGTTTAGAGCAAAGTGCACCACATCGCGATGGTGCAATTCATCAGGAGCGACATCATTGCTGAATTCGAGCCAAAGACTATGCAAGAGATCGATTTCCTTGGGGGTGAGATGGGGCGCATGCGGCCCCAGGTAAAAGACGTGTTCCTGGCCGTTCGGAGAATGGATTTCGAGCGTCAATTGCGGCTTAGGCGGAGGGAGGGCTTCCCAAGCCAGCCCTGCTATACGTGCCTCCTCGGCGATCGACCGCCGGGGAGAAAGCCCCAGAACCACCGTCGATGATTTCAGGCCCTGCGCGGCCCGGAGGATGCCGTCCCACTTTTCCGTGGCCGGAGCGACCGCGAGGCGCACGGTCTTGCCCATCTTTTCCGCCAAGTTCAGGCAGCGAGTAAACAATTCCTGTTCTTCGCGGCTAAAGAGTTGCTCCGGTTCGAGTTCGTGCTCGCCCGAAGCGGCGCGTTCGAGAAGCCGGAGATGCAGCACGGCGATATCCTGTTTCTGCGTGTTCGTCCTTCGAAGGATCGCGCCGAGGTGGTAGAGCGTGTTGTAGTTGCGGACCATCACCAAGATGTTTCCGGGCCGGACACCCACCGCCTCCGGAGTTAGTTCCCCGCCCGGCTCGAGGTTGAACTGATCCAATTCCACGTGAGCCGCGCCGCGCTTTTGGGTAATCTTTTCGGATATCTCGAATACCGCGAAAAATGCGATTGTGAAGGCGACCCCCGAGATCGTGGCGACCTGCTTGGTGAAAAGATTTACCACGCAGAGCGCAACCAGAACCAACGTAACGAAACCTAAACCCACGGGAATCTCCACACCTGAAATTTTTAGGTTCAGAGGGACGCGAAATTCCCGCTGGCCCGGCTCCTTATAGCGCAGAACCAAGACCGCCAGCCCCTTCATGGCGAAGCTCCACATCACCCCAAACGCGTACGCCTCACCGAGGATAAATATGTTTCCACCGCTCAGGATAATCGTGAGGAGTTGCAGGCCCACAACTAAGTTTAGGATGCGGTGAGAAGTCCCAAAGCGGTGATGCGGCCGCCGGAACCAGTCCGGTAGAATCCCATCCTCGGAAACCCGGTTGAGCACTCCGTTCGACCCTACGATCGCCGTATTCACGGCTCCCGCGAGCATCAGGACGCCCACAATGACCACAAATGCGCGGAACGCCAGCCGCAGAAGCAACGGCCCTGATAGGTACATGGCCAGGCCGCCGATCGGGTTGTCGTAGAAGTTTCCGCGGACGTCGTCCGGGATAATCATCACCGCGAAAAACGCCACCCCGGCGGTGAAGATGAGGCTGTAGAGAAAAATGATGAAGCCTGCTTTTTCCAGATTGCGCAGCTTGGGGTGTTCGATCTCCCGATATACCTGGGCCATGGTCTCTTCGCCGCTCATCGCCAGAACCGAATGGCCCAGTCCAATCAGGATTCCGACCAATCCCACGGTATAGGGCAGCCGCGTGTGTTTTAACCACCCTAAAGCATCCGTAGAAAATGTCAGATTGCGCAGCGAGGGCACGGGCGGCAGGTGAGCGCCTTTCATCCACAGCGTATACACGCACCAGACCAGCATGAAGACCACCATCACTGTGGTCACGTACATGATTCGCAGAGCTTTTTGGCTCGATTCTGGGATGCCTTTGATGTTTTCCCACCAGAAATAAAGGGTCACCAAAATCGCAAAAACAGCCGCTGTAGCGTTCACCGGTAGAACAAATTGGTAATGCGCGTAATGCAGGAGTTCATTGAGAAGCCCTACCAGATACAGGCCCGCGGATACGCCGCTGATCGGCCCCGTCAGGATGTAATCGAACATCAATGCCGATACAGAAAATTTCGCCAGCGTCGATCCCATGGCCTCCTTGACCACGCGGTAGACGCCGCCACGCACAAACATGCTGCAGCTCTCGATGTAAACCGCTCGCACGGCATAGGCCAGGCACATGATCGCGAGGATGAACCACGGACCCGCCTTCCCGACGAAGTGTTCCGCAATAGCTCCGGCGTAAAAAGCGGAGGATCCCATGTCGTTGAGTACAATGGCCGCGGCGCGCCAGAACGAAATGAACGCGAGCATGGCCGTGGTGGCCACCAGCACGCGAGGCGCGCCGGACGTTCTTCTTTGCTGGGACGAGGTAGCCGAATCGCTCTTCATCAGAAAACCGCGGAGAATCGCGCAGAGTTCGGCGTTTCGTTCAAGAATTCGTAGTAGATTCGACGGCAGATTTTACACGTCACCGATGAACCCGGGCCAGCACACAGCCGCCTCCCAATCCCAAACACTTATATCACTAAGAAGTCCTGAAGATGAAATAAGGATTTGGTTCTGAGTTCTGACCAGCACCGAGGACAGAGGATCGGCGGGGTGAGATTCCCAAAAAGCGATGAGGATTCTCAGAAATGAGGCCGGGATCCGCCTAGGCGCGTGCCCCCTTCGCGACCGCGCGCCACTTACCTTGAGCCTTGAGGATGCCTTCAATGGCCTCTCGCACGCCGGCGTCGCCTCCGGTCCGTCGGGTGACATGATGAACGGCGCGGCGCACCTCGTCGACCGCATTGGCCACCGCAATCGCCAGACCCACCCGCTGCAGGATCGGCAAGTCGGGCAGATCGTCGCCGATGTAGGCGACTTCGGAATCGCGCACGCCCGCGATTCGCAGAATCTCTTCGTACGCTGCTACCTTTTCGCTGCGGCCCTGAAACACAAATTCCATTCCGACCTCTTCGGCGCGGCGCGTCATCGCCGCCGATTGGCGCCCGGAGATCACTCCCGTGCGCAATCCAGCATCCCGCGCCAATTTCAAACCGGCGCCGTCTTGCGAATGAAAAGCCTTCATCTCGACCGCCACGCCGTCCGCGAGCGGCAGGAGATAGACCTGGCCTGCAGTGAGCACGCCATCCACATCCATCAGCAAGACACGGATTTTGCGCGCGCGGGCTGCCACTGCAGGCGGGAATCCATCTGAGCTGTCGCGAATGCGGCGAACCAAGAGTCTCTCCTAGCTGCCAACCCCGAAGGAACTGTCATGCCAAGCGCCGATTTTTGGCGCGAGGAATCTCCTGTTCAATTAGGCGCGGTAAAGGACATCCCTCGTCCGCCTAAGGCGGACTCAAAATCACATCACAGAAACGTCGCATCGTTGTGCAGAACGCTAAAAAAGTTCCAGCGTCCATAGGTCATGAAGATGGACGACGCCCACGACTCGCCGCGTACCATCGAGCACGACCACCGACGTAATCTTGCGCTGCTCCATCAGCCGCAGTGCGGCGCTGGCAAATTCGTCCGAAGCAATGGTCACCGGATTCGCGGACATACACTCCTCGGCCGTGAGCTCGAGGACCGCCCCTCGCCGCTTTTGCATCAACCGGCGCAAATCGCCGTCCGTGATAATTCCGGCCAGCGTGCCGCCCGCGTCGACTACGGTGGTCATTCCCAGACCTTTGCGGCTCATTTCATAAATTACGTCGGGCATTTTCGCGCTGCGCGCCACACTCGGCAGCGCCTCGCCGGCGTGCATAAGGTCGCGAACGCGGAGCAGCTTTTTGCCCAACCGCCCGCTCGGGTGGAGCGCGGCGAAATCGTCGTGATTGAAGCCCCGTCGCTCGAGCAACGCGATCGCCAAGGCATCGCCCAGGGCCATGGCGGCTGTTGTGGATGCCGTAGGCGCCAGGTTCAGCGGGCAGGCCTCTTCGCGTACGCTCGTGTCCAGCACCACATCGCTTGCCTGCGCCAGAGTCGAGCGTGTGTTTCCGGTGAGGGTCACCAGCGGGAGGCCCAGCCGTTTCATCGTGGCCAACAGAGCGACGATCTCTTCGGTTTCACCTCCGTAGGAGACCGCCAGCACGGCATCGCCCGCCAGCAGCATTCCCAGGTCGCCATGCAGGGCCTCGGCCGGATGCAGAAAAACCGAAGGCGTGCCCGTAGACGAAAACGTTGCTGCAATCTTGCGTCCGATCAGTCCTGACTTGCCCATACCTGTGACCACAACCCGCCCTTTGCAGGCGAGCAACACCTCCACAGCCCGCTCGAATCCCGCATCGAGGCGCGCCTGCAATTCCTTCAGCGCTTCGGCCTCGATCCCCAGAACACGTTTTGCCGTCTCCAGGCTCACTAGGAACTCCAGGAACGCACCAGCTTTGCGATCGGCGTCAGCTTCGCCAGCAGTCCCGAAAGCCGGTCTAGCCGCAGGGCGTTCGAGCCGTCCGCTAGCGCCCGCTCGGGTCGCTCATGCACCTCAAGAAAGATTCCATCCACACCCATGGCCGTTCCTGCCCGCGCCAACGGTTCGATAAATTCCGGCTGTCCTCCGCTGGATTTGCCTTGCCCTCCCGGCAACTGTACGGAATGCGTCACGTCAAACACAACCGGGCATCCGGTCTTGGCCAGGATGGGAAACGAACGCATATCCACAACCAGATTGTTGTATCCGAAACAGACGCCTCGCTCCGTGATCATCACGCTGTTGTTTCCCGTACTCTTCACTTTTTCTACGGCGTTGGCCATCTCCCAGGGTGACAAAAACTGCCCTTTCTTCAGGTTCACCGCTCGCCCCGTCTCTCCCGCGGCGATCAGTAAATCCGTCTGGCGTGAAAGAAAAGCAGGTACCTGGAGCACGTCGCAAACCTCGGCCGCCGCGCGCGCTTGAGCAGGCTCATGGACATCAGTCAGCACCGGCACTCGGAAGCGATCTCTGATTTTGCGTAGGATTTCGACCCCCCCTGCCAGTCCGGGCCCGCGGAACGAGCGCAGCGACGAGCGGTTCGCCTTGTCGTAAGAGGCCTTAAAAATCAATGGAACTTTGCCCTTTGCCGCTATTTTCACCAGGCGCTCCGCCATTTTCATAGCGTGCCTCTCGTTCTCAATTACGCACGGTCCGGCGATCAGAACCAGCGGCTCGCCGGCACCGACGCGGAAGGCGCCAATAGAAATCGATCGAAGAAGCGGCAAGTGAACTTCCGGGCTCCTCAGGATTCTAAACTGCTTGCGTTCATCGGGAGTCTAAGCCTATGCGGGACGCTGCGGATTTGCAATCCGCGCTTTGCGGAAGGAAAGGTCGCTAGCTTTGTTTCGCGGCTTGAACTGCTGCAGGCAAGCGTTCCGCGGCCACGACGCGATCCGCGGATTCGCGATGGCTCGCCGCTCCCACGAATGCGGCGAACAACGGATGCGGGGCCAGAGGTTTCGATTTGAACTCCGGATGAAATTGACAGCCCAAAAACCAGGGGTGATCGGCCACTTCAACGATTTCCACATAGGAGCCATCCGGCGTGCGTCCTGTGATTTGCAGACCCGCAGCAGTCAATCGCTGTTCATAATCGCGGTTGAACTCATAGCGGTGCCGATGGCGTTCGCTGAGATCCATCGCACCGTATGCACGGAATGCGAAAGAACCGGGCTCAATGTGGCATGGCCACGCCCCCAATCGCATGGTGCCGCCCATCTCATCGACTCCAAGCAGTTCGCGCAATTTGTAAATCACGCGGTGCGGCGTGTGCGCATCGAATTCGGTGCTGTTAGCGTCTGCGAGCCCGGCGACATTACGTGCATACTCAATCGTCGCGCACTGCATTCCCAGACAGATGCCAAAGTAAGGAACCTTTTGCTCCCGTGCGTACTGAATCGCGAAAATCATGCCTTGAATGCCGCGTTTCCCGAAACCGCCCGGCACGAGAATGCCGTCGACGCGCGCCAGCCGGCGTGCTGCAGTTTCCAGCGAATCAATCTCTTCCGCCTCGATCCATTCGATCACCGTGCGCAGGTGATGCGGTAATCCCCCATGCATCAAAGCTTCGCGCAAACTCTTGTAGGCGTCCTCCAACGCCACATATTTGCCCACCACGCCAATGCGCACTTCGCCCCGCGGGTGCTCCATGTTTTCCAGCAGCCCGAGCCAGCGGCTCATGTCCCGTGGCGCCGCGTCCAACTTCAGAAGCCGGAGAATTTGCTCGTCTAACCCTTCGGCCGCCAGACTCGCTGGCACGGCGTAGATGGTATCCACGTCGCGCGCCGTCACTACGCACTGCTCCGGTATATTGCAGAAGAGAGCAATTTTTGCCTTCATCTCGCGTGGCAAAGGGCGATCGCTGCGGCAGAGCAAGAGGTCGGGTTGAATGCCGATACTCAGCATCTCTTTCACGCTGTGCTGCGTCGGTTTGGTCTTGAGTTCGCCCGCCGTGCTTATGAAGGGCACCAGCGTAACATGCACGAAAATCGTATTTTCGGCCCCAAGCTCCAGGCGCATCTGGCGAATAGCCTCGAGAAACGGCAGCGACTCGATGTCTCCCACCGTGCCGCCAATCTCGACAATCACTACATCGACGTCGTGCGCGACCTTGCGAAAGGCCGCCTTGATCTCGTCGGTAACGTGCGGAATTACTTGCACGGTCTTGCCCAGAAAATCGCCGCGCCGCTCCCTCGAAAGGATCGCTTCGTAAATGCGGCCCGTAGTCCAGTTGTTATCGCGCGTGAGCCTGGCCGAGGTAAACCGTTCGTAGTGTCCCAGGTCCAGATCGGTTTCCGCACCGTCATCGGTGACGTAAACTTCGCCGTGCTGGTAAGGACTCATGGTCCCGGGATCGACGTTCAAGTAGGGATCGCATTTCTGTAGAGTGACTCGAAGGCACCGGCTTTCCAGCAGGCAGCCGATCGACGCGGCGGCGACGCCCTTGCCAAGGGAGGAAACCACACCGCCGGTTACAAAGATATACTTCGGACCCATCCGCGCAGGTTACGCCCCGCTAAAGTCGCCTGCCGGGCGCGAAACTGTCTTTTGCCTCCTGGGAGAGTAGGTGTACAACGCATTTTACGGAGAACTGCCGCGGCGTGTCAACGCGCCGCGGCGCCGCCCGCGCCGCCCGCCAAAGCCTGTTCTACCCGCTTGACATCCTCCGGTGTATCTACTTCCACGGATTTGTATTCTGTTTCCGCGACCCGAATGCGATAGCCGTTCTCGAGCCACCTAAGCTGCTCGAGCTGTTCGATGCGCTCCAGATCCCCTTGCGGAAAGGTCGCAAATTCCAGAAGAGCCTCCCGGCGGAAAACGTAGAGTCCCAGATGCTTCAAATGTTTTGCGCGAACGGGCCCTCCTCGGTCTCTCAAGTCCAAAACGGTCTTCACGACGTTCGGATCCATAATCTCGGCGGGATTGGTGATGGGCACGGCCAGCGTCCCCAATCTCACATCCTCGTCGCCGCGGACTGTTTCGATGGCAGCATCAATGGCGTCAGGCTCGATCAGCGGCAAGTCGCCCTGCACGTTGGCCAGAATCTCCGCATCGGGGTGGGCGACGGCCACTTCAGCCACGCGTTCCGTGCCGGAGCGATGGTCGGCACGCGTGAGCACAGCCTCCCCGCCGAATGATTTCACTGCCTTAGCGATTCGCTCGTCGTCCGTGGCTACGATGACTCCCGAGACCAAACTGGCACGACGCACTCGTTCCCACACCCTCTCGATCATCGGCTTTCCCGCGATAGAAATGAGCGGCTTGCCGGGAAGGCGGGTCGATGCATAACGTGCCGGAATCACAGCCAGAACTTTCATCGTGAACAGGTTCGTCGTTGATTCTGATCCGGACTTTAGATTGTCTCTGTCTTGTTTTTATTTCATCTCAATTGTTGATGCCCGTCGCGACGATGCTAGCATAAGCGGCGCGAACTCCGTTCATCGTCTTGGCTGCGGTGCTCGCCGGTGCAGGTCATCGCTACAGTGATAGCTGAGGCTACCTACAACAAGCGCAGCCTTGCACAGGCCGTATCTAATGCTAAAATAGCCCGGACTTACCCCGCAGCCGCCCGGCCAGGTTTGGGAGGGGGTTGCTCATGGCAAAAGGGAAGGGACAACGGCTGCCATACTTGGCTGTCCTCCTACTTATCCTGTTTACAGCCCCTGCATTTGCACAGATAACCGGCCCCGAAGCGCCGAATCAATCCTACGAACCAGATATCAAGAAATCCGCCGGCATCAAGATGAATGTCGAGATGGCCCTGGTCAACGTGACCGTCACAGACCCCTATAGTCGGCTGGTGACAGGCCTGGACAAGGAGAACTTTCGCGTTTACGAAGATGGTATTGAACAGGAAATCTCTGCCTTCTCCAGCGAAGACGTTCCCATTTCCATTGGCTTGATCTTCGATATGAGCGGCAGCATGGCAGACAAGGTTGATAAAGCCCGCCAGGCCGCCATTCAGTTTCTGCGCACCGCGAATCCACGCGACGAGTTTTTTTTAGTCAGCTTCAATGATCGCGCGGAGCTAACCAGCCGCTTCACCTCCAGCATCGAGGAACTCGAGAATCGCATGATGTTCACCATCGCCAAGGGTCGCACCGCCCTTCTGGATGCCATTTATCTCGGCTTGAGCCAGATGAGGGGTGCAAAGAACGGCAAACGTGCCTTGCTCATCATCTCGGATGGGGGCGATAATCATAGTCGCTATAACGAAGCGGACATCCGGAACTTCCTAAAGGAAGCAGATTGCCAGCTCTACGCCATGGGAGTTTTCGATGTCAACGATATGGGGCGAACCACCGAGGAGCGCTACGGACCCAGCCTGCTTTCCGAACTCGCCGAAATGACGGGTGGTCGCGTCTTTCCCGTCTCGAGCCTAGGCGATTTGCCCGATATCGCCGCCAAGATTGGAATGGAGTTGCGTAACCAATATGTCCTCGGATATAAACCAAGCGATGCGCGTCACAACGGCACCTGGCGAAAAATCAAAGTTAAGCTGCTTGCGCCCAAAGGGCTACCGCCTCTCAACGTTTACGCCAAGACCGGATACTACGCCCCGGCTCAATAGGCTTTCCGCGTTCACGCTGGTTGTTGCAGCCGCAATCTCGGCGGCTCCGGTTTACGCCCAGCGCCCCTCGCAGCCTACTGCCCCACAAGCTCCCTTGGAGGGCCCGGACTATTCGATCAAGAAGGACGTAAATCTGGTCGTCCTGCACGTCTCCGTCGTGAATGATCGCGGCCAGTTCGTCCCCGGCCTGAAGCAGAGTGATTTCCGCGTCATGGAAGACAAGACCGACCAGACAATCTCGGTCTTCAGCCAGGAAGATGTGCCTGTAAGCATGGGCTTGGTGATCGACAATAGCGGCAGCATGCGCGACAAACGGCCCCAGGTAAACGCCGCTGCTTTGACGCTGGTGAAAACGAGCAATCCTCAGGATGAGGCCTTTGTCGTTAACTTCAACGATGATTTTTATCTGGACACGGTCCACGACTTCACCAGCGACGTCAATGAAATGAGAGATGCCCTGGAGCGCATTGACGCCCGCGGCAGTACCGCGCTCTACGATGCCGTGATCGGATCCCTCGATCATCTGAAGAAGGGAGCGAAGGACAAGAAAGTGCTCCTGGTGGTGACCGACGGCGTGGACAACGCCAGCCGCCGCACCCTGGCCAACGTTGTACAGGAGGCCCAGCGCTCCGACGCCTTGATTTATTCGGTCGGAATCTTCAGCGATGACGATATCAAGCACAACCGGGGCGACATGAAAAAGGCCCAACGCGCGCTCACCGAACTGGCCACCTCAACCGGCGGGCTAGCCTTCTTCCCCGAAAACGTTGGGGACACCGAAGCCATTTGCTCGCAAATTGCCCGTGATATCCGCAATCAGTACACCGTAGCCTATTACCCCACTAACTTGGCCCGCGACGGCACCTATCGCACCGTGCAGATCAGCGTTGCTCCCCCGCGCGGCTATGGCAAGCTTCAGGTGCGCACCCGCACCGGATACTACGCGCGCGGGCCCGCCCTCACCGCTGGCGCCGGAAATTGATCATCCGATCAGAATGGTCATCCCGAGTGAGAACATCGTGAGCGAGGGATCCGCCTTGGAATACGTTCCGCTCTAGGCTGATCCAGGAACTGCGAATCAGGTTGTCGCTGCTTCTAATTCTGCGAGAAAGCTCGTGCCGTGGGGAATCTCTCCGCCGAAATTGCGCGCCACCGTCTGTCCCATATCCGCCAGTGTTGCGTGCACGCCCAAGTCCCGGCCCTGCTGCCCTCCCGGGCTGTACGCCAAAATCGGCACGTATTCCCGAGAATGGTCGGTCGTCGGCCAGCGAGGATCGGGATCGCAGCCATGATCCGCGGTGATCATGAGCAGATCGGATTTCTCCAAGCCTAGGAGCAATGACCCAAGCTGATAGTCGAACTCCTCGAGCGACCGCGCAAATCCCTCCGCGTCTTTGCGGTGACCGTACAGCATATCGAAATCGACCAGGTTCGCAAAAACCAAGCCGCCCAGCTGCACCGCCAAAGCCCCGCACAAATGCTTCATCCCGTCCGCATTGTTTTTTGTGGATACCCAGGCTCCCTTTCCGCGACCATGATAGATATCGTGGATCTTTCCGATCTCCAAGAGAGGAACGCTGCGCTCCGCTAGCACGTCCAGCAACATCGGCCCAGGTGGTTCTACCGCGTAGTCGTGTCGCCGTTCCGTGCGCCGGAAATTTCCAGGCGCACCCGTAAACGGCCGGGCGATCACTCGGCCCACGCGGTGAGGTCCATCCAGAATGTTCCGTGCAATTTCGCAGTAGCGGTAAAGCTCCGCAACCGGAACGACATCTTCGTGCGCAGCGATCTGGAACACGCTGTCGCCAGAGGTGTATACGATCGGGTACCCCGTGAGCATGTGCTCGGCGCCCAGTTCTCTCAGAATCTCCGTCCCGCTCGCCGGCTTATTGCCAAGCGTCTTGCGCCCGATAGCGCGCTCGAATGCCTGCATGATTTCCGGCGGAAAGCCATCCGGGTACACCGGAAACGCCCGCTCCAACCAGATTCCAGCCATCTCCCAATGACCCGTCGTCGTATCCTTCCCGGGCGACCGCGTGGCGCCCTTGCCAAAGCAGCCGCTCGGCGCGCTAGCCGGCCATAAGTGCGCTAGCGGCTCGATATTCGCGAGCCCTAGCCGAACGAGATTTGGAATCGCGAGCGGCCGGGACTGCGCGATGTGCCCTAGAGTATTCCGGCCCGCATCACCATATTGCTCGGCGTCGGGCAGGGCGCCAATGCCCACGCTATCGAGCACCACCCACACAATTCTAGAAAACGCCATCCCTGCCTCCGAAGTGCGAGCCAACCAGTATGACGGAAATAGCTTGCATGAGCTGAGCCCCTGTTGGTCTCATTCCGAGCAAATTGGCGCGCGTTGTTGCCCGACCGTCAGAGCTGCAAGACCCCTCGCCCTTGTTCTTCTGAGCGAATTGGCCGCCTGCCGTTTCTTCGGCTTGGCCGTCGGGCGGGGCGCACCCGGGGTCCGGCACGCGCCTGTTGAGCGCGAGAACTCACGCGCTGAAATGAAAAAAGTCGCTTGTGCTTGCGTGCGATTTGCCGCTCCCCCCCGCGCGTCGTATAATTTTTCGTTTAGGTTTCCCCAAAAATTCCGGCTATGCAGGACCCCGTGCCAGATAAGCTCGAAGATAAGCCCGAAATTAAGGACGAACCCGCGTTCATTGCCGTTACCGGGGCGCGAGTACACAACCTCAAAAACATCAGTCTGGAGATCCCTCACAACGCCATAACCGTGGTCACGGGCGTATCGGGATCGGGAAAATCTAGCCTGGCCTTCGATACCATCTATGCCGAAGGTCAGCGGCGCTATATCGAATCGCTCTCCGCCTACGCGCGGCAATTCCTCGAGCGCATTGAAAAGCCCGATGTCGACGAGATTTCCGGCATCGCCCCGGCCATCGCCATCAAACAAAAGAATGCCACTCGCAACCCACGATCCACCGTCGCGACCGCCACGGAGATTTACGATTACCTGCGCCTGCTCTATGCCCGCGCCAGCCGCACGTTCTGCACGCGCTGCGGCAATGAAGTCTGCCGCGATACCATCGATTCTGTCACCATGCGCGTCCTGGCGCTCGAACCAGGCCTCAGATTCTACGTTCTCTACCGCCTTGTCCTTCCTGAAGCCGCTAAAAAGCCGGCCTCGCGGAAGGTGGCGCGTCCCACGCCCCCGGCACCGGAGAGCGTCCAGCAAGCCTTGCTCGATCTTCAGAAGCGTGGATTCAACCGCCTTTATCAAGCAGGCCGGGTCCACGCATTCTCTTCTCCTGAAACTCTTCTCGACCTCGATTTCTCGCAACCGATCTACGTGCTGGTGGATCGCCTCGCCGTATCGTCGGAAATCCGTTCGCGCCTGGCCGATTCCGTCGAAATCTGTTTCCGCGAAGGCAAGGGAGAAGCCATCCTGGAGTTTCTGCCCCCAGAAGCACCCTCAGAAATGCCGCCAGAAACCAACGTCGCGCCCGATTCGGCGCCCAGTCCCCTGCCCGACCGTCTCGTCTTCAGCGATCGGTTTGAGTGCAAGAAATGCGGCCTCGTGTATCAGGAGCCTGAGCCGCGCTTGTTTTCGTTCAACAATCCCTACGGCGCCTGCCCGCGTTGCCAGGGATTTGGCAATACCATCGATTTCGATCTGGACTTAGTCATCCCCGATCGCGGCAAGTCCATTAACGAAGGCGCTATTCAGCCTTGGACCAAGCCTCGTTATCGCCCGCTTTGGCAGGACCTCAAAAGGTTCGCCCGCACGCGCGGAATTCCTTTGGATGTGCCTTTCCGTGAGCTTACTGTCGAACAGAGAGAAAGCATCATCGAAGGCGATCGCGACGCAGGATTTCCTGGAGTTAAAGGCTTCTTTGCTTGGCTTGAGAGAAAGAAGTACAAGTTGCATGTTCGCGTCTTCCTCAGCCGCTACCGAGGTTATGCCACCTGCCCAGACTGCGGAGGCACGCGGCTTCGCGCCGAGGCTCGCGCGGTGCGCATCCATGGAAAATCAATTACCGAAGTCTGCTCGCTGACGATTGCCGAAGCGCGCCGGTTCTTTGATTCGCTCGAGTTGGCGCCCGAGGCGGCGGCCATAGCCGACAGGATTCTGCAGGAAATTCAGCAGCGGCTTCGCTTTTTAGACCCAGTGGGACTCGAATATCTCACTCTCGATCGCCTTACCTCCACCCTTTCCGGTGGCGAAGCGCAGCGCATCCAGCTCGCCACGTCCTTGGGTTCTCAGTTGGTGGGCGCTCTCTACGTGCTCGATGAACCTTCCATTGGCCTGCATCCCCGCGATACGCACCGGCTGATCGAAATTCTCAAAAGCCTCCGCGACTTAGGAAACACCATCCTCGTGGTCGAACACGATGCCGAAACGATCGCCGCCGCAGACTACGCACTCGATCTTGGACCCGGCGCCGGCGAGTTGGGGGGTAAGCTGCTTTTCTGCGGCCCGCGCCAGCATCTCCTCAATGCTCCGGACTCCCTCACGGCGCGCTATCTCAGCGGCGAACTGCGCATTCCCGTTCCTTCGCTGCGCCACAAACCTTCTCGTCGTGTTCTGCGCATATTCGGCGCGCGCGCGCATAACCTGCGCAATATCGACGTCATGTTCCCGCTAGGCACTATGGTCGCCGTGACCGGTGTCTCCGGTTCCGGCAAATCCACGCTGATCTATGACGTCCTCTACAAAGCACTCGAAGCCAAGCGCGCCGGTGTCAATTTCAAGGAACTGTGCGACCGTATCGAGGGCGATACGCTCCTCGAACAAATTGTTCTGGTCGACCAATCTCCGATCGGCCGCACTCCGAGCTCCAACCCCGCCACCTACCTGAAGGCCTTCGATTCCATACGCGAGGCCTTCGCGGCTACGCCCGACGCTAAGCGGCGTGGCTTCTGCCAGGGCGATGGCACGGTCACCGTGGAGATGCAATTTCTCGCCGATGTCGAGCTCATCTGCGAGGAATGCCGCGGCACTCGCTTCAAGAGCGCCGTGTTAGAAGTACGTTATCGCGATAAAAACATCCACGAACTCCTTGGCCTCACGGTGCGCGAGGCCTTGCACTTCTTCGCCGGCGTGCCGCGCGTGATTTCTAAACTCAAAGTCCTCGATGAGGTAGGTCTGGGATATCTGCGCTTGGGTCAATCTGCCACCACGCTTTCCGGAGGCGAAGCGCAGCGGCTGAAGCTCGCCGCTCACCTCATTCACACCGCGAATCCCGGCGTTCTTTACATTTTCGACGAACCGACTACCGGATTGCACTTCGACGATATTCAGAAGCTTCTGACGGCCTTCCGCAAACTCCTGGACGGCGGAGCATCACTGGTGGTCATCGAGCACAATTTGGACATCATCAAATCCGCTGATTGGCTGATCGATTTAGGTCCGGAAGGCGGTGCCCAGGGAGGCACGATCGTAGCCACGGGAACTCCCGAGCAAGTCGCGCGCAACGCGCACTCCTACACCGGCAAATATCTCGCCCGCGCGCTCAAGAATCACAATAGCGGCCGCGGCGACCCGCGGCTTTCTTCCAAAAGCAACACCGTTGCAAACGGCTAACACGCCGACCGAGGGTTTAAACCGAGCGCGTGTACGACTCACACCCGGCCTTCAGCGCGGCAGTCTTCCCCTGCGAATTCTCTGGGTCGCGGTCTTGAAACGCGACACTAATCGCCCCGAATGCCCTCATCCCGAGGGCGCGACCGGGTCCCCGGCACGCGTCGGTTTCACGGTGCTGGGGTGGAAGCCCGATGGATCTGCTTTCGCCTTTTCGGTTGCTCCATCCTTCGCATTTTGTGCGAAGAGGGGGTCCAGCGTTTTGTGGGTCGCGGCTTTAGCCGCGACATTAGTCCGCCTCGGGCGGACGAAGAGCTAATCGAAATCTCGTCGAGCTCGCCCTGGTTGCTCTTTCCCTGTCATCGCACGGCTGGGCGGCACCTCGGCAGGGCCCTCGCTCAGCATCACTAGGCTCGCGATCTTTGCAACCAAAACCACAGCAAAGTTCCAGCCCGAGCGCAGACGCTCTCGCGCCGCTGCTCGCACAGGCCCAAGACGCGCTCGACCACAAGGACTTCGCCGCTGCCATTCCTTTGCTTGAAAAAATCGCCTCCGCCAAACCCAGCGATGCACTCCCTCACTTTGAACTTGGATTCGCCTATTCTGGTCTGAAGAAAAATCCAGAAGCCATCGCCGAGTATCGCAAGGCCATTTCGCTCGACCCCAATCTCGCCCCGGCGTATTTGAACCTGGGAATCGCGCTGCTCGACTCCGATCCTGCCGTGGCAGCCGAATCTCTTCGGCGTGCCACGGAACTTTTGCCCGATCAGGACCGCCCGATCTATCTGTTGGGAGAGGCCCTCGAACGCAGTGGCAAGCGTTCCGAGTCCATCGAGCAATATCGCGCCGCAGCGGCGCTTGTACCCAAGGACGATGCCGTTCTCTTTGCGCTCGCACGGACACTGCTAGCCGGCGGGCAAACCTCCGCCGCCGAATCTGATTTTCGCCAATTACTCGCTCTCAGGCCCGATTCCGCGCCTGGCCGACTCGGCTTGGCCGAATCCCTGCTCCGCCAGCAGAAGACCGCCGAGGCCGTTGACCTCCTCGTCGATTATCTGCAGAAGGTCCCCGATGACCGCCACGCCCGCTTCGAGCGCGCCGTGGCCTTGCAGGATCTGAACCGCTTCGACGAGTCCCTCAGAGAGTTGGATCGGCTCGACCAGGGCGAGGTGCCCGCCGCTGAATCTCTCAAGCTTCGCGGCAGCATCTATCTGCAGCAGAAGAAGTGGACCGAAGCCAATTCCTCGTTCGAGAGAGTGCTATCCGCTTCGCCCGACGATGCTCAACTACATCTCTGGATGGGCCGGACAAAAATGGAATTGCATGATTACCCCGCGGCGGAAAAGGAATTGCTGCGCGCTCTCGAATTAGCGCCGGCGAATTCCGATGCCCTACGCCAGCTCGTTGGTGTCTACTACTTGGCTGCCCAGTACGAGGCCACGCTTTCCACTCTGGATCTTCTTGCACAACGCGAAACACCGGCCCCGCTAGACTGGTTTTTTCGCGCCTTGTCGTGCGATAAACTAAGGCGGAAACCCGAAGCCGCCGCCGCATATCAAAAGTTTCTCGAATTGGATCGAGGCGAACGTCCCGACCAAGAATTCCAGGCGCAAGCGCGGCTGAAACTTCTGCTGCGCGAGTTAGGCAGAGGTCCGAGGAAATAATTGCAAGGGAAAGGCACCCTCTTCCCCGCGAACGTGTCCTCATCGCGGAAAGGTTACGGAGCGGCGAAAGTCTACCTCCAGGTTGAGCTTTCGCCGCAACGCAGATGTGCGCCTTTGCTACGGAACAAAGAGCAGCTTCGTATCGCGACTGGGTGGTGCTTTCGCTCTACAAGACTGGCTCGGCCTCCCCGTCATGGCCACAGATTTTTCAGTTCCCTTTTAATCATGACGAGCGTCGCCCTTTGCGCCTGCCTGAGTGTTACCGCTGCCGAGCAGGAATCGCGCGAGAAGTATGAGGCGCAATTTCAATTAGAACGTGATCCCGTGGCCAAGGCCAAAATACTCGCCAAGTGGGGTCGCCTCGAGATTGACCAGGCACGCGCGGATTTAAAGGCAGATAGAGAGGAGCAGTCTCTTGCTGACCTCGAGCGCTACCGCGACCAGGTGGAGGGCACGGTTCAGGCGCTCTCGTCCACTGGCGTGAATGCGGAGCAGCACCCCGCCGGCTTCAAAGAGCTGCAAATCAGCCTTCGCGAAACGCTTCGGCGCATCGATGAACTGATCCTTCAGCTTCCGCTGGATAAGAGGCCCTGGTTCCAGGCGGTGCGCTCGGATTTGACCAAGTCCCAAAATTCCCTTATCGAGGCGCTCTTTCCGACCTTAGGCGATAGACGATCAAAGAAAGGAGATCCATGATGAAGACCGCAATGCGTGCTCTGCCGTTCGTGCTTGCATCATTTCTATGCGCCTCCGGACTCGCTGCCGCCGTCTCTCCGGATTTCGCCCAAAAGAAGGACTATCTGTCGGAGTCCGAAGCGGACAAGATTCGTGATGCGGAAACCACTTCGGAGCGGATCAAGCTGTTCATCTCCTTCGCCGCCGATCGCATCAAGAAGCTGCAGTACGAATTCGCCCATCCCGGCGAATTGCACCGCGAAGAGCGCATCAACGCTCTGATCAATGCTTATGCCGGCTGCATCGATGACAGTTCGGACTTGATTCAGCTTGGAGTCAATAAGCAGCAGGACATCCGCGATGCGATCAAGGAAATGCAAAGCCGCGCGCCCGAATTTCTGACGTACTTGAAAGAGTTATCCGCGAAAGGTCAGGCCGTGGGGTCCTACAAAGACAATCTGAATGACGCCATCGACGCTACCAACGACGCTATCAGGGACGCGGCGGAGGCCATCAAAGAGAATGCTCCGCCTCCGGTGCGTCGCAGACCGCAATGAGACGCGCATCCGAACGTCCCAGTCCCGTTTCCGGAGGCGCCGCGATCTTTCAAAGGGTTTATACGCGTTTGGGTTGCCGGGGGCGTCCGCCGCGCTTTGAAGTGGAATTTTATCCTTACGCCAATTTGATGCACACCATACGCCTGCGAGAAGAAGCCGCTCACGTGCGCTTGTCGGATGCCTTGCGCGGGGCGCCCTCGGCGGTTCTGGAATCGGCCGCGGCGATTCTCCTGTCGCGCATTTATCGGCGGCGCGCGCCCAGCGAAATCCTTGGCGCCTATCGCCAATTTGTCCTCTTGCCACGGACTCGGCGGCGCGTTGCCGCGCTTCGCTGCGCCCGAGGCCGCCGCGTCCAGACCGGACCTCGCGGACACATTTACGATCTCGCGCCGATGTTCACCGGCCTCAACCGGCGGTATTTCGGCGGGCGGCTGCATCGTCCGAGGCTTGGCTGGAGCAACCGGACCTGGCGGGCACAATTCGGCTGCTTCGATCCGGCGCTCGATCAGATCGTTATGAGCCGCTGGCTGGACCGATCCTCCGTACCGCGCTACGCCGTCGAATACGTGCTCTTCCACGAAATGCTCCACGTGAAGCATCCACTGCGCGCGGCTCGATGCGGGATCGAAGCCCATTCCTTGAGATTTCGGCTGGAAGAAAAGCGGTATGCAAATTACGACCGCGCCCGGAAGTTTCTCGACCGTTTACCCTGACTTTTGTTTCGAGGGCGCATGCCCGGATTGGCTTTCCAGCTTTTCGATGTGTTTGAGGATTTTCTCGCGGTCGGGTGCGGTGCGATAAACTTCCAGATACTTTCGATAAGCAGCCAAGGCCTTATCCACTTCTCCTTTTCGCTCGTAGGCCTCTCCCAGAAGAGAGTACGGCCGCGCTAACTTCGGCTGAAAGTGCGTGGCATCCTGGAAACGCTCGATCGCCGCGTCGTAGTTTCCGCGTTTCAGGTAGAACGTGCCGATCTCGACGCTTTTATCCGCTCGCAACGGATCGTACGTAGGCTCGGTAGGAGCAAGCGGAGGTTCCGGATCCGTGTATGGCGGCGCCGGCCCTTTGTCGAGCGCGGATTCCTGAGCCGCGGCCGGCCTCGCGGCAAAGCATGAAACCAGTAGCGCTGCGATTACCGCGAAAACCACTTTCATGACATGCATTCGATGCCACGCGCTTCGCATGGTTTTCGCAGGTGTGATTCGCTTTGCTATCATGAATGTTGCCTGCGGCACGAGATTCCCGGCCGTCGGGAACTCCCCTGCTGACAATTGTAACTCCGTCCATGGAACTCCGGGAAAAAGTCGCCAATCTTCCCCATGACGCCGGTGTCTATCTTTTCAAGGACGCGCTCGGCGGCATTCTCTACGTCGGCAAGGCCCGCGCGCTGCGGTCGCGCGTGCGTTCCTATTTCCTGGAAACGAGAGGGGCCGATGCGAAGACCGGATCGCTGGTGCGGGAAATTGCCGATGTGGACTACATCGTCGTCGATAACGAACGTGAAGCTCTGGCGCTCGAAAATAATCTCATCAAGCAGTATCAGCCGAAATTCAATGTACTGCTGCGGGACGACAAGACCTATCCCTACATCCGATTCACCGCATTTGAAAAATACCCCCGCGTCTACGTGACGCGCCGGCTGCGCAAAGACGGCTCGATCTATTTCGGCCCCTTTTTCCCGCACAGCCTCGCCTACCGCATCGTTCATTTCATTCACAAACACTTCCGCATTCCTTCTTGTACGGTGGACCTGACGAGACAACATCCGCGCCCTTGCCTGCAATATTACATTCAGCGATGCTGGGGCCCTTGCGTTGCTGGTCTTGTTTCGGACGAGAAATACGCAGAGGCGGCGCGGGACACGCGCACCTTTCTGGAAGGCCGCCGCCACGATCTGCTGGTCAGCCTCCGCGCTCGCATGATGCAAGCCTCCGAAGGACAGCGCTATGAACAGGCCGCGGGCTACCGCGACCTCCTCCACACTCTCGAAGAGATCGAGGAGCGCCAAAAGATCGCCGCTGCTGCCGGCGACGACACCGACGTGCTCGCTTGGTATGCCGAGCCTCCCCAGGTCGCCGTAAATCTCTTTCATATTCGCGCGGGCCGCGTGGTCGATCGCCGCGACTTTTATTGGGAAGACCTCGACCAATTCGATCCCGACGAATTTCTTCCCTCGGTGCTCAAACAGCTTTACCTCGACGCTGCCTATCTCCCGCGAGCGATTCACGTCATGCGCGATTTCGAGGACCACCAGTTGCTCGAAGGAATCCTTTCCGAGCGCGCCGAAACCCTGAACCTGCCCTACCGCCATGTGGAGATCGCCGTGCCGCAACGCGGCCCGAAACACGCCTTCCTGGATTTGGTGGAAAAAAATGCGCGCCATTCTTTCGAGCAGCGCTTCCGTGTGCTCAAGCCCAACTCAAAAGCCATTGCCGAGGCTCTGGAGTCCGCTCTGAACCTTCCCGCTCCTCCCAGACGCATCGAGAGCTTTGATATTTCCCATCTTCAGGGCACCGACACCGTCGCCTCCATGGTGGTCTGGGAAAACGGGTGCATGCGTAAATCCGATTACCGCAAGTTCATCATTCGCGGAGAATGGGGTAACGACGATTTCGCCAGCATGCGCGAAGTGCTGGAACGCCGCTACCGCCGCGTGCAGAGCGAACAAAAAGAAATGCCCGGCCTGATTCTCATTGACGGCGGGCTGGGACAACTCCACGCCGCCGCGCAAGCCTTGGAAAAGCTGGAAATCATCAATCAGCCGGTGGCGGCAATCGCCAAACAGGAAGAGATTCTGTTCATCCTCGGCCAGGAGGACGAACCGATCCGCTTGGAAAGACATTCGCCGTTGCTGCATCTGATTCAGCAGGTCCGCGACGAAACGCACCGCTTCGCCGTCGGTTTTCACCGGCAACGCCGCTCTCGCAGAACCTTGAAAGCGGAACTCGACGAAATTCCCGGCGTCGGTTCGCGAACCGTGCAGAAGCTGCTGCGAGAATTTGGAAGCATCGCCCGCCTGCGACTGGCCAGTGCCGAAGACCTCTCCCGGGTGGTATCGCGGCCGGTTGCCGCGCGCATCGCCGAACATCTTCATGGAAATCAACTCAGCAGCAGTGCACAAAAACCGGACCCGGCAGCCTGATGTATCCTTTGCTACGCTTTCTTGCATCGAAGAAATGGGTGTGTTAGGTTGAGCCGCACGGGGGGGTTAGTCGAATGGGCGATAGCACCGGATCCAAAATCAGTTACTTCATGGTAGGCCTCGGGATCGGCGCCTTTGTTGGCATTCTCTTTGCTCCCAAATCCGGCGACGAAACCCGCGAGTATCTGAGCCAGAGGGCCGAAGAAGGCAAGGAATATGCTCAGCGCAAGGCTCGCGAGTTGCGGGAAAGAGCCGAGGATCTAGTGGAACGCGGCAAGCAAGTTGCCGTCAGGCAGAAAGAGTCCATCTCTGCCGCGGTAGACGCGGGCCGCGATGCTTATCAGCGCGAAAAATCCAAGGAAATGTAGGGCCGAATTTGATGCCAAACTGGGTGATGCCTCTTTTCGTCATCGTCGCGTCCGTATCTCTGTTCGTGCAAATGCTGATTTTCGGCGCAATGTTCCTGGAATTCCGCCGCATCAACCGGCGCATGGAGCAGATCGTTGACGATCTTCAGAGGCGCATCAATCCGATAATTACGCGGCTGCAAACGATCGTAGAAGAGGCGCAGCCGCGCATCTCCAGCATGATTTCCGACGCTACGGAGATCACCCAAGTCGCGCGCAGTCAGGTGCAGCGGGTGGATCGCATGCTCACTGAAGCCGTAGACCGCCTGCGCATGCAACTTGTGCACGCCGACCAAATCCTCACCGGAGCGCTGGAGACTGTCGAAGAGACCGGCGCGCGTATCCGCAATACGGTATGGCGGCCGGTGCAATCGTTCAGCGCCCTCGTGCGCGGAATTCAAACTGGCCTGGATTTTTACCGCGGGCGGCAACGGCGCCGAGGCGAAGGACTCAGCGAGCAGCAGGACGAAGAACTTTTCATTTAGCCCGTCCGCGAATTCCGTTCGCCAACCGCTTCATTTGTCATTCTGAGTCCGCCTCGGCACCCGAAGAATCTCTCTTCCTGTGCGCGTCAACCAGACAGATGATTCGCACGCCGCGGCGACCTCAGGGGCAAACACATTACATTTGCCCCTGAAGTCAGACGACGGTCCGCGGGAAAGGTGTCATTCCGAGGAGCGCCGCTAAACTCTCAAGCCGTCGGATATTCGGGGGGCGCAACGAGGAATCTGCTTTTCGACTAGTGCGGTCAGCGGATCCAGCCGCCGCCGAGCACTTCGTCTCCGCGATAGAAAACGGCAGCTTGACCCGGCGTTATGGCGCGCTGCGCCGCATGAAATCTGACCCACACGGTCGTCGCGCCCACCGGCTCGATGCGAGCCGGTACGGGCTCATGCCGATAACGTATCTTCACGCTCGCCTCTATAGGCTTATCCAAACTGGGCCAGGCAATCCAATTGATATCGCGAGCCTCGAAGCTATCGCCCCACAACTCCTTATCCTCGCCAACTGTGACACGCCTCGCATCGGGATCGATCTGCAAAACGTAGAGCGGCCTGGGCGCGGCAATTCCCAAGCCGCGGCGTTGGCCCACGGTGAAATGCTGAACCCCGGAATGGGTGCCCACAACCTCGCCCGATGTGGTGACAAGTTCCCCTGCCCCGTCGTCCCCTCGGCTGGCTTTCTCTTCTTCCGCTAGTCTTCGCTCGCTGTTTTCGTGGCGGTAAGCCTTGATGAAATCCGTGTAGTTTCCGGAGGGCACAAAACAGATCTCCTGGCTCTCCGGCTTTTCCGCCACCGGTAAACGCGAGCGACGTGCAATCTCGCGAACGGCCTGTTTCGAGAAGGTCCCCAGAGGAAATGCCGCATGAGCCAGCTGCCCCTGCGTCAGTCCAAACAGAAAATAAGATTGATCCTTGGAGAGATCCACGGCGCGCAAAAGATTGTACCGGCCCGTTTGCGCGTTCCGCTCGATGCGAGCGTAGTGGCCTGTGGCAATGCGCGATGCGCCGATCTGCCGTGCCGTCACCTGCAACTGATCGAATTTCACGTGATTGTTGCAAAGCGCGCAAGGAATCGGGGTACGGCCCGCCAGATAATCCTGCACGAATGGGCGCACGACGGTCTGCTCGAAGCGCCGTTCGAAATTGACGACGTAATGGGGAATGCCGACATGCTCGGCAACGCGCCGGGCGTCATAGACGTCGTCAAGCGAACAGCAGCGCTGCGGCGCGGCTGCGCCCGGGGAGAGTTCCGGAAAGCGGCGCTGGTTCCAGAGCTGCATCGTTAAGCCAACGACCGGTGCGCCTGATTCGTGCAGCATCGCCGCAACGGTCGAGCTATCGACGCCGCCGCTCATGGCTACGACGGTCAGTTCGCGAGAATGCGTCTCAGGATTCATTGTGCCGCTGCGACTTCGCGACTCGAGCCGACGTTGCGCTGGCGCTCAACCGCTGCCGCAATGATTTCGATCGCCCTGTCGATCTCCTCACGCGTGCTCGTGCGCCCCACGCTCAGACGCAGGCTGGCCCGCGCTTCCACCGGGTTCAGCCCAATGGCCGTGAGCACGTGCGAAGGATCCACGGCCCCGGACGAGCATGCCGCGCCAGCCGAGCAAGCCAGTCCCGCCAAATCCAGCGCGATGACCAGAGATTCGCTCTCTACGCCGGGCAGCATCAGGTTCGAGGTATTCGGCACGCGCCGAGCGCGATCGCCATTGACGCGAGCCCCGGGAATGCGCGCGAGCAGGCCCTGTTCCAAGCAATCGCGCAATTCGGAGACCTGGGCCGAGATTTCGGACAAATCAGCGCGCACAAGTTCCGCGGCTTTGCCGAGACCGACGATTGCGGCGACGTTTTCAGTTCCGGCCCGGCGCCCGCGTTCGTTTGGTCCACCGTAGAGCAACGGATCGATTTCCACACCCTTTCGCACAAAAAGCGCGCCGGCTCCTTTCGGCCCATAAAATTTATGAGCCGAAAGAGAGAGGAGATTCACGCCCAAGCGGTTTACGTCGACAGGAACTTTGCCGACCGACTGCACCGCATCGGTGTGAAAGACGATGCCCGCTTCGGCCGCGATCTCTCCAATTTCCTCGATAGGCTGCAGCGTACCGATTTCGTTGTTTGCGCGCATGACGGAGATCAAAGCAGTCTCCGTGCATAACGCCGCGCGAATCGCACCCGGGCTTACGATTCCGTCGGGGCCGACGGGAACATAAGTGACGGAAACACCCTGCGCTTCAAGAGCGCGGCACGTGTTCAGAACCGCGTCGTGTTCGATGGCCGTGGTGATCAGGTGCACAGGCGCAGCGGATCTCTGGTGCGCTCGCAGCGCATGCCCCACGACGCCGAAGATCGCGGTGTTGTCGGCCTCGCTGCCGCCGCTCGTAAATACGATTTCGGAGGAACGGGCGCCGATCGTAGCCGCGACGGCTTCGCGTGCCTGTTCGATGGCCTGCCTGGCCCGTTGACCGAAGTGGTGCGCAGAGCTGGGGTTGCCAAATTCGGCACCGAAATAAGGCAGCATTGTCTCGAGCACGGCGGGGTGCACGGGCGTGGTAGCGTTATGATCGAGATAAATGCGCTGCATTTGCGTTTTCTTACGAGGCCGTTTTAGACGCTGCGAGCCATGGCGGCCTTTTTGCTGGCCCTGAACTCGGCGCAAGCGCGCAGATATCCGAGGACGATCGGGTTGGGCTGTTCGACCCTGGAAGAAAGCTGCGGCTGAAAGAGCGTGGCGAGGAAGAAGCGCCTGCTGGGGAGATCGAAGGCGCGCATTTCGCCGCGGGGCCCGCGCGCGCCGACGCGCAATCCAGCCGCTTCCCATCGGGGCACGTATTCGGGATTCGTTTCGAAATTACAGAAAAACTGGCCGTGGATGGCGTCCGACCGGCACAAGTCATGCACCAGCGTGCCCTTGACCGGATGAACGGCATCTTCGCCATGCATCTGAGGTCCTGCGGGCGTGCGTGGCGGCAAGGGGCAAGCGACAGGTGTAATCACAATATTCTGCGAATTTGAACTATTCTCGGCGCTGTCTGCATCACGCAGACCCAGCACATTGCGGGTGAATTCGATGAGCGCATACTGGAATCCGCCGCAGGTTCCCAAGTAGGGCAAGTCGCGCTGCCGAGCGAACTCAATACCGCGCAGCATGCCGACGAAGCTCCGATAGGGACTGCCGGGAGCGCCCCAGACGCCATCGAAGTGCGCGAGACGATCCTGGGCGTCCAGGCTTTCGAGCGCTTCGGTGGGAAACCATCGCGGCTCAACGTCGAAGCTGAGCCAGGATGCGGTGTGGAACAGGGCTGCTTCCGTCGCCCAATGGGAGTGCTTCTGGGGATCGAAGTCACCTAATAACGCGATTCGCAATGCTTGTCGCA